>NZEI01000042.1 GCA_002690405.1 Gammaproteobacteria bacterium
TATTTTGTACCCTTCTACTACACGGTACCCGACGGACATAACCCAGCCGGTTTCTCCTTTAGTCAGGCCCGCCGGGAACAGATTATGAATGTGCTGCGTGAAGAAGGCGTACTGGTATTAGAGGACGCGCCGTACCTTTATATTAACTACGCGAAGCCTAGTGATCGCGCCCAAACCTTCTTAAGTATAGATCCCAGACAAACCATCCATTTATTTACGGGCTCAAAAATTGGTTTTCCTGGTCCCAGAGTCGGATACTTTTACAGTGATGCAACCATCGAGATCGAAGGTGGCGAAGAAGTGCCGTTAACCACTCTAGCCTTAACCGAGTCCAGTGCCGACCTGTTATTTCAAAACCCAGCGGCCCTGCGAGGCTTCGAGGCTCTCCTGCATCGACGCGAGGAAGACGGCCAGTACATAAAGCGCGACAGCATGTGGCCGATAGCGGAGGATAAACTTGGCGTCTACCGCGAAAACAGAAAAATATTACTAGACACCCTAGAAGCGGAGTTAAAGGATCATAAAGAACACTTCGAGTGGACCGTTCCAGACGGCGGCTTCTTTTCGGTATTTACCTTTAAGCGCGTTGCTGGAAAACCGGCAATACAAACCGATGACGCACTGATAGAGCAGCTGGTGAAAGAACATGGCATTGTCGTAATCCCCATGTACGATTTTTACCCGGCCGATGCGCGTCAGCGCGACCCTGGAGCGGGTATGAACCAATTGCGGCTGAGTTTTTGTTTTAGCGAAAGCCAGGGTGATGCGCGCCGTGCCGATATGCGCGAGGCAGTAGAAGCCTTTTGTGCCGCAGCGAAGCGGCTGGTTGAGGTATCTGGCGATACAGCGTAACTGACCTGTTTCATGGTTTACGCGGATGCTAGAAAGGTGCGCACTAATCAGGGGCGGACGCCCGATACCGGCCAAATAGCGCACAATATTTCTGGCGTTTCCCCTGCCGACAACTTATGTTTGGGGAGTGAGGCTGCTGCGTGAGCCACGGAGCTGTCAAATGAGTATCGCCCGAGACGACATGACCACAACCCAAGCACAATTCGAAACTTGGCTAGGCTCAAGTCCGGTGCTGCAATCATTGCAGTCGGTTTTGGTAGAGTTGACGCGGCGCATGACTAATGTAGAGGAGCGCCTCGATCGTGCTGAGCGTCAGGGTGAAATCGCGATAGAGCGAATCGGCGCACTCGCGAGCGTTGTTAACTCACTGGACCAACGTCTTGTCCGCGTCGAAGAGCGCGGAGTGCGTTTAGAAGAAAAACTTCAAGCCCACATAGACCAAACCCAACAAAATTTCGACAATCTCATAGGGCGCTATGATGGGCGTTTTGGACAGGTCGACAAAGGCTTTGAGCAGGTCGACAAACGCTTCGAGCAGGTGGACAAACGCTTTGAGCAGATCGACAAACGTTTTGAGCAAATAGACAAACGTTTCGATCAAACCGATCAACGGATAATCAGAATCGAATCCAAACTAGACAGATTTCATTGGAGCGTGCTGGCGGGGTTGGGCGTAGTAATCGTGCAAAGTGCGGTTATGAATTTTCTTTGATCGAGTAATGCTTGCGCGATAAAAAGACCCAACGTCTTAGCCAGCAAAACCATACAAACGCCGATATTCAATCTTTAAGCAGCGATCCACAATGCAAGTAAGGCCGCCGGCCTGCGCAATCTGAATCCCGTCGATGCTTATGACACCAAGCTGTAGCCACAAAAAACGTGCGCCAATAGTCACCGCCTCTTCAGCAATAGCAGGCACGGCGCTGGATTCTCTAAACACATTTACCAAAGCAATAGGGCCTGTCTCAGCCACCGCGGTGGACAAATCTGGATAGCTGCGAGCACCTAAAACATGTTCCTCGCGCGGATTAATCGGCACGATCGTATAGCCCAAATTTTGCATGACCCGGGCGACGTCATGGCTGGGCCGAGCCGGATTTACAGACAGTCCCACCACAGCGATTTTTTGTTCGCCTAAAGCGGCTTGCATGTCCGTATCAGATTGCCATTGGGCCAGATTCATGGGTGTCCTTATGCGCAAATCCACTTTGCATCAACATATTCAGGCGATGCAAACTACGCCTTGAGTGCAAGGAGTTCAAATTGAGCCTTAAAGTAAAAGTTTTGCTTGGGCTGCTGCTGTTGGCGGTGGCCGCAGCGTCCTATTTTATGTTCTTTGCGGCGACCATTAGCGTAACAAGCCAGCCCGGCGACGCGCGCGTAGCCATTAATGGTCAGTTCATAGGGACCACACCGATCGAGAGCCACAGCATAAATCCGGGGCGTTACCAAGTAGAGGTGACTCACAGTCATTATGCGCCGCAGACCGAGCAGTTAGACATTAGCTTGGGCGATCACATGCAACGCAGTTACCGGCTGGAAGCCGGGGAGGGCGTTATAGAGTTAATGTCCAATCCCAAAGGCGCATGGGTGGAAGTAAACGGCGAGCGCTTGGCTGCGATAACGCCCACGCAAATCACGCTCACCTCAGGTACGCACCGAATCCGCATGGGCAAGGCCGAGCGGCGCAACGCCAAGACAGAATTGGTGCTCAAATCCGGGTCAACCCAGCAAGTCAATTTGAACCTAAGCATGGATCCCCATGGCAGCCTGTCCCTTACGCTCAGGCCCGCAAGCGCGAAGGTAGAAATTATCGGCACCGATATTAAATACAAGCCCGGAGTGCGCTTGCCAATGGGCGAATACTCGCTGCAGGTCAGCCGTCCCGGATACGTTACCCAGAGCAAACGTATCACCATTCAATACGGTGACAACACCGAACAAATCACTTTAGCCCGGGGTTACGGCAAACTTAATGTGAACACAGAACCGGCGAATAGTCTGGTCGACGTTACTCCTGCGGGCGGCGATCCCCGAATATATGCTCCGGGCGAGCGATTGCCCGCAGGTAAAGTAGCCGTAACGGTGAGATCCATGGGATATCGAACACAGACAAAAACGGTGGGCTTGACGCCGGCAGGGAAAACCGTGAATTTCAAACTGAAAAAGGTCCAAGCCGTACCTGGTGAAGTGCTAAGGGATAGCTTAACAAGTGGCGGCAACGCGCCTGAAATGATCGTCGTGCCTGCAGGCGATTTCATCATGGGCAATGCAAACGGGAGCCGACAAGAGTCACCGACCCGAACAGTGCAACTGACCCAGCCCTTTGCAGTCAGCAAGTACGAGGTCAGCATCGCCGAGTTTTTGAGCTATGCCAAGGACACCGGCGCGACCGTACCCAAGAAGCTAACTGCGGCCTTGGCTGCAAACGATCTCACCGAAAACAGCCCAATTGTGCACGTTTCNCANCAACAGGCCACCAAGTATGTGCGCTGGTTAAGTGCCCAAACTGGCGCCCGTTATCGGTTGCCCACAGAAGCCGAGTGGGAATACTTCGCCCGTGCGGGCAGTCAAAGCGTTTACTTTTTTGGCGACAATCCGCAACGGTTATGCGAATACGCCAATGTTGCAGATCAAACAGTAAAGCGACGCTACCGAGCTTGGACAGTCATCGATTGCAACGACGGCCAGGTCACACCGCGTAAACGTGGGCAGTACAGGCCCAATGCCTTTGGTTTGCACGACACCCACGGTAATGTGTCTGAATGGGTAGCCGACTGTGGTCTACCAGATTATTCCAGCGCCAGTCGAGACGGTACTCGGGTAGGACAAGGGCAGGGGTGCAGTAGTCATGGCCACCGAGGCGGCTCATGGGACTCAGGGCAGGAAGAGACCGCCAATAGCTTTCGCAAAGCCGCTCACGGCGGCAATGGTGATCGCGGCATCCGACTGGTCCGAGAATTGTAGTTGAGCTACTGGACGGTCGAGGATCGCGCACCTCGGTCCACCGCCTCGAGGCATAAACCAAGGTGGACAAATCTTAATCCAGAAATCACTGGATCGATGCGAAATACTGGCACCCGCGCGTCTTGTCGCTATACTTCTCCAATCCAAAAGTGAGCAAAAAGATATGAACTCGAGTAACGCGTTCCGTGAAGAAGTCCGAGGCTGGCTAGAAGACAACTGCCCAGCATCCATGCGCACGCCGATGGTGGCGGATGAATACCCGGGCGGTGGCCGCAGAGCCCAGTACAAGAATGCCGACACCAAACTTTGGATGGACCGCTGCGCAGAGCGTGGCTATACCGTGCCAAGCTGGCCGAAAGAATATGGCGGTGCGGGCCTCGACAAAGATGAAGTCGTCGTGCTGCAACAGGAAATGCAGCGCATAAATGCCCGTCCAGCGTTGGTCGGCATGGGCCTAAGTATGATAGGTCCAGCACTACTGGAATACGGCACCGAAGCGCAGAAGCAAGAGCACTTACCGAAAATTGCCCGCGGGGACATATGGTGGTGTCAGGGCTACAGCGAACCGGGATCTGGTTCAGACCTAGCAAGTTTACGCACCTCCGCAGTAGAAGACGGCGACGACTTCATTGTTAATGGGCAGAAAATATGGACCTCAGGGGCCGACAATGCCGACTGGATGTTCTGTCTTGTGCGCACCGATTTCGACGCACCGAAGCACGACGGCATCTCCTTTGTGTTATTTGATATGACTACACCGGGTATCACCGTAAAACCGATCTTGCTGATCAGCGGTTACTCGCCGTTCTGCGAGACGTTCTTCGACAACGTCAGAGTGCCAAAGAGCAACTTAGTGCATGAGCTAAATAAAGGCTGGACCGTAGGCAAGCGCTTGTTACAGCACGAACGCTCGATGATTGGCGGTATCGGCGGCGGTCAAAAGACCACCTCGATCGAAGAATATGCGCTGCAGTACGTCGGCAAAGACGCTAACGGCAAAGTCGCCGACCCGGTGCTGCGTAATCAAATCCTAGCTCATCGCATGAGCGACAAAGCATTTGGCTTAACCATGCGTCGGAGTGTTGAGGAGTCGGCCACTGGTACAGCCCCTGGCGCCGTATCCTCAATGTTTAAGTACTACGGCACCGAGCAAAACAAGGGTAAATACGAACTCTTGCTCAACGTGTTGGGAACCCAGTCCCTAGGTTGGCAGGGCGATGCGTTCGAGGAAGACGAACTCGGCACCACCCGTGCCTGGCTCAGATCCAAAGCCAATTCAATCGAAGGCGGCACTTCAGAAGTGCAACTAAACATTCTTGCCAAGCGCGTTTTGGGCCTGCCGGATTAGTGTAAGCGGCCGCCACTCGGCCCAAGTCGCCGAAGCAGCCAGCGGCTAAAAACTACATCGCGATCCCGGTCAGCATGGGTGACTTGGGAGAAAAAGTCATGTGCGGGAGACTTTTCTGTAATGGCCTCCCTTCTTCCGTCCAATAATCTGCAGTAAAGTTCTGCGCCGGAGCACGCAAGCAAGTGCTTGCTCGTTCTTCAGTTATTTTTACACGAGTCGCTGTTTCGATTGGGAAATCATATGTCTTCAGATATTCATCCGAGTGCTCAGAAGGTTCTCGATGGTGACACTCAGATCCGCGAGCGTTTCGGCGTTGTGGTTACCCGAGCTCAAGATGGTGATTGTGAATTGCACTTGGTTGTAGATCAGGGGTGGATCAATGCGGCGGGGTATACCCACGGCAGCGTTGCTTATGCGGTAATGGACAGCGCCTGTGCTTATGCCAGTGCGTCACTGCAAAAACTTGCGGTCACGGTAAACGGTAATGTCACCTATACTCGCGGGACGCAGGAAGGTGCGAGGTTGAGTGTTAAGGCGCACCTGCTTAGCCAGAGCAAACGGGTGATGACGTTTAATACGCAGATTACTGATGAGCGTGAGCGGTTGATCGCCCATGGCTCCTTTGTTTTTCAAATCATAGGGGATCGTTAATGCAGCAAAGCCATTCAGAATCAACATCGCGCTGGCGTACTCCCATGATGCTCCTGGTGCTGATGTCTGTTGCTATGCCGATTGCGTTTAATGCTTGGTCGGCATTGCTGAATAATTTCGTGGTCGAGCGCGCGGCATTCACCGGCGTAGAAATTGGCATTTTGCAAAGTCTGCGCGAGGTCCCGGGGTTTTTGGCCTTTACGACGGTTTTTGTGCTTTTGGTTCTGCGTGAACAAACCTTTGCTGTGTTCTCCCTGGCGCTGTTGGGTGTGGGCGTTGCAGCTACTGGATTCTTTCCCTCTGAGTACGGTCTGTATTTCACCACGGTGCTGATGAGTATTGGTTTCCATTACTTTGAAGCGACCAAGCAGTCGCTGAGCTTACAGTGGCTGTCCAAGGCCGAAGCGCCTGCTGTGCTCGGAAAATTGATCGCTGTGGGTTCGGTCACCTCGCTGATCGTCTACTCCGTGATGTGGGGGCTGTTAGAAATTTTTCAGCTCGATTACGTTTGGAACTTTTTGCTTGCTGGGGGGCTGTGTGCTGCCTTGGCCCTGGTTATGTGGCTGGGCTTTCCGCATTTCCCGGCAAAGACCACCCAGCATAAGACTCTCATTTTGCGCAAACGCTATTGGCTATATTACGTGCTGACGTTTCTGTCTGGTGCGCGGCGCCAGATATTTGTGGTTTTCGCAGCGTTCCTGATGGTCGAAAAGTTTGGCTACAGTGCGTCCCAAGTGACGTTGCTGTTTTTGATTAACTATATTTTTAACTGGTTTTTTGCCGAACGCATCGGCCGGCTGATTAGTCGTATTGGCGAGCGCAATGCCCTTACTTGCGAATATGTAGGACTGATTTTTGTGTTTGTAGCCTATGGGCTGGTTGAGAATGCCACCCTTGCTGCGGCGCTATACGTGCTCGATCACATGTTCTTTGCTATGGCCATCGCAATCAGCACCTACTTCCAAAAGATTGCCGATCCCAAGGATATGGCCAGCAGTGCTGGAGTGTCCTTTACCATCAGCCATATCGCAGCCATAGTGATCCCTGCGGCTTTGGGTTTGGTGTGGATCTCGTCCCCATCCCTAGTCTTTTATTGTGGGGCGGCTTTTGCGCTGATGTCGTTGGTGGCGTCGCAGTTTATTCCCCGTGATCCGCAGCCTGGTAATGAAACGACTCGATCTCAANCGGGTGGTGGCTCGGCCCCAGCGACGGTATAGCGGAGTAGGTTCGTTAGGNTGTGCTCGTGGCAGCACTCCTTCCGGTGGCAGCGCTTATGCGCCGGCACACAATTTTTGCAACTCAGTATTGTCTGGTGGGGCTCGAAATGCAGTGCGGTATAAATTACATCGCTCCTGCGGGTCTGTGATATTTGGATCGTCAATAAGCTCCTGCTGCANTGCTTCCAGCACGACCTCCTGATCATCCATATATATGCCCTGATCTGTCGGCGTNTCGAGTATCAGCGAGCGTTTACCCTCGGTGCCCCAGCTGAGCCACTGGGTTTCTTGGTCNTCCCGCCCCTGACCGGGATNGCCGGTGTAGGCAAACTGTGTCCAATAGGAACTCATGCTTGCGGCTAATGCATACTGTCCCTCGTTGTGGGGATAGATATAGTCGAGTCCCATACCGCCTTCAAANTCGTTGAATGCGAACGCGATTTCTAAGCCATGGGCCGCGCCTAAGGCAACGCTCAGGTCGAAACCGAATTGTGATGGCTCCTCGTCCCAATCAAAGCGGTAAGCGTACACCTGTTCATTGCCCGATCTACGCATGTAATTGGCTAGGCTGTCCACGCCCCGGTGCTTCCACGCTTGTGCGCCGTAGTACACCGCCCGTTTGTAGGCGGCCTTATCTTTCAGGCGTGGTAAAAACCCAAGCCAGTTCTCTACGTATTGCGGTGCGCGCACCATAAATAGTGAAGGTTCGTCGCGGTTCGTACCGAGAATCACTGGAACCTGGTTGTGATTGTTGGGGTCGGAGAATATTTCCTCGGTACTGAGGTCGGGGAGCACATGGCCGTCACCAAAGTTGTCTGGTAGCGGGATCATGCCGAAACCGCCGCCGTCGAGTTGGGCAAAAAATTGCGCGGGGGTTTTCGCGTATAAATAGTCTCGTAGTTCGGTCTTTCGCATATCTTGGGCAAGATTTTTTGCGGCTTCGCGATTTGTTGCCAAACCGTCGGCAATCAGCATCTTGGTGACAAGCTCTCGGCTGCTGAGCGCCGCGCCGCCATCTTCTTGGTAGTTTTGTGCGCGGTCTAAATTTGTTGGGCTGAAACCACCGCTTTGTACGATGGCCCGATGAAATAGCCCCTTAGCTAATGGCGACGCCATCATGGCGAGAGTGTCGAATGCCCCGGCTGATTCGCCGAAGACAGTAACGTTGCCCGGGTCACCGCCAAAAACCTCGATATTGCCTTGCACCCACTCCAGCGCACGGACCACGTCTAGGGTGCCGTAGTTGCCCGAATCGTCTAACTTGTCGCCGGTCAACAGATCCGGGTGGCTGAACCAGCCAAAGATTCCGAGCCGGTAATTGATCGTTACAATTACTACATTGCGCTGGGTTGCCAGTGCCGCGCCGTTATAGCTGCCGCCGTGTCCGATGGTATTACCGCCGCCATGTATCCATAGCATCACCGGTAGCTTAGCCGCATTCGGTGGCGACCAGATGTTGAGGTACAGGCAATCTTCATTGCCGGCGATTTGGCCGCTTGGTGTTTGCTCGTCTGCGCCGCTTAATAACGATGCGAATTGCGGGCAAATCGCGCCGGGTTGCAGTGCTTCAATGGTCGTTTGGCTCGCTATTGGGGGCTGTGGGGCGCGCCAACGCTGCTGTCCCACGGGTGGTTCTGCGTATGGGATGCCTTGCCAACTGCGCGCACCGAGCTTATCAATAAATCCTACGACAGTACCGCTTTCGGTGTTTCGGAGCGTGGCTTTATTCGCTACGACAGGGCGCTCTGGCTCGGTTTGCCAGGACAGATATGTTTGGCCGGCAACCACCACTAGGATGCCAAGTCCAATTAGAATGATCGCGGCCTTTCGCATCCCAGTATCCTCAGCTGCCGAGTACGGTTAATAGTTTTGCCGCTGATGCATCCATGCCTTGTTTTATAAAGGGTTCGACGGCCTCAGGTTCTACAGCGGTCCGCCAGGTGAGCAGCGTGCCCTCGGGAATTTCGCTCAAGGCCATGCTGGCCCGATGGCTTGCCAGCGGTGGGGTGGACTCTATTACTCCGTAGGTGATGGTATGGGTACTGTTATCGACGCTGAAAATTTGCTCAGCTAACTCTCCAGCGCCATCCATTTTAAAGCGTCTGACTTGGCCGTCGTAATCACAGGATGCCACGCCCGCCACCCAGTCTATGCGGCCGGGGTCACTGATGATCTGCCAAACATCGGCAACAGCGTGGGGTAATTTGTATTCCAATTCTATGGCCATATCTCTCTCCTATTTCTAATAGATCATAGCGAGTCTAGCCTTTTAGGGTAAGGCACATGCTATGGTTTACTGTCTGAAGGACTATCTGGGGGGATAGATGCAGGGGCCGTTAGATCATATTCGGGTATTGGATTTAACTATTGCACGTGCAGGCCCTACGGCAGTGCGTTTGCTGGCCGATTGGGGTGCAGACGTCATTAAAGTAGAGCCGCCGCCGCGCAAAGACGCCCAAGGGAGTTCTGTAACCGGCAGTCGGCGTGGCTCAGACGAGCAAAATCTGCACCGTAATAAGCGCTCCGTGGCCATCGATTTAAAGAGTGCGGCAGGTCAAAAGTTGTTTCATCGTTTGGCGGTTGATGCAGATGTGGTGGTGGAGAACTTTCGCAGCGATGTGAAATTTCGTTTGGGCGTGGACTACGACACTCTGCGTGCCATTAATCCAAGGCTTGTTTACGCGAGTATTTCCGGTTTTGGGCAGGACGGCCCGTATCGCAGTCGCCCTGGCGTCGATCAAATTGTACAGGGTATGAGCGGCCTTATGTCCGTAACTGGCGAGCCTGGTACTGGCCCTATGCGCGTCGGCGTGGCAATTTCTGATACCTCGGCGGGGATGTTCCTCGGTCAAGGTATTTTGCTTGCATTACTGCATCGGGAGCGCACAGGGGAGGGGCAGTGGGTACACACCTCGTTATTAGAAGCCATGTTGAGCAAGTTAGATTTTCAAGGTGCCCGCTACACTATGGATGGCGATGTTCCTACCCANCAGGGTAATGATCATCCTACCCAAGTGCCGATGGGGACTTTTGATGCCCAGGATGGCCATGTGAATATCGCAGCTTTTGGCAGTCAGATGTGGCAGCGCTTCTGCGATGCTCTCGGTGCCAGTGAGCTATTTGCCCATCCAGATTATCAGCGTGTGAGAGATCGCGTAGGTAAGCGCGAACAGATTAAGCACGATATGAATCAGATTACTCGCACATATACGGTTGCGGAACTTGTGCAGCGTTTGAATGAAGCTGGGGTTCCCTGCGGGCCAATTAATGACATTGGTCAGGCTTTTGAGGATCCACAGGTTCAGCATCTAGCCATGGCGAAACCTGCACCTCATCCACAACTCGGCGACCTGAATTTGGTGCGCTCGCCGATCAATTTATCCAGCTTTCCGCAATCTTCACGGTTTCATCGAGCGGCTCCGGATGCGGGTGCGGACAGTGCTGTGGTGCTTGCTGAATTAGGCCTTGAAGCTGACGAGATTCAGTCTTTGCAATCTCAGGGTGTCATCGTTTGATGCGTCTTAAAGAATCACTCGGCTACGCGATAGGTGATCTAGGGATCAACCTTTATTTTATTTCTGCGATGACCTACCTGTTGCTTTTCTATACGGATGTCATGGGGTTATCGGCGACGGCGGCTGCGGGTGTTATCGCCTTAGCTAGGGTGGTGGACGCTATAACGGATCCGCTGATGGGTATGCTGGCTGAGCGCACACGTACGCGATTCGGTCGTCTGCGGCCTTGGCTGATTCTAGGTGCCTTGCCACTTGCCGCCATAACTGTGTTGACGTTCACAGTGCCGGATCTCGATGACACCGGCAAGCTGTGGTGGGCCTACACTACGTATTTGCTGTTCGGGGTGT
Source organism: Gammaproteobacteria bacterium (assembly GCA_002690405.1). Taxonomy (GTDB): domain Bacteria; phylum Pseudomonadota; class Gammaproteobacteria; order Pseudomonadales; family Azotimanducaceae; genus UBA4421. The sequence goes on from NZEI01000042.1 coordinate 10,899, forward strand.
TGTATACCGTAGTGACTATTCCGTATTCGGCATTGACCGCGTCATTGACCGACGACTACGGNGCCCGTACTCAACTGTCTACCTGGAGAATGGCCTGCGCCTTTATTGGCGCCTTTGTGGTATCCGTCGGCACGATCCCATTCGTTGAATTATTCGACAGTCGGGCTGACGGNTTTCAAGCTTTGATGGTGGTTTTTGCCTTTATCTCTACCGGTCTGCTGCTGATTACGTTTGCAACCACGAAAGAGCGAGTAGTACCGCCAGTTGAGCAAAAATTAACGTTCCGTCACAGTCTACAGGCAGTGTTTTTAAATCCACCGTTGCTGATTGTCATAGGCATCTTCTGTTGCGGTATGCTCAGCTTCACTGTTCGTCAGACTCTGACGGCTTATTACTTTATTTATTATTTAGAACGTCCAGATCTCATTCCAGATTTCTTTGCAGCGACGCTACTAGTGATGCTGTTAGGTCTGGTGTCCGTGCCGATGTTGGCTGCGCGCTTTGGTAAGTCTGGTGCACTCATTATGGGCGCAGGACTCAGTGTCGTTGCATGTCTAGGCTTTTACATCACCACGCCAGACGCCGTTGGTTGGGTGTTCTTTTGGGGCTGTTTGATTGCGCTCGGCGGCACGCCGGTTGCAGTGCTGGGGTGGGCAATGATTCCAGATACCGTGGAGTATGCGCAGTGGAAGTTAGGTATCCGCGCCGATGGCTCGATTTATTCCATGGCAAGTTTCTTTCAAAAGCTCGCCAAAGCCCTGGGTGGCGCAGGGGTGGCTCTGGGGTTGGGCATGGCCGGCTATATTGCTAATCAAACACAGAATCCTGACACGCTGACACGCATCCATGAGATGTTTACCCTAGTGCCCTTGATTTTAATGGTGGTACTTATCGTGCTGGCCCGCCTGCATCCATTAGATGAGCAGGCCCACACGCGCATTAAGCAGGCTTTGGCCTCAAGCAGCGCCGGATCGGCACCACTCAAGTAACAATAGTTTCGTTGCCATCGCCACCGCTATAGGCTGGTCAAACATCAGATGGTGGTAGGTGCCGGGTACTGTAATGGTAGGCAGGGTGCCGCCGCTCGCGGCCAACATAGAGTCTCCGTAGAGAGCCCCCTCATCCTCGCTTTGTTCACCCAGCATAAGCGCTGTAGGACAGCGCATATCGATGAACTTTTGTTGTTGGTCTACGCCCATTTCCAGATAGTCGAATAGGGCGGGATCGAATTTCCAGGTCCATCCGCCCTCGACTTCTTTGAGTCCGTAGTTGGCCATATGCTCTAGCAGTTCCGGTGCGACACCCGGTTGTTCTGGAATCAGTCGAAAGCGCCCCATGGCGGTTNCCTTGTCTGGATACACGCGTAATTTGCGCCCGGGTTGCACGCCTTCTCTTTCCACGCGCAGCCCCCATTCGATGTAGTCCTCTGGTGGTGCTACGGTGAAGTCCATAAATAGTACGCCGCCCAGACGGTCACCGTAATGATGCCCGGTTTCTAGAGCGGCGAAGCCGCCAAAGCTGTGGCCGATGACAAATGGGCGCGGGCCTAGCTGCGCTGCTTCGCATACCGCCCAAACCTCCTGGGCAAAGAGTTCGCCACTGTAGCGTTCGCGCCAGTCACTGTTGCCATTCCCTGATAAATCTAGGGCCGCTACTCTAAATCGATCGGCNAAAAACGGTGCGGTAAACCGCCACCATTCCAAGTGGGCATTGCTGCCGTGAATGAGCACGATGCCGGGCTTGCCGACTTCTCCCCAAGTTGCGTATTCAATGTTTGCTCCAGCCACGGTAACTTGGGCGGTATTGCTGGGCACTTGTAAGGCGGTGTCGTACCAAAATGGGGTATTGCTCAATTTTTAGGTTCCGTCTAAAAAGTATGAATGGNTGAAAAACCCAGCACACTATCATGCTCGACTAAAAATAGTAGAGTGAGGCAATGAGATTTAGTACGGACAGCACGACAATCAATTGCCCGTATTGTGGCGAAAACTTTGAACTGGTAATCGATACTGGCGAGGAGGAGCAGCATTACATAGAAGATTGCTATGTTTGTTGTCAGCCTATTCATTTATCCGTGTGGCTCGCCGGGGAAGAGCCGNTGGTGGTCGCGCGCCACGAAAACGAGTGCTAAAGCTGGCGNCAGGGGGGGAACCATGAGCTATTTCTTAGAAGACCTAACGGTCATTGATGCAGCCACATTTTTGGCTGGGCCGGGAGCGGCGACAATCTTGGCGGACTACGGTGCCCAAGTAATAAAGATTGAACCCCCCGAGGGTGACGGCTATCGAAGCCTTGTGGGGCGTTATCCGGTGCCCTATCACTGGCAATTGACGTCTCGGAATAAGCGTAGTTTGGCGTTAGATCTCGCCAAGGATGAGGGTCAAAAGGTCTTGCATCGGTTGCTTGCCCAAGCCGATGTGATGACTACAAATTTTCTACCTGACCAATTACAGCGCTACAAGTTGGATTATGCCGCGGTTAAAGCGGTGAACCCGAGACTCATCTATGGCCACATTACCGGGTACGGTGACGCTGGTGCCGATGCTAATCGTCGGGCCTTTGATGTCACCGGTTGGTGGGCGCGTAGCGGCATGATGGAATTGATTCGCGATCCCGGTCAGGTGCCGTTATTGCCGGCGCCGGGTATGGGCGATCACAGCACTGCAACGGCGCTGTTCGCTGCAATCATGAGTGGACTCTATCGTCGTGAGCGCACAGGTGAGGGCTGTCATGTGAGCACCTCCNTAGCNGCCAATGGCGTCTGGGCNAANGGTATGGCGATACAGGGCGTGATTGCCGGCCAGGATCTGGGCTCGCGTCGGCAGCAAGGTAGTTGGCCCGCGCCGTTAGGGGACTGCTATCGCTGTGCGGATGGCCGTTATATCGTGCTGGCGATTGTCAATGTGGCTCGAGAATACCCACTGTTGTGTGAAGCACTAGGNCATAAAGATTGGCTGCAAGACGAGCGTTTTTGCGACATTACTCAAGCCATGCAGCACCGTGANTTGTTCTACCGCATGATGTGCGAGGCGTTCGAGTCGCAGGCCTACGACGACATCGCCGGGCGATTGGAACACTTAGGGGTAACCTTTGCCGAAGCCCAAACTATGGCAGACGTCATTGCAGATGAGCAGTTGCGCGCAAATGGCATCATTGTTGAAACNGGCGAAGACGGTGGCGACTATCCGCTCACCGTAGGCTCGCCGATTCAAATCAAAGATGAACCNAAGCGACCGCCAAAGCGTGCCCCCGAAGTGGGTGCAGACAGNTTAGCGGTCTTACGGTCGATGGACTTTGACGACGCCTATATCGCGCAACTGGTGCGCGATGGCGTCGTCATTACCAGCGACTGACAGTTATCGACTTCCTTGCATGGCATCGATATTGAGTAAGGGTAAGGCGCCTTCGCCGGTGACCTGCGGCAGCTGACCGTTCCANTTNTCTGCTATGCGCAGCTGAATTAGCTCAGGATTGTCTTTCAGTGCTTGGGCTTCGCGGCGGATGGCCTCGGCACGAGCTCGCGACGCTGCCTCAATTTGATAAGCCTCTGCGTCTGCCGCCAGTTCGCGTTCAGCAGCGGCCGCCTCAGCTTGGGTTACGCGCCGCAGTTTTTCGTTCTTAGCCTTTAGTGCTTCTTGCTCAGCTTTTACTTTCTCTTCGATGGCGCGATTAAACTCCACTGAAAAGTCGAAATCGGTTATNGCCACGTTCGCGAGGGTCAAAGCGCCGGCAACGCCTTTCTGATCCAGAGTGGTGTTAATGAATTCTTCAATCGCGCCCTGAATATTGTTTTTTACTTCGGCNCGGCTGGTAACCAGTTCTTCCGCCGTATANAGAGCTGTAATCGCTTTAACTGATTCCATAATCGCTGGATTGATTAGCGTGCTCTCAACAATTGCTCTGGGTCCAATTTTTTGAAACGTCAGTGGTGTGACATCTGCTGTAAGAGAGTATTGAACAGCCACACGAGTGCGCACGACCTGAAGGTCTTTAGAAGCGGCGCCAGCCTCGTTCTCAGCTTTACGTAAGCGCACATCAATTTGCTCGACGCTGTCGATAAATGGCTTTTTGAAGTGGAAACCTTCTTTGAGAGCTTCTGGTTGGACAGCACCGAGGGTGCGCACAACGCCCACCTGGCCACTGTCGACGATCACGAAGCTGCTGAATANCAGCACAACTACAATACCAGCGGTCGCTANTAGGCCAACTTGGTTCGGTTTCATAGGATCCTCCTGTGAATTGGCTAGTCAGCATAACAAGATTCTTGTCTTATTAGTGTCTAAGTTTGTCGCCGGGATGGAATTTGTCCTGCNGGCCNATNTTTTGNTTGCAAGCGAGGCATTTGNGCCNAGAGTGTTGGGCTAATCGTCGTAATTTTACCTCGAGGGTTCACTGTGCCGGCGTTTTCGATAACAATGATGCCAACAAACGGGAGTGCTTTGATGATTGAATTCCATGACCCCACANGCGCTTCGGCGCAAACCGTTGAATCTTACGACCTTGTTTTTGATATGGCNGCGAATGCTGAAGATAAGCCCACGATCGGCTTACTTGCCAACGGCTTTGCNGACTCCGAGCGCTTTCTCAGCTTGATTGGCGACGCAATAACGGCGCGCTATCCCTCGGTAAATCTAAAACTATGGAATAAGGGCAATGCCTCAATTCCCGCGCCTGAGGGTATGTTGCAAGAGATACGCGAGAGCTGTCATGCGGTGGTGGCGGCTTACGGCCACTGAGGCAGTTGCACTTCCGGCACCGTGCGTGACGGCGTTAACTTGGCTCGCTTAGGTATACCCGCAGTAGCGCTGGTGACAGAAGACTTTTGGCCCCAGGGCGATTTCGTCGCAAAGTCGCTGGGTATGCCGGATATTCCGCGGGTGCAATTGCCGCACCCACTGGCNGGCACTGGCGTNGAAAACTTACGNTCCGTAGCCGAGCAAATCGTCCCAATACTGATTCAAGGCTGGTTGCGTGACTGATCTGTTACNAGCAGACGATGAGACTCAGGCACTTGAGTTACTGCACAGTAAGGGTCTGACAGATGGNCTGCCGGTAGTGATTCCTACGCCGGAGAGAGTTGCGCGGCTGGTTTTGGCGACGGGTCTTGATGCNGATTTGCTGCTAGGCGAGATGGGTCCGGGCAATGGCGCAGCGACGGTGGAGAAAGTCGCGGTAGCGGCCTGTATGGCCGGCTGTTTGCCTGATCATATGCCGGTAGTGCTGGCAGCGGTACAAGCGGTANTGCAGCCAGAATTTGATCTCACCGAAATGCAATCGACTACTCACTGTACCGCACCCCTGATCATCGTGAATGGNCCCGCAAGATTNAGCTGTGGTCCNATAGCCTCGGGCTTTGGCGCGCTGGGTCCCGGTCANCGGGCCAATGCCAGCATTGGTCGAGCNCTGCGCCTGTGTATGTTNAATATCGGTGGCGCCCGTCCTGGCGAATCTGATATGGCGCTGTTGGGTCATCCGGGNAAATTNACNTACTGCCTAGCAGAGGACGAAGAGCATTCNCCGCTGTTGCCGATGCATCAAGACCTAGGNTTTCAGCCNGAGGACAGTGTTGTNACGGTAATAGGNGCGGAAGCNCCGCACTCGGTAATCTACAGCGNTGATGCNGACGATCCGNANGANGCCNANAAATTACTGCAGGTATTGGCGATCGGGGTGGCCAATATGGGCACTAATAATGCCGTGCTTACCGGTGGCGGGGCCGCGGTGGTTTTAAATCCTGAACATGCAGAAATTTTTGCGCGGGCGAATATGACCCGCGGTGATATTCAGCAAGGCCTCTGGCAAGCTACGCACTATCCAAAAGAGCGGCTCGCCTACTTCGCCAAAGGGTTCGCTGCGCGGTTCCGTGACCAAGAGTATCGGTGCTTTGAGCGGCCTGAAGACATTCTGGTGTTAATGGCTGGCGGTAGCGGACTTTATTCTATGGTCATGCCAAGTTGGTGTGCTGGTGCGAATAGAAATCGGTATGTCAGCCAACTAATTGAAACAGAACAGTTTTGCGAGGTGCCGGGTCTTAGCGCCGGCGCTTAATTTAAGGAAAAGAACAGCGATGACGGTAATTAAACAGGAAGATGTTATTCAAAGTATTGCAGATGCGCTGCAGTACATTTCCTACTACCATCCAACCGACTTTATTCGTGCCATGCGTCAAGCGTGGGAGCAAGAAGAAT
>NZEI01000006.1 GCA_002690405.1 Gammaproteobacteria bacterium
GATCTCCACTTCATCCTCAAAGGCGCGCGTTGGCCTTTGCGGTGCATCAACTGTCGTCGTGTCGGCACTGGTGCCGCCAACAATCAGGTGATGCTGGCCGCTGTGCGTGATGAAATCACCCTCAACTTTCACAAAGCGGCGTGTAATAGGCGGCTGCGCTTTCATGAAGACAAAGGATCCCATCCGGTCACGAATGCGAACAATCTCGTTGGACCGAAGCTGGTCGATGATGTCTGAAAACTTGACCTGGAACACTTCGCCGAAATGCTGTTTGCTGCTGAGGTTCAAACCGCTCAACACCGACTTTGCGTTGGCGTTTGCGCCTTCAATGAAGCCATAATCATCAACCGCAATCATCGCGACGCTTGTTGTCGGTAGATACTCGTGGCGGGCATGGAACATCAGGATCAGCGAATCGCAGAATTGTTCGCTGAAAAGACGGTTTTCAATGTTCCGTGAGGCCAGCTTGACCAGTGCTAGGGGGTGATCGTTACGGGCCTTGGCGTTCGATGTCGCATCGATAACGCCGACAATATTGCTTTCATGGTCAAAAATCGGCGCGGCAAAACATGACAGGTCGCCAAGCTTGTGAAAGAAATGATCGCGCCCAGAGACAATGGCTGGGCGGCGGTTGTGAATGGCGAGCCCGAGAGCGTTCGTGCCGCGGTGGCTTTCCATCCAGACAGATCCGGGAATAACAGCCTTTCCACCTTCGCCAGCCTGGAAATCATCATCCTGAATGGAATCAAGGACTACGCCATCGCGATCGGCATAGGCGACCATGAAATTGGTACCGGCGATCTGATTGTATAAAAGTTCCATTTCGGGAAGCACAAAATGACGAATGCTCTCGTTCTGCTCCATCACTATGCGGAAGCGTTCTTCGCTGAGGACCGCTTCCACCGGTCTGCCCGAGGCGCGCAGTCCAAATTCCCGACAGCGCGACCAGCTGTCAGAGATGGCGGATAACACGCCACCTCCTTTGTGAATGTCCTGCGCTTCGGGAATATCGTAGCCGTACTCGTCACTTGTCATGTCTGCTCCTCGCATCGACACATCAAAGCGGCACCGATGTCGGATCACTACGCTAGTAGCGTCATAGTCACTGGCCAACATAGTAGACTGTTCAAAAACTGAACACAAAATTGGTGGTGTTGCTCGAATCTGAACGAAAGTTCGAATTGTTAGACTTTTGCTAACCGCGTTTCCTCCATCGGTAAATTCTTTATCGGAGGAAAAAGATGTCAGGAATAAAGCTCGCTGGAAATACAGCGATTGTAACAGGNGGCTCTCGTGGNATTGGNCGAGGCATTGCGCTTACGNTGGCTGCAGCGGGNGCNGATATCGCCTTTTGTCATTACGGAGATGATGANAGAGCTAAGGCTACCGTNGCGGATATNGAAGCGCTGGGNCGCAAGAGCTACGCGGCNGAGTGTGATGTCTCATCACCAACTGCAATCAAAAAATTCTATGCAGACGCNGTAAGNGCNATTGGTGANATCGACATCCTGGTCAACAACGCCGGNCACAACATCACCGAGCCGTTNGAAGATATCAGCGAGGAAAGCTTCGACCGNATGCTGGATGTGCANGTNAAAGGNACATTCTTCATGACACAGTCNGCCTACAGGGACATGAAGCGTCGTGGTAANGGTCGAATCATNAACATCACGTCTCAACTTGCTTACAAGGGNGCNCCTAANATGGCGCACTACTGCGCAGCCAAAGGTGCCAACACCACGTTCACGCGGGCTCTTGCTCTGGAATGTGGCGATACAGGCGTGCTGGTCAATGCGGTTGCCCCAGGCGTGACCCATACCGACCTGCTGACGCCGTTGGCAGATGAGGTGCTGGACACGCTCAAGGCCTCTATCCCTCTCAATCGTTTCGCAGAAGTTGATGAAATCGCGCCTGCGGTGGCGCTTCTCGCTTCGACCGAGGGCAGCTTCTTCCATGGCAGCTGCATCTCGCCGAACGGCGGTGAGGTGATGTTCTAGGCCAACCAGAGCCTTCCTTCCTGCCAGCGGCCCTGCATGGGGTGTTTGCGGATTGCGTGGTTCGGTCAATGCATGGCGTCCGGCCCACTGAATCCATCAAAGCGTCTCGCAGCCTGGGCAGTACGCAGGCCTTATGGGTTGCCGTTTTCGCAGCTAACCAAGAACCCTTTCAACCACACGAAAATCAACGGAGGAACCTATGAAATTCAGTGTGTTATCAACAGGCATTATGGTCGGGGCGTCTATGATCGCCACTGCTGCTTCTGCCGACAAGTGGAGCGACCAGTTCCCGCATATCAAGAACACCGGGGACATCCCTGGCGAGTGCTCCTATGAGTCCATGTCGAAGAAGGACTANAGCGGCCGCAAGCTGACCATCAACACGCACGCCGTGCCTGTGATGGGTGAGCCTACCGCGCTNCATGCCGAGCAGTTTGCGAAGCTGACCGGTGCGGAAGTCAACGTGATCCACACTCCGGCGGGTGATCTCTACTCCAAGGCGATGATCCCCTTCCANGCTGGCCAGGCGCCATATGACATCGTCTTNGGCTTCTCAAACTTCATCCGCGACTGGATGATGTATCTTGAGCCGGTNCCGGATTACTACGTCAACATGCGCCAGATGCAGGACGTCACCAAGTCGCATATCGACGTGGCATCCTGGGACGGCCAGATGATCCAGTTCCCGATCGATGGTGACCGTCACTATCTGAANTATCGCAAGGACGTGATCGACAATCCCGAGTATCAGGCCAAGTACAAGGCCGAGACCGGCAAGGAGCTGCGGGTTCCGCGCACCTGGAAGGAGTATGGCGAGATCGCTGCCTTCTTCAATGGCTGGGACTGGGACGGCGACGGCGAGCTTGAGTACGGTTCGGCCGAGGTGATGAAGAAGGACGACCTGATGTATGCGGCATTCTTCAGCCGTTCGGTCGCCTATTCAAAGAACCCGCGCACACCGGGCGGCTTNTTCTTCGATCTTGAGACCATGACNCCGNTGATCAACGGTCCGGGGTTNGTCGAGGCACTCACNGACTGGGTCGAGGCNACGAAATATGTGCCGCCNGGNGGCATCAATTTCGGCCTTGGTGACGAGATCAACTCCTTTGGTGGTGGACAGACCCTGTTCAGCTTCTCCTGGGACGATGCNTTCGTTGCTGCGATGGAAGATGACAGCCCNATCAANAACAANGTCGGCGCTGCGCCGCTTCCCGGNTCNGANCGNGTCTGGAACCGCACNAANGGTGACTGGGACAACCAGTTNAANCAGGCNCCTTATATCGTCTGGGGCTGGGCTGCTGCCGTCGCCAANAAGTCGAAGAACCATGACATGGCNTTCGACTATCTCTGCTTCTTCTCGAACGATNCCAACCACCAGGCTGACATTGCCATTGGCCGCTTCGGTGTGAACCCGTTCAAGAAGTCCGACTTCGTTCCCAGCATCTATGTGGAGCGTCAGGGCTGGGACGAGCAAATCGCCAAGGAATACACCCAGACTCTGCTTGATATGGAAGAGAAGAGCACCAACCGCGTGTTCCCGCTTCGTGTACCGGGTGTTTTCCAGTTCACCAGTGCGGTGGCAACTGGCACCTCCAAGGCGCTTGCTGGCCAGCTGAGCCCGCAGGAGGCCCTCGATGAGGTCGCTGCCGAGTGGGAGAAGATCCTGAAGCGTGTTGGTAAGGACAATGTCCGTGAGGCCTACGCCGTCGGCGTCGCCCTTGAGGACAACCTCAACTAACCGCCAACTCATGGGTGACCGGACCCTCCTGTCGGTCACCCATATTCATTTTTCTTAAATCAAACAGCCGAATTTGAGGGTTCGTCATGAACTTCAGGCATAAACATATTTTCCTGCTGCCAGGCCTTCTGGTGCTGATCGGGATCCTGATTTTCCCGATCCTGTTCACCATCAGGCTCAGCCTGTCGAGCTGGGACAGTTTCTATCCCGGTCTGGATTTCATCGGTCTTGAAAACTACGTCCGGCTGTTCACTGAAGACCAACGCTTTTGGGAATCCTTTTTCCGGCTGAGCTTTCTGTCACTGACCACGGTGTTCCTGCAATATGTGCTTGGCTTCTCGCTGGCGCTGATGGTGTGGCGCGATCTGGCCTTCAAGCGGTTCTTCCGGGTGCTGTTCCTGATCCCGATGATGACAACGCCGGTCATCATGACCGTGATCTGGAAGACGGTCTTCCACGAATCTCTTGGTCCGGTGAATGACTTCCTCAGCCTGTTCGAGATCACCCCGCTATGGCTTAGTGACGAGACGCTGGCAAAGGTCACCGTAATCATTGTCGAAGCCTGGCAGTGGACGCCCTTCATGTTCCTGCTGCTTCTCGCCGGATTGCTCTCACTGCCTGAAGAGGCGTTCCTTGCTGCCTCCATCGACGGGGCAGGGCCGGTCCGCAAATTTATCTATGTCACCTTTCCGCTAATGGCACCCATATCAATCGGGGCGATAATCATACGATTAATCGAAGCCTCGAAGATCATGGACACGATCTATGTCCTGACATCGGGCGGGCCTGGAACGGCAACGGAAACATCCAGTTTCTACATCTTCATCAAGGGTCTGCGCGAATTCCAGATGGGCTATTCGGCGGCGCTGTCCTTCACCTATCTCGTCATCATGATCATCAGCCTGACCATCATCGCCAAGGTGCTGGTGCGGGTCATGATCAAGCAGGACTGACCATGCGAAATCTATACATATTCCTGAAATACGGCTTCATCTGCATCTGGTCGATGTTTGTGGTGGCTCCGTTCCTCTGGGCGCTGTCGACGTCCTTCAAGGATTTTCAGTCGGTGACAAGCGGTGCCACATACATCCCGTGGTTGCAGTTCGAGCCGACTCTGGAAGGCTGGCGCGTGCTGTGGCGGACACCGGCGAGTGGCGGTGTCGATATCGTCGAGCCCTACTTCAACAGCATCATCGTGACCTGTTCGGCCAGCTTGATAAGCATCCTTCTTGGCACGCTGGCGGCCTATGCGCTGTCGCGTTTTACCTTCAAGGCCGGTTTCATCAAGAACAACGACATCACCTTCTTCTTTATCTCGCAGCGCATCATGCCGCCGGTGGTACTGTCGATCCCGTTCTTCATCATGCTTGGCTATCTCGGGCTCCTGGACTCCCTCGTCGGCCTGATCATGGTCTATATCGTGCTACTGATGCCGATCGCCGTCTGGATCATGGTGGATTTCTTCAACAAGGTGCCGCGTGAAATCGACGAGACGGCGCTGATCGACGGGTGCAACCCCTATCAGGCATTTTTCAAGGTGGTGCTGCCGAACTCCATCCCCGGCATGATCGTCGCCGGCATGTTCTGCCTGATCTTCGGATGGACCGACTTCTTCTTCGCTTTCATCCTCACCTTTACCGAGGTGCAGCTGTTGCCGGTGCGGATCGTCGCCCTGAATTCCTCGATCACGCCGTGGTGGAGCCTTTCGGCCTCGGCGCTGATCTCGGTCGCGCCGCTGATCGTGGTGGCCTTCATCGTTGAACGTTTCCTGTCGAAAGGGAACCTATCCGGAGCCTTGAAGTAAGATGGATCTGATCGCGAAAGGGCTGACCTACAAGCCAGAAGACGAATTCCACCTGAATGATGTGTCGTTCGGCATGAAGAAAGGTGAACTCTACACCATTCTTGGCAGGACATTGTCCGGCAAGACCACCTTGCTGAAGACAATTGCCGGGCTGATTACGCCGGAAGGCGGACGCATGATGTTCGATGAACAGGATCTGGGCCAAGTGCCGGTCTGGGAACGCAACATCGCGATGGTCTATCAACAGTTCATCAACTATCCGCATTTGACCGTGTTCGACAATGTCGCCTTTCCGCTGCGCCAGCGGAAGATGGATGAAGGCGTGATCAGGGGGCGGGTGATGGACTCGCTCGAGAGCGTCGGCCTCACTGGCTTCGAAAGCAGAAAAATTCAGGCTCTGTCCGGTGGCCAGCAGCAACGTGTGGCTCTTGCCCGTTCGCTGGCGAAACAGGCCGGCATCCTGTTGTTGGACGAACCTCTGGTCAATCTCGACTACAAGCTTCGTGAGCAGCTTCGTGAAGAATTCCGCAACATCTTTTCTGACCAGGTGTCGTCAAACTCGATCCTGATTTATTCCAGTACCGATCCTCTGGAAGCCATGCAGCTTGGCGGTGATATCATCGTTCTGGATGAGGGCAGGGTGCTGCAACAGGGGCCAGCGCACGAGATCTTTGAAAACCCGGCAAACACCCGCGTCGCCGAAATATCAAACGATCCGGCGATGAACCTTCTGCCTGGGGCGATTGATGGCAGCAAGATTGTTATCGGTGACGACATCAATTTGGTGGTTCCGGCGCATTTTAAATCCCTGACCCCTGGCGCCTATACCTTCGGCATTCGGGCAAGTGATGTGTCGCTTGATGAAAAAGGCCTTCCCTTCAAAGTGGAATTGGCTGAGATCAGCGGCTCTGAGACATTCCTCCATGTGCAAAGCGGGGGACACACCATCGTCGGTCTGCTCGACATGGTGCAGAATTTCGATGCCGGTGATGTCGTCAATCTGAAGCTGGATGCCGCTAGGCTCTACGCCTTCGGCCAGGATGGCGCGCTCATTTCCTCACCTTTTTCAGGAGGCTTCTGATGGCACGTATCGACCTTCGTGGCATTG
>NZEI01000043.1 GCA_002690405.1 Gammaproteobacteria bacterium
AGTCGCGTTTCGCCCCGACCTCAACGCTCAGAGCACGCTCGGTCCATGGTGTATCTTGGGGTAATTCGCTGCGCAGCTCGGTTATGACATCGCCGAGTTTGTTGCCTTTGTAGCTTATTCCCAAGGCAAAGGGATCGGTGACATTCAATATCTCAGATTCATAGCCTACATTCACTTCAGTTTGCTCGTAGCTCAGGCGCTGATACGCGTCAATGTTACCCAAAAGTTTATTGGTCAAAGTAGCGCCCACCGAAAATCCCAAAGTGTTGGCATCGGTAGTCAATGCCGGATAGTAGACCCTTTTGCCTTCATTGATTAGCAACTGTCCATCCAGCAGTTGCACATCCGCCTCTTCGCAGGTTCCACCGAGAACTAGGTCGCTATATTCGTAGCAGTCAATCTCAACAGGTTTTTGTTTCCCGTAGCTCACGCCCGCGTGTAAAAACGTGGAAAAACGGGGGGTTCTGTTGAGCCAATAATTCAGCTGTAGTTGATGCTCTAGTCCATTAGTCTCGAGTTCATAGGGCTGGGCACTGCGACTTACTCGCGAAAATGTATCCGTATATTGATAGTCGAAACTTAAGCGTTCGCTTACGGGCATATGCAAACTGAAACTCAGACCTTGGACCTCCTCAGGTTTGGATCGACTCTCAATTTTTTCAGCGTAATCTAATATGTCGAATGACAAGTCAAAGTAAGAGTACTCTATCTGGGCGGAAATCTGTTCCTCACCAGGGTTGTTAAGAGGCCGAGAAAATTCGATATCGGCGAAAGAAGTGGCAGTGTACGCCAGTGCGGGAACAGTAAAGGCCAATTTCAGAGCATTATTCATAGTTTTTCTCGGTGGANTCGAGGTCAGNCACAGAGTTTTAGGTNNTATTAATAGTAAGTGAGCATGGCCATAAGTGTTAGCTAATAGTTAACTAATTGGCGTGGATTACGCGGTTGCGCAAGGCAGTTTTAGCGGCCAGACTATTGGCTCACGCTACATAAGGATTAACCCGTGAAAAAGTTAGCTTTTGTGATGGCACTACTGCTTGTAAGCACNGCTCAGGCAGAGATTAAACGTACAGCTTCGGGGAAACCCGATCTGTCCGGTGTTTACGATACCGGTACGCTGACCCCTGAACAGCGACCAGAGTTTCTTGGCGAGATTAAGTACCTCTATCCCTGGGTAGCCGACCTGTTGAATTGGGCGGCCCAGACTGCTTATGACTATTTCCNAGATGATGTTAGCGACGNTAATCGAGGAGCGCCCCCCGCAGGTGGAGANGGAAATAATACCGCCGGTGCTGGTGGCGTCGGTGGGTATAACGCGTTTTACATTGATATCGGACAAACCGCATCGCAAATTGATGGGAAAGTGCCTACGTCAATATTNTACGACCCACCCAACGGTCGGCGTCCAGCCACCTTAGAAGGTGTTAACGCCAGAATGGGGGACATCTACCAAAGTTTTATTCATACGAATACTGGCACCGCAACTTGGCTAGAAAAAGACGGTCCTGGNCCGTTTGATGGGCCNGAAAGTTTAGCGCCTTCAGAGCGTTGCCTCATNAGCTTTGCGGCGACGGTTCCGACCCTGCCCAGTCTNTATAANAACTACAAGCGCATCGTGCAGACCGATGATTATGTAATGATCCTGCAGGAAATGGTTCATGACGCCCGGATCATCAAAATAGATGGCGAGCACTCTAATCCTGAGAATAAATCTTGGCTCGGTGATTCTATTGGTCGCTGGGACGGCGATACCTTAGTGGTCACNACTCGAAATTTTAAGGCCATTAGTGGTCTAAATGGCGCTGATGAAAACCTTGTAGTTGAGGAGCGCTTTAGCGTCGCCGAGGACGGTAATCTGCTCTACGACTTCACAGTGGTTGACGAAACTGTGTGGGAGGCACCGTGGAGCGGAAAATATGTTTGGACTAAGAGCCAAGGCAAGGTGTATGAGTATGCNTGCCATGAGGGCAANTATTCCATGGGGAATATTTTGCGCGGGGCGCGACTTCTTGAGCGCGAGTGGCGAGCAGGTGAAGCGGGTCAATCTTCAGCGGGGCAGTAGACCGAACAAGCACTGTTAATGCTTNCTGAAAAGCCCATTAGATCTNTTCAGGCGTCATTGCTNTGGCTGGGCANCCTCGTCAGTAGCGTTGGCGTTGCTCAAGAGCCATTGCANGAGGCGATANCCCACGGGGGNTTAGAGCGCCAGTTCATCGTGCATGTGCCGCNGAATTTGCCTGGGNGCNACGCCGGACTGGTCATTGCAATGCATGGTTACGGCAGTTCGGCTGAAAATATNATGGCCTATTCAGGGCTANATGCCCTAGCCGNNGAGCATGGCTATATTGTGGCCTATCCTCAGGGCACCCAAGACCNGCAGGGTAACGCCTTTTTCAANGTAGGTTATGCGTTCCATAGCGATTCCGCAGTGGACGACGTGGGCTTTATACGCGCGCTGGTCGCGGGGCTTGTGGAAAGTTACCAGATAGATCCGCGCCGGGTTTACGCTACAGGAATGTCAAATGGCGGCGATATGAGCTATCTGTTGGCCTGCAGAGCTGCCGATGTGTTTCGTGCCATTGCGCCGGTTGCTGGAACAATGATGCAGGNAACGGCGGATAACTGTGCACCAANCGCGCCAATGCCNGTATTGGCCNTAAANGGCACCGCCGACAACGTTACCCGCTANGCTGGCGATTATGCCAATGAGGAAGGNTGGGGAGCCTATATCAGCGTGAGTGAAGTTATTGAGCTATGGGCNCGTCACGCNAGAGCACAAGCACAGCCTCCNGAAGTCCTAAATTACCNCAGCGATCAGAGCATTAGCGTGATTGGTTACGTGATCGAAGATGGGTCTCCTGAGATCATTCTGTATCGAGTTGAGGAGGGCGGACACGATTGGCCCGGAGCACGTTTCGCCTGGTGGGATTTGCGCCGCTTATTAAGCGTATATGCTATGGGCTTTGGCGAGCATAGAAGCTTTGATACAAGCGCGTATATCTTTGAATTTTTCAATAAAAACAATTAATTATAGGGGTTATTTAGACTATCTTAGCGGGTTTCCAGGTGCCGTAATTGGTCTGTTTACTCCGCTTCAAGCATATGCAGGCAGCGACGCCAATCCGTTGACGGCGATTGTTCTGTAGCACCCTGATTTTCCTCAAAGCAAGAAATAAGTTTTGCGCTCAGTCCTTCAGTTATTGGCGGGGCGTTGCGCGCTAATGCCTCATCACAGGCCCGCAACTCTGCATCTATGCAGCTAGGGCCAACCTCTCGGCAATAACTCATTGCACGCATGAAACAGGCTTGAGCATCGGCTTGTTGTGACTCAGGTGCCAATGGATTCTCTACGCACCCGATCATCAGAGGCCAGCACAACAGGCCTATAGTCAGCCTTCGTAAATGGGGCCTGGGGCAAGATTTTCTGACCTGATTCCAGGCGGTGTGAGAGTGCTGACCGCCTTTTAAGTTGATCTGTAAGCCCATGCTGTTCCCCCGATTTGCATTGTGGTTGGTACGACCAGCAGAATTTCTCATACAGGCATTTTGCAGTGAAAAATAAGCAGAACCACAAAACTAAACCCAATAACTAAAAGCCCAGCCATTCTGCNCGCCTTGGAATGTTAGTAGAGAATACTTGCTTCATAGACATCTTGCCGTCTGCAAAGAGGTTNTCCAAACTGTGCNCTTTATTGAGGTCTGATACNTCAGCTTGATAAATNAGCACCTCGGTTACACCCCTGTGGTCNTCNGCTTGCCAAGTTGCNGGGCGGCAAACGCCTTCTAGNCCCACGGGGACCCAATTTTCCTTTGCNTACATGGCGGCTTTTATGGACGGCCCGGAGATTTCTCCTTGCTGGGCTGCGATTTCNATGGCTTCTTTAAGNTAGAACATCGAGCAGACACCTCGAATGTAATGTACAGATCGGTATTTTGTTTGTTCCGGGTCAGACATCATCGACACCTGCCTNATGGTATACATACCGGGNCCGCTGGCGTTCCAATGAGTAGCTCCCATAACCCAGACAACCCCATCGGCTGCAGTTCCTGCTTCGCGCATNACATCCTCGTCAAAGCCCCATACATTGACCATNAAGCGCGTTGCAAGNTTGTTCTGGGCGCATTGTNGCAGCAGGGCGGTTACGGACTTATCCAAATTTGCTAGAAACGCATAGTCGATTTGCCGTTCTTCCAGTGCTCGGCACTGCCGGCTGAAATCTTTTGGAATAAGAGAGAATACAATCGGCGAACCTACCTCAAATCCAAGCTCTTGAGCGTATTCTTCGCAAGCGGCTTTAGGAGAATCAGGATAGGGNTGCTTATCACCCATGTGCACGTACGACGGCGCACCNGGCCGTTCTTTGCTCTGCCAATCATCCTTCGCCCATTCAAGCAGACCGCGACAAGCGTCGGAGTAGGATGGGCCNTAGAAGAANCTNTAGGGCGCTGGTGTGGCGACTCCGGGGCTGCCATTGGGGGCGGTGAATGAAGCAGCCATAGCAGAGGAAAAGTATGGGATTTCATTGGCTGCAACTTTATCTCGCAACGCCAGTCCGATATTGGTACCNAAGCCCTGGATCGCCANTACGTCTTGAGTCAGCCATTTTTCATAAGCAGGCAATGCTCTTCGCACGATGTACGATGTTTCGATTGTGTCCAGATCGAAAAGTTTTCCCGCAACACCGCCGTTTTCATTAACCCAGTTCGCGCTATCAATAATGGCTTGCCCCCAAGCNTGACCGCTGCGCCCCGTGGCGCCGGTAAAGTCTACTAGGTTGCCAATAAGCAGGTAATTGGAGGCAGCGCTCGGTGCCATTGCCGGTTTACGCGTTGGTTGTTGCTGAGCGATCTCCGCATCGGNGCGGGCAGCGTNAGTGTTTGGCGAATCTCGGTCATAGAATACAAAGGTTGTGCCCAGAGCTGTTGCTAAAACAATAATGATTGCCGTGTCGATCCGTTTTCCGGAATTTTCTGCCGGACTGTCACCGTTAGCAGTAATCGCGCCTTGATTAGAGGCGTCAAAAACCCAGGCGAGCAACAATACGAATGGGAAACCAAGCGCCAGAATGACGACCAAGGCTCTGCCAATCCACAGTGGCAGTTCCATGATCTCGATCATAATTTCGCCAAACTGCAGTAACAGCCAGGACCCCACAACGTACATAGTGCCTATGCGGAATACGTTGCGCTGGCGTAGGCGGCTGAAAAAGTTTGCTTGGTCTTGCATTGCTGACGATCACTCCAGGGGCGTATGACTAACTGTGCTAAACCTTAGGGCGTGACACAACCGTGGGATACAGCAAATATCTTTTAAGAAGCATTAATTTATCGCGATGACTAAGCGCTCTATCAAGTCACCGCAATCGTCGATCATTGCAGATCACTGCGAAACTGCTGGGAGCGCTACGAGCTGAGTAGTCTTTGCAGTTTTGGTCGATAAGCTAGAAATTTGATGTAAGCCCACTCGAGCACTTTGAGTACAGTGGGTATGCGTGCTAATTCCCCGATTGGTCGCAGCAAGGGCAGCTGTCGCCATAACGCCGCGAAAGCCGCAGCGCCACTAATGATTGGGCCGTTGATCTCCTGAACGTGGAAACGTTGCAAAAGTAACTGCGGCTCCAAAGGGCAGGTTTGAGTTGTATAGATATCAATAAAATCGACCCGCTTAAACCAATCGAGGCGCCGCATTAGGGCAATCTCGCGAATGCATAGGGGGCATTGACTATCAAACCAGACGGCGATTCGAATCTGCTGTGTGGACATTTATACCGGCGGGTATCTGAGGAGTAACAAAGGTACCGCGCCGAAAGTGAAGAAACAGTAGAGAGGCTGTCACGTAAGTTTCCCTAGCGTCCCAAAGCTCCGCTGTTAATGCCTGATATCGGCGATTAAAGCGCTTTAGCCGATCTTGTTGCCGTTAACCGCGACTTGGGTGGGTCTCTTACCATTTGGCCCATAGAGGTTGACCTGCAAGCTTGAGATCGCATGCACCAAGGCGTTAGGCGCGATGGTTTGCTTGCCCGTCCAGCTAATCTGTGGAAAACGCTCGAAAATACGCTCAAAGGCCAGCCGTAGTTGCATCTTGGCAATTCGTGAACCCAGACATTTGTGGACGCCATGACCAAAGGCAATGTGCTTATCGACATTCTTTCGATGCATATCAAAGGTATCGGGATTAGGAAAAATATCCGGATCGCGGTTAGCTGCTCCGTACCACAGCACTAACTTCTCGTCTTTGGCAATTTGTTGCCCATTGAGCTCGGTGTCCTCGGTTGCCGTGCGGCGCATATGAATCACCGGCGATACCATGCGCAGGGCTTCTTCGGACATATTCGGAATCAGGGTCGGGTCTTCTAGCACCATCGCGCGCTGATCTGGAAACTCATCCATTAGGCGTATGGTACCGGAGAGAGAGTTTCTCGACGTATCGTTGCCGGCGAAGATAATGAGTAGCCAAGAGCCGTCAAGGAATTCCTGGGGCAACAGTTCACCGCCCAGTTTGGAGCGGGCAATAACCGTCAACAGATCCTCCCGCGGCTGAGCGCGTCGATCAGCCATAACCCGCTCGCCATAGGCAAACATGTCTTCTACTACGGAATTAAACCGAAAGGGAAACATGGGTTCGGAGAAAAAGGTCTGCCAGGGGTTGGCCAAAAACTGCGCCGCCAGTTCAAGGTGATGCATCCATACCTTAACCTTNGGCCGGTCGTCTTCGTCNACACCGAGCATTTCGCATAGGGTAAACAGCGGTAATTCTTCGGAGAACATCTTTACGAAATCCACTACCGGTCCTTTGCGCTCCATTTCATCGAGTAGTTCATCAATTCTGGCGCCGACCCTATCCCGAATTGTTGCGATATAGGCTGGAAAGAAGAAATCGTTCTGCTGCATACGCATCTCACGATGCAATGGCTCGTCCATATTAATCAGCGAGTTCAGCGCAGCAGGCATAAGCTTTTTCGGTCGCCAATGCTTGCGCTCGGGCACGGCCATATTGATGCCACCGCGTTGCGATGAGAAAACATTGTGCGCAAGCTCCGCAGCTTTAATGTCCTCAAAGCGGGTAAGAGACCAAAACCCAGAGATATCTTTTTGCCCAGGTGACCACATCACCGGCGCCTGCTCGCGCATTTGTTTATAAACGTCGAAAGGGTGCCCCTTGGTCCATGACGCTGGATCACCAAAGTCAAAATCGTTGAAAGATGGATAGTGCGCCGGGTAAGTAGGGTGCTGTTGCCCCGAGTCGATTAGGATTTCGTCACTGATGAGCTGCAAAGTTGGGCTCCTTGTTTCTCTATTTTTGCGCGCGAAATTCGCAGGATATCGAAAAGTGTACTGGGTTGGCAGAGCTAAATGTTTTGATAAAAACACTCTAGAGGCTCCGCCACGGCAGAAAAACAGATGGATGTCCCACGGCTAAATGTGCGGTATCTTTTGCAGGACAGAGGATGCCTGTCGAANACGTCTGTAAGGTGTAAAAAAACTATGACCGCCACGGCAAAGTTACTTGGCCGCTTAAAGTTCCTAAAACCTGAGACTCAGTCATCGCTGTATCGCAACGATCTTGTGCGCATGGTTAGAGATCACCGGGGCAATTTTGTCGAGAGCCAAGGTGTTGCCACAGAGCCACGGGAGCTAAAANTNACTGATGCCAGACAATTGGCACCGGCTGCGCNCATGGCGTTNGAGAAAAACGGTTTCGAACTGGTCNATGCNCCAGTTGCAAGCTACGACTACTTAGACCATGAGCGCATTACCGGCCAGTACTATCGCGATTGTGAGGATCTTGTTGCNGCGCAGACAGGAGGGCGGGTCTGGGCCTTCGACCACAATATACGATCAGCAAGTGGGCAAGCTGAGAAGCGCCAGGAAAAAGGCGGGCAAGATGTGCAAGCACCAGCGCATATTGTCCACGGTGACTACACTCTGCGTTCTGCACCGGAGCGATTGCTGCAGCTCACTCAAGCTCCGAACGTAAACGACACCCTTAAAGCGGATCCAAGGGCTAAGCAAGGCCTGATCCCNGACGATTTAGCACAGCANGCGTTATCTGCAGATGGGCGTTTTTCCATTATCAATGTCTGGCGCAATATTCAGCCGCAGCCAGTGTTAACCCACCCCCTAGCGCTTTGCGATGGGCTAACTGTTGACCCCAAAGACCTAGTGGTGTTCGAGATTCACATGCCGGATCGAGTTGGCGAGAACTATTGGTCTAAATACAACTCNAAGCAAAGGTATTACAGCTATCCCGAGATGACCCGCGATGAAGCGCTGCTGATCAAACAATGGGATTCCGCCGGAGCCTTGGCGCAAANTGGTGGCGCGAAGTCGGATCATCAGGGCGAAGGGATTTGTACCTTCAGTTTTCATAGCGCCTTTCATCAATCCCAGACCCCGGCCGATGCACCGGATCGCTGGAGTATTGAAGTTCGCTGNGTGGTGATTCACTAGAATGGTTGCACAAACTGTTCGATAAAATTTTGAGATAAGCATTGGTTAGAGGTTGATATGAGCAGTACCAAACATTTATTGGACCCGGAATTACGGGCCATGGCAGACGGCCCGTTTTTGCAAAATTTAAACGACGCCAAAGTTGCCCGGGTCCGNGAGGCGATGGCAGATCAGGTTCCAGCCCTAGCTGATCCGCAACCCCACGGTTTATACCGAAAAGAAATCCTCGCCCCACAAGACAGTGGACCGGCGGTGCGATGTCTACTTTATGGCCCCGCTGAGCGCGAAAATGCAACCGCNACTGCGGCCTACCTGCANGTTCATGGGGGCGGTTACCTATTNGGNAGCCCCGAAGGATCAGATCCAATGAACAGGTATATCGCCAGGGAATTGGGTATTACGGTGTTGTCTGTNGATTACCGNTTNGCTCCGGAACATCCAATACCCGCCCCGCTGGATGACTGCTACGCTGCCTTAAGCTGGCTGCATGAAAATGCCACGGACCTTGGCGTTGACCCACAGCGTATTGGCATTGGCGGCGAGAGCGCNGGTGGGGGCTTGGCCGCAGCATTAGCCATCAAAGCCCGAGATGCGGGTGAGTATCCGATCTGCTGGCAAGCATTAACCTATCCCATGTTAGATAACCGCACCGGCAGCGAGGCATATCCTGGCGATCCTCTAGTGGGCGAATTTGTTTGGACCCGCGAGCTGAACCAATACGGCTGGCAAAGCTATTTGGGGCAGGCAGCGCCAGAGGCGCCACAAGTGCCCGCACGGTTACAGTCNTTTGAGGGCCTGCCGCCGACNTGGATGTTTACGGCCACCCTTGATTTATTCCGCGATGAGAACATTGAGTATGCGCAGAANCTNATGGCCGCCGGTGTGCCCTGCGAGCTGTCCGTNTANCCAGGNGCTTGCCANGCCTTTCAAAGANTAGAACAAGCCGGCCTGAGTAAACGCTATAGAGCAGACTTATTGGCAGCGTTGCGCAAAGGGTTAGGNTGCTGACCCCTAACTTGTTTTAGCTGCGAGCCGTTTNANCAAAGCAAAACACTATCCAAGTGTGTTTTCGCNTACCTTTGCTTGGTAGGCTGTGGTTTTTATTNTTGAGCAAGAAATCGTGACCGACCTNATTCTTCATCAGTACGCCTCGTCACCGTTTTCGGAAAAAGTCCGATGNTTACTGGGCTACAAAAANGCCAGCTANCAAACAGTAGAAATCCCGGTGATTATGCCNAAACCGGATNTGATGGCNCTCACGGGTGGCTATAGAAAAACCCCGGTACTGCAGGTGGGTGCGGACATTTATTGTGATTCGGCGCTGATTTGCCGCCTGATCGATCGCGTGTATCCAGCGGATTCTGTCTATCCAGCCGACCAAGCGGCAGCGCTGGGTGCGGCAGCGCACTGGACCGATACGTTTTTATTTAAAGTGAGTGTTGCTGTGGCGTTTCAGCCCAAGGTCCTTGCCGGTAACGAAACGTTCAGCGATCCGTCTGTGGCTGCGGCGTTTATGGCAGATAGAGCAGAACTTACCAAAGGCTCTACTGAACTCAGTATCGATCTAGCTATTGCAATGCCTCATTGGCTACTGCATATGCGCCGTTTGGATACCCAATTATCCAGCTCCGAATTTCTCGGCGGTGATAGGCCAAATATTTTGGATTTTTCAACTTACCATTGTTGTTGGTTTGTCTACAAAAATGATGCCTTAAAACCGGATCTAGAGCCTTTTCCCGCCATTACGGCATGGATGTCACGCATGGCGGCCTTTGGTCATGGTGAAGCAAAACCGATGTCCGGCGAAGCAGCTGTGGCAGCCGCGCAAGCCAGTGAGATAAGTACTGCAGCAAAAGCCACCGACTTTGTGGATTCTCAACTTCAGGTCGGATCGTCCGTGCAGGTTATGCCTATCGACTATGGATTCCAGCCCACCCAGGGTGAGCTGTTATTGGCGTCCAGTGAGGAAATCGTGGTGCAACGTACAGACCAGCGCGCGGGTCCTGTGGCCGTGCACTTTCCGCGCTTAGGCTTTCAGGTCGAAGAAATATCCTAAGCGGGAAAATAGACGGGGGCTGACGAAGTTCAGCCCCGGGGTGTGCTACCTATGCCTGTGGCAGCAGAGTCCAAGAAGACGCTTGCCCCTGGCCCCAAAGGTAGGTCTAAGATCACCCAGCCTATGGTCATAGCTAAACCGGCAATCATAAGCGCCAGTGAGTAGGGCAGCATAGTTGCGACCAAGCTGCCCAGACCAAAGGTGTTTTGCCAGCGCTGACAGAAAATCAAAATCAACGGAAAATAGACCATCAGCGGCGTAATAATATTCGTTGCACTGTCACCCACTCGGTAGGCCGCAGTGGCCATTTCCGGTGAGATACCCAGCAGCATAAGCATTGGCACCATAACTGGGGCAATTAACGCCCACTTCGCGCTCGCTGAACCGACAAATAAATTGAGTAGAGCAGAAACCAAAATAATTAAGGCAAGCAAGATCGATGCAGGTAGATCGGTACTACTAAGAAAATTCGCGCCGTGGACGGCCAGAATCAAACCCAGATCCGACCAAGCAAACATTGCTACAAAGTGCGCTGCAGTAAAGGCAAGCACCAAGTAGTAAGCAAGATCTTCCATGGCGCCCGTCATCATGCCCACCAAATCTCGATGATCAGAAATCGTGCCGGCACCCTTACCATAGGCCCAGCCCGTAAGCAGAAACAGCAGGAAAAAGCCCGCGACTAAGCTTTTATAAAAGGGCGCGA
>NZEI01000044.1 GCA_002690405.1 Gammaproteobacteria bacterium
ATGATTGGTGAATTCGGTAATGCCGATGATGATCCGCCAGTTAAGGTGTTGATCGTAGATGATTTGCTCTCAGACGCCACCGACAGCCCCCAGGTGAACTTTCGTGGAACCCAGGTTTCGGTTATTCCTCTCGACGCCGGCCCAGAGATTATTTTGGCTGCGGCGGTGCCGAAGGATATCTGGTCGCTGCCGAGTCGGGGAACGTCTTGCCCCAGCGCCACCAAACAGGTGGTGCGGGTGACCTGGACAGGTGGCGTGAGACTGCCCAACAGAGACGAGTTGGGCGAGGCACAGAGGACGTTATATAAGGTAAGCCTCACCGCAGCGGATGGCTCTCGGTCCGAGGTGAGTCCGGCAGCATTGGCAGATCTAGGCGACGCAGACAACAACCACTTTCTGTGTCTGGACACGACCACGCCCGCCACCGCCGTGGCTTTTCCTGCGGGGCATCTGGTTGATCCGAACGGTGATCTAAATGCAGATTCCAAGGTTATGGTTCGCAGATAGTCCTAAAAGCCTAGGCCTGTGGTACCGATTAGCAGCAAAGCTACGGTGGCTGTGCCGAAGTTGTCAGAACTCAGCACAGCGGTGCAATTTTTTATGCGGATTGGACCCGCGCACAAACACTATTTCAGGTGTGTCTTAAGGAACATACTAACTTCTTGAAACGTGCTTATTGACTCGGGCGATCCTTCCACAACCAGGTATCCGGCATGTGATAGGCCTTCAAAAACGTGAAGATCAGCCACTACCCCAACATCCCTGAGTTTACGATGTACTCGAACCGTATCGCTCAGAAACATATCCCTTGTCCCGGACACTAAAATAGTCGGTGGAAAGCCATCGAATTCACCATAAAGCGGTGAGATCAAAGGGTTCTTCAAATCTTGTCCGTCAGCATAAAAGAGCGCGAGCGATTCCACTAATCCGTCGTAACTCACAAGAATGCGATCAATACCTTCAAGGCTGTACAAAGTGTCGCTGGTTTTAGTGAGGTCTGCCCAGGGAGTCCCAGCGAAAATCGCTCCTGGCACGGGCAGGTTAAGGGACTTCATCTGATGTGTGGCGGCAAACGATAAACCAGCGCCTGCAGAGGTACCGCCTATGGCTATTTGACCTGGCTGTCTTGTTTTTAATACCTCACGGTATACCGCTATTGTATCGTCCACCGCGGCAGGGAATGGAGCCTCAGGAGGCATACGATAATCGATCGACACGGCACTAATCCCCGACGAAGCGGCCACTACTACTGCTTCGGTCACACTGCTATCGCCTCCTCCCAATACGTAACCGCCACCGTGGAGATGCACAAACAGATGGTTTGTGTGTTCGGGCGCTATACGATCTGGTTTGACGTGATAAACCTTAACGCCGGCTATTGTGTCTTTAGTAATTGTTACACCTGCCGACTTGCCAAGTGCCTTAAGATCTAGCGACTTTGGTGCCCCCATCGTGGTAAGTGTCGCGTCGTCTACAGGTTGACTGGCCATTGCCACATTTGGTGCGGGTGTTGATGAGATGGAGATTCTAAGCGCCTCGCTACCGGCTACCGGAGCGGGTAGGGTTCGAGAGCCAATTGTCCAATCTCCCTCAGCCGCGAGGGCGCTGGCCACGATAAGCGGGAACGTCATTATCGAAACAAACATCAACGGATAACTTCTGAGTCTCACTTTTTCTCCCTTTCTTCTTTTGGTTTGGAATCGAGGCGAATTACCAAGGCCTAGCTGGAATGACTATGCATAGTAGCATCACCCCTTGGAGTTGTACATATGTACGAATGAATTGTATGATTGTACAGAATGGANGCAGAAAACCGAACAGCTAAGAAAGCAAAATCAGAGCTCTCNTCTCGTGACCTCATCATGTCGGCAACCCTGCGCCTGATAGCACAAGAGGGCATTGACGCGGTGACNCANAGNCGAGTCGCTGAGATTGCAGGTGTGTCCCCGGGCACTACAACTCACCATTTCGCAGGTCGCAAAGGTCTCCTGCGAGAGTCTTTCATCAGCTACTTAAGTTCAGGAGACACGCTCTTTACGATGTTTTACGCAACGGCGGCCCAGGATGGGCCCATGGCNGTTGATAGTGTGCGAGAGGGCTTGGTGCGGCTTGTTGAGCGCGAGTTCGCAGACGCCTCTCTGCTGCGGGCGGAGTATGAACTCATGTTATTTGCCTCCCAGGATGATGAACTGGGTAAGGCAGTAACAGCCTGGGAGGCACGCGCCGCCGGTGCCGTTGCAGCAGTAATGGAACAGGCAGGTGCAAGGCGGCCAACGGAAGCTGCGCGTACTCTGATTAATTTCATTCGCGGTTTTGAATTGGAGCGATTGGTAAATACGAACTTGAGCGTCAAGGANTTTGAGAGNCGACTAACACCGTTGTTGCGGGCATTGTGTTCTGTGGAGTGAGGTTACAATCGCTGTGGGGGGTTGGCAGGCTTTGCGATCGAGTATGCGNCCCTGCCCAGCATGTCGCTGCTGCATAGCNGGTTGCGCCGGACACACCCGAAAGAACCAGGCTATCTTCTAGCTATTTTTTCATGGGGTGATATCGAACATGTCTAATTCAAACAAGATAANTCATGAGCTGGATTATGACGTTGTTGTGATAGGCGCGGGTGTGGCAGGTTTGGCTGCTGGNTATTTTCTCAGCGAGCAGGCAAAAGTCGTTGTCCTAGAACAGGAGGAGCAACCGGCGTACCACAGTACCGGACGCTCAGCAGCGCTGTATATAGAAGGTTACGAGAACCCGGTGGTTGCGGGTCTCACAGCGCAAAGCGGGGACTTTTTTAGAACCCAACATGAAGGCGCGCGACCGTTGTTGCACNATCGCGGGGGATTAGCTATCGCGGTCGAGGGTCAAGAACGTGCCCTATTAAAGTACCTTTCGATATGGCAGCCATTCTGCCCAAATCTCAAGCCCCTAACCGCAGCAGAGTGTCGGTTGATTTGCCCAATTCTGGACAACAAAAAGCTGATTGGCGGAGCTTACGACCCAGACTGGAAATCCATCGATACCCACGAACTGATCCAAATCTATCTCCGCGGCCTGCGGAACAATCAAAGCACGCTCCAGACTGGACAGAAGGTAGCTGCCTTAGTGCCGTGTGGCGAGGGTTGGGAAGTGCAAACCAACAAAAANACNTTTAACGCGCNTTGGGTCGTGAACGCCGCTGGTGCTTGGGCAAATGAAGTTGCACAGCTTGCGGGTCTAAGCCCAATAGACTTAACTCCAATGCGCCGCACCGCTGCGATGATTGAAGCTCCAGTGGAGGCCAGCGAGTGGCCGGTAGTGTATAGCATGAGCGGGGATCTATATTTTAAGCCGGAAGGCGCGAGCTTAATGGTGTCGCCCCAAGACGAAACGCCATCACCGCCGGTGGATGCTTTTCCCGAGGATTTGGATNTCGCCATCGCTGTAGACAATTTCTCAAAAATATCGGACTACCCAGTGAATCATGTTCAGCANAGCTGGGCTGGACTCAGAACTTTTGCGCGAGACCGGTTGCCAGTCTTAGGCCCAGACCCAAATTCCAACAGTTTTTTCTGGTTAGCAGGGCAAGGCGGATTCGGCGTGCAGACGTCTCCTGCGCTAGGCAAGTTAACTGCTGACTCAATTCTTAACAACAAGCCCATCGATCAAATAATTCACCGACAGCGTTTNNGTTAGGCGGCAGTATGGCTGAAAAGCCAATCCTNTTGCGGCATCTGTGATGACATTAGGAAGGCAACGCCACTATTGAGTGGGAGTAGTGGGGAAGGTATANGATCANTATTGGTAATGCATTACGATTTCAAATGTCTGCGTCGGCCAGCACCGAAAGGGTTGCAAGCTCCACNGTGTTTTGGGGATTCGAGCAACCGCTTTTAACTAAACGATTGAGCTGGCAGAGGTCGGAGCTATTGCATAAATAGGGGGAGTTGAGGGGTATGTCGGAAGTACTGAAAGGTGTCCGAGTTGTCGATNTGACGCGCGGTCCGGCCGGCGGCTTAGCAACCATGATCATGGCTGATTTTGGCGCCGAGATATTGGTCATCGAAGCGCCGGANCGCCACGGTACCGATCGNCTCGCCGCCACGCCGATGTGGCGTCGGGGTAAGCGCATTCTGCCCCTTGATACCAAGGATGCAGAGCAGCGTAAGGTTTTAGAAGAACTCCTCGCAGGGGCAGATGTCTGTCTCTTTAATTGGCGCTCTCAAGTGCTCGAAGCGCAAGATTTAGACTTTGATAGTGTGCACGCNCGTCACCCGCACCTGATTTACTGCCATATTTCTGGGTTCGGAAGTTATGGTCCTAAGGCGAACTACCCGGGATATGAACATTTAGCGGCGGCGGCCTCAGGGCGCATGCAAGCGTTCGCTGGAATTTGTGACCGAGCTGGTCCCGTTTACTCGGCGCTTCAAGTGGGTACTCATGCTACGGCTCAGTCCGCTCTGTCCGGTATTCTGGCCGCGTTGCTCGCCCGTGNTACGACGGGACTGGGCAGGTTAGTAGAGACAAGTATGCTGCAAGGCATGCTTCCCTACGAACAGGGGGCCATGATCGGGCGTCAGTTTCCAGAACGGTTCGGCGCAATGTACCCAGAAACGCCATCTGATGAACCGCCNATGCCCACGCTCCACTATCACCCGGCACAAGCNGGCGATGGCCGTTGGCTGCAGTTTGGCAACCTCTTACCGCACCTGTTTGATAACTTTCTCATGGTGACTGATTTAATAGACATCATTGCCGATCCAGATTTTGAACCTACCCAACTGGCGCTGCCGCCGGAAAAATATGAGCCGTTCCGTGACCGTATGCTGCGTCGTTTGCAAGATCGTCCGGCTGCAGATTGGATAAGTGACTGCATCGCCAACGGCAGCGTCGTCGCCACGACTTATCAAACCACCCAAGATGCGCTTCGAGATCCAGATATTGTCGCCAATGGCCATGCTATCGATCGCGATGACGGCAGTATTCAGCTTGGCCCGCTTGCCAGAATGACCAANACACCGGCTCAACCCGGACCAGCTTGCAAGCCGGATAACGGTTGGTCGGATGAGTGGCGAGCTGATCCTCGGCCGCGCCCNNAAGTGACGGCTGCCGACGAACTGCCGCTTGCTGGTCTGCGTGTTTTAGAAATCGCGACNATTATCGCTGCACCCTTGGGGGCATCTTTTTTGGCTGATATGGGGGCGGAAGTCACAAAGATTGAACAGGTCAATGGAGACCCCTACAGGGGCTTGGCGATGGGGGTTGGTTCGGCTCGCGTGAACGCTGGCAAGCGTAGNATCAGCCTAAATCTGAAATCGCCNGAGGGGCAGGCGATCGCGGTCAAACTCGCAGCGAAGGCNGATGTGCTGATCCATAACTATCGCCCCGGCGTCCCAGAAAAATTAGGCATTGGCTACGACCAAATCTCTCAAGTAAATCCAAATATTGTATACCTGCAGGTGAATGGCTACGGCCCGGACGGTCCTGGTGCACTNAGACCGTCGACCCATCCGATACCCGGCGCTGCCATGGGTGGTGTGCTCTATCAAATGGGTGAACGCATTCCAGCAGAACAACAAGACATTCCTGCACTTCGGACTTGGACCAGACGGTTAATGCGCGCTAACGAGTTAAACCCTGATCCAAACACGGCTATGGTGGTCTGTTCCTCGGCACTGNTGGGTTTAAATGCGCTCAAGCGAACTGGCGAAGGTCAGCGCATCTTAATCGATATGTTTGGCGCAAACGCGTACGCAAATCACGATGATTTTCTNGCTTACCCCGGTAAACCCCCNCGAACCATGCCCGATGAGGGGCTGCATGGGCTGCANCCGACCTATCGCCTCTACGCGACTGCTGAGGAGCAGTGGGTGTTCTTAGCCATTCCGGAAGAAAAAGAAAAAAGGCGTTTTGTCGAGCGCTTAGCTGCACTTGGGATAGCTGTTGATATCGCGATTCTAAGCAAGAACGACGAGACCACGGTGGGTCATTTGAGCGAGATCTTTAAAGGTAAAGACGCAGAGTTTTGGGAGGCCCAGCTTGCCCCTGAGGGTGTTGGCTGCGTGCGCGCGGATCGTTGTAGCCCAGTCGAGTTCTGGTGGCACGATCCGCAAGTCAAAGCACTGAATTTAACTCAGCCCACCGAGCATCCNGCTTGGGGCGNTTATGACCGCCACGGCGCCAATGTCACGNTTGGCCGTCGTCAGCCGAAGCTGAAGCCGCCACCCACAGCTGGTCAACATGCTGAGGAACTNCTGGCTGAGGTAGGCTACGACGAAGCCGCTATCGCCAACNTTTTTGCACAGGGCACTGTTTGGCAGGAACAAACGTAGCTGGAATAACAGATACGTTGAAAGGGTGACGGTTATTGCTGCTATGCCTCGCCTTAGCCGGAANCCGCTTGATCCAAGTATTCGCTNAATCCGTATCCTACTAACTCGTCATCCAGTCGATATTCGGTCATACCTTCGCCAATTCGGGTATTCGCTCCCGAGCGCCGATTTCTCAGTGGTATGTAGGCTTTCACGATTCCGGAAAGGTGCCGGATTTGGCCGTTTTCGAGCTGCAATTCAGCCTCCAGTTTTTTATGAAACCCAGAGGCGCTATCGAATTCAGTGGTGACGGATGCGGCTTCTATCTTTTCTAGAGATTGTCCCTTTTGAAACAAACCTTTACCTATCCCGTCACCATTTGTGGTGATAATCAGTCCGAGATCATCACTGAAATTGCAAGTAATCCAGCGATAGGATGGTGTCGACTGCCAGAACCTTGGTCCCCAGCTGTGGTCTCTCAGACCCCAGCCTGAAAAGTTCATTTCAGTGTCGCCCAGCATCAGCGTGCCAGATACTTTCATATGCTGTTCGGTATGAGATCTTGCAAACTCGTTGCCATCTCCCGGCTCTCCAACGTGACCGTATAGTGGGCCCACCGCGTTATGTTCAAGATCGATTTTTATTACTTGGCTTGGATTGTTCTTGAACGCGTTACTCGGATTCTCCATATCCCGTGGGTCTTTGAGAAACAGTGCCTTGCCGTTGTATCGGGTGAGAACTTTTTCCGCAGGTTCTACTATTTCAATATCTATACCGCCAGCCTGCCAGCGGTCGTTATTGCTTATCTCTGGTTTTGCGTAAGTAAAGTAGGCTGAGCCATCTGGATTCCAGACAATTACGGTCATCTCGGCGTAGCCCTCGTTTGCTCTGTTGCCGATCCGCAGAAAGCCGCCTCTTTGTTGCGCTGGATCAAAAAAGTTGAAATATACCGACTCGTTGAAATTTGTTTCTGGACCTACTGGGTGGGTGTAGTCATCCTCGGGTGTAAGGTTGCCGATTATTTTTGCCACTGGTTTGCTCCTTGGTTCCAACCATTGATCACTTGCGCCGTGTTCAGTCGCAGGCTCATGTATTGATCATTTGCTAGTGTTAAAACGTTATCTTATTTTCTAATGTTAAGACGTGGTTCGCTCCGCGTTATTCAGATATTGACGCGGAAGATTCAGTCAAACGACTGGTCACCAGATCTAGAAAGGCTGGGCGATCTTTCCAGTTCATGGCGCAACGAATGGTATTTCCTTGATCGCCTTCTAAGGTTTTTCCGTCGGGCGTAACCTCTATCTTCAATTCCTCCATTTCAAGCCAATGTTCTGCGAACCCTAAGTAGATCGCGACGAGGTCATAAAGTATCGAGCTCTGTTTCTGTGGATCCATCTTCTTAATCGCGCCTCCGTTGCTAATGGCGCGAAACCAAGCCTCGTGGTTGGCGATGCAAATACCTGCGGGACTATTAGGGCCATCGCGTTCCGCGACTTCTTTGATTAGGGCGAAACGGTCACCATCTAAAACGATATCGCCACAAGTATCTAGAGGGGTGATCACCTTGTCCCAGTCTGCCTCGAACACGGCGCGGCACGAAAGGGTGTGAAGCTTTACATTGAATTCCCGCATGGGCTTAGGAGAGCCGGCATAGCCTCTGCGAATGCTTCCGTGCATACCCACAAATTTAGCTTTTCTGGAGATAGCAGGCTCTCTAGACAGCGCAGC
Organism: Gammaproteobacteria bacterium; assembly: GCA_002690405.1. GTDB lineage: Bacteria > Pseudomonadota > Gammaproteobacteria > Pseudomonadales > Azotimanducaceae > UBA4421. The sequence goes on from NZEI01000044.1 coordinate 8,013, forward strand.
GGCAATATTTGGCAGCGGACCGATACAAATAAGAGACACAGTTTGCGCGGACGCCATAATAGTCTCGCAAAGAGCGCCAATGCCATCGTTAAGAACTTGACCGGGGTACTGGTCGAGGTCGTATTCTCCAAGCCACTCCTGATGAGTATGCGGGTTATCGTCTAAGGGTATACCTACACCAATAGGAATATGAGTAGCCCCCAAATTCTCCAGTAACTTGGCGGTCAGGCGCGCTCTATATAGCGTATCGCCGGTTGTTGTAGTGATTAATTTTACGTCGAGCTCTGGACAGCGCAGTAAAAAAGCTAACGCCCAAACGTCGTCTACATCGTGCCCAATATCAGTATCAACAATAACTGGAATGCCCACGACCTAGTTTCTCCGACAGAAAAAGAAACTCAATATTACCCGATAACAAAATCGGTCAAATTGTATCCACCCATTTTTTGGGAGCTGCGGCATTTGACAAAGGAGGCGCGGAAAATTACCTCATCAGTTCGTTCATGGGCAGGGAGAGCNCTNGCAAGACTAAATGATCGGAAGTANGATTGNCGCTAACGCATANAATCGATNGGGGAGAGAGAAGTGAACTATACGCGACGCATNGAGCTTTCAGGGTTGCCTCAAAANGGCTTTATTCGAGNCNTGCTATTGGCCCTTGTTCTGTTGGCNGGACCAGCATCAGCTAGNGAAACTAANNATCTTCCNTCATCAAAAGCAGAAAAGGTCGGCATGTCGTCTGATCGCATGGAAAGGATNACNGCCTTGGGCGAGCGGTATGTCAATAATAATCAAGTTGCAGGCATNGTTAATCTTGTAATGCGTNATGGCAAAGTCGTTCATTACAAAGCGCACGGTGCCCGGGGTTCTGATGANGATAGACCCATGCAAAAAGATGATCTGTTTAGAATTTATTCCATGACNAAACCGATCACNGCAGCNGCCGCTATGCAACTCTATGAACAAGGGAAATTCCAACTAAACGACCCGGTCGCCAAGTTCGTACCAGAACTCAAAGACGTGAAGGTCCTTAATGCCGATGGGCAGTTGGAAGATCAGGCTAAGCCCATGACCATGCACCAGTTGCTTACACATACAACTGGTCTCTCATACGGATTNGCTGCCCAGACTGATCTTGTTGACCGAGCTTATCTAGGTGCAGACATTTGGGCTGCCCAAGATTTAGACGAATTTGCACAACGAGTTGCGCAATTGCCGCTGAAGTTTCAGCCGGGCTCGCGGTACCACTATTCAATCGCTGTAGATATCACGGGTTTAATAGTTCAGAGATTAAGCGGGCAATCTTTTGATGTTTATTTGCGAGAAAATCTATTCAAGCCGCTAGGGATGGAGGATACGTTTTTTGAGGTTCCCGATAATAAGATGTCGAGGTTTCTGCCCAATCACATATTGGATCCGCAGACCGGTGGACTGATGGANGTNTCAGAAGTTCCCGCGGACAACCCTCTTGCAGCGTTCTTTAAGAGCCGAAAAAATGTTGCGATGGTTGACTATGAGAGCGTCAGTTTGTTCTCCGGTGGCGGCGGCCTAGTTTCAACCGCAATGGACTACGCCCGATTCGCTGAAGCGATGAGGAGTGGTGGAATTCTCGAGGGGAATAGAATTTTGAGTCCCAAAACCGTTGCCTATATGGCACAAAATCATCTTAACCCCTCTATGCAAATGGGTGGCATCGGTGAACAACCAACCACTGATGGGAATACTTCTGGTGTTGGTTTTGGGCTCGGATTCGGGGTCGTTACTAACCCTGCATACGCGGGTGTAATTGGNAGCGCTGGAGAATATAACTGGGGAGGCGCNGCAGGAACCGTCTTTTGGATCGACCCGGTCGAGGAGGTTGTAGTTGTTAGTATGATCCAACTTATGTCCTCACCTTGGCCTCTGAGATCCGAGCTCCAGGTCGCAACCTACCAGGCCATAGTTGAATCGTATGAGAATTGACTTCCATGTGGACGACGCGGGCGAAGTCAGAGTGCCAACTAGCCAGCCAATNGTCAGATCGCAGATCTTCGGCAGACGAGTCTAGTAGGGTCTGAGCATTTTTGGGGGTGAGTAATGAGCGTAAGTATAAGGCTCGCTGAGTCGGCTGATCTTTCGAAGTGCTTAGAGTTGCTGAACATTCTTGTTGGCGCAAGCGATAATGANCATGGGTTATTTGATGCCGGCACCTTCAACGAGCTAATTTCTAAAGCTAGGGGTTGCTTGGTTGTTGCTGAGGAGGACGGTGACCTTCTTGGGATGGCCTCTATTTCTTTTAATTTGGCTTTGCGCTACAACGGCGAATATTGTCAGTTAGANGAGCTGGTGGTTGACCCGANGGCTCGGGGNAAGAATGTCGGCGGGCTGTTGCTTGAGGANACNATCNGCTTGGCAAAGGCCAGAGGNTGCAANGAGTTTGGCTTGTATCTGCTTGAATCNACTAAACACAATGAGCCGTTCTACGCGAAATACGGATTCNTCAATGTAGGNCTNGAGATGCGCCAGACTTTGTAGNCCATGGGGTAAAGTATTGACGGGGCAGTAAATGCTGAAAACAAACATTAACATGAGAGCAAACTATGAGTAGCGACACGACCACGAACAGTCCCAATTTCATATCGCTGGACGAAGCGGCGGCAATGACCGAAGGAACCCGCATTACCTTCATTCCCGGTGTTCAGGCNTTGTTNGCAGAAGCACTGAAAAANATATGTTTTGTCAAAGGTATTCCCGTAATNAGGGCGTTGCACCCGCTTATGGGCGTTGACAAAGAAACTGGTNAGGACCGCCAGGCTCGGTTGTACGAGCTCACCAGCCAAACCGGTTTGCCGACTATGTTTTACGCTGAAGAGCGGCCGCGCAATGTTTGGACCGAACAGCTTGCACTGGCGGAAAGAATTGGCAGCCCGAGCAGTCCGTCGTTGATTCCAGAAAATTTTGCGCAGCGAGTAGACATGTTTGGGCTATGCGCGGTGGTGCTAGCAGAAGACGGCATTGTGTGGAATATGCGCATTCTTAATGATGGGCCTTTGGGTCGTAAGTATGGATANAGTGATGCGGCCAGTGCTGCAGCNCCANCGAAGATCGCCGAGGCGATTGCGTTGATCGACAACCGTTTGGCGCAGCAGGCAGAGCGGGGTTCGCCATATCTGGTTGGGGATGCGCTGTCGGCTGCCGATATTTATTGGGCAACCATGAGTATGAGCGTCACCGCCACACCGCCTGAAATTATGCCGGTTACTCAGCAAAACAAAGGCATGCTGGGTTTTTTTGCTGCGAACTCGAAGATCCCAGAGATCGCCAATGTGCTCTCCGAGCGAATCGAAGAGCATCAGCGTTACATTCTGACGACCTATTGCGAAACACCTGCCGTATTAGGGGGCGATCCCCTTTAGCACCCGTGTTCCGCTCGATATCAGTTACTTTTAAATTTAAGGGAGCTTTGTGCGTCGAGCCGCACTGGACGTAGAGTTGGGAAAATTCACATAGAGGTATTGTTATGAAAGGGATAAACCCAAAAGAAGTTTGGGGGTAGAGGAAAGCATCTGGACGCGAAACTCTATCACGGTGGTATACGCTATTAACCAATGGATAGCATAGTAAAGTGAACTCGCAACGACATACACAATTGGGGGGAAGCAAATGATAAATTTTGATGTAGAGCCAGAGTTTCAGGAGCAAATTGATTGGGTTGAAAAGTTTGCGAAAGAAGAAATAGAGCCGTTGGATAATTTTTTTAGGATTGGTAAAACGAAAGATGGTGAACCCCTCACTAAGGAGGGGTGGAATGCGATTCGACGGCATATCGAGCATTTAAAGCAGCGGGTAAAAGATCAGGGTCTCTGGGGCTTTCATTTGGGGCCGGAACTTGGGGGGCCGGGTTTAGGTCAGGTAAAGCTCTGCTTGTTGAATGAAAAATTAGGCCGGACTCGAATGGGGCCGACCTTATTTGGCTGTCAGGCGCCCGATACGGGCAATATGGAACTGATTGCGCATAACGGCACTGAGGATCAGAAAAAAAACTACATGCAGCCGTTGCTAGAAGGCACAAAACGGTCTGCCTATTCTATGACAGAGCCGCACGCTGGCGAGCCGGGAGAATTCATATGCTCAGCACAGCGTGATGGCGACCAGTGGGTGATTAGTGGAGAAAAATGGTTCACGTCAAATGGCGCTAACGCGGACTTTCTGATCGTCATGGCTATCACTAACCCTGATGCCCCTCTAATGGAGCGCGCTTCTATGTTTTTAGTTGATCGCGATACCCCTGGTGTAGAAATAGTCCGTAATGTTCACACCATTGGGACGTCGCTCCAAGAGAATTACAATACAAGCGGCGGCGGCGGGCATGCGTATATTCGCTACAACGATGTGAGGATACCGAGAGAGAATCTTCTTGGCGAGGAAGGAGCAGGTTTCGTCGGTTCTCAGACTAGATTGAGTGGTGGCCGTGTACACCACGCCATGAGGGCAGTTGGGACGTGTACAAAAGCCCTAGATATGATGTGTGAGCGAGCACTTAGTCGGAAGTCCAAGGGGCAGTTGTTAAGTGAGTTGCAGATGGTTCAGCAGGACATAGCCGACTCATATGTAGAGTTGACGCAATTTAGGTTGCATGTGCTTTATACGGCCTGGCTGATTGATAAAACTCAAGCTTATAGCCGGGAAATCAGGAAGCACATCGCTTCAATAAAAATTACTGCGGCAAAGCTCAACCATGACATCGTATATCGCGCGATTCATCTGCACGGCGCACTAGGAATGTCCAATGAAACGCCCCTAGCTGATATGTGGATGGCTGCACCACAAATGGGTATCCAAGACGGGGCGACCGAGGCGCACAAATCGAATTTGACTAAGTTGTTGCTGCGCGACTATGACGCGTCGCCGGACTTGTTTCCAACTTATCACCTGCCCAAACTGATTGAGGCTGCGCAGGATAAAATTGAAAGTATCATTTCGGCCTAATCGGTCGCTGCAGTGACCTCGTTTAGTCGGCTGAGATATCGCTTATTTTGATGTTGCGACATGTTCTGGCATGCTCCTTATTGGCTTTAGGGCGCCGATCTGTAACGTAAGGCGCAAGTGTTTTGGAGGGCCTAATGCAAGCTTCGGCAATAGCACCAGACGCGGAACTCATTGGTCATGCGCAGCAGTTACAGGCAGAGCTTGAGCGGCGCAGTGGTGAAATCGATNAGTTGCGCCAGTTACCCCAAGATTTGGCAGAAAAATTAGCTGCTCTTGGCTTTTACCGTTTAGTGGTGCCTGAGCGTTTAGGTGGACTGGGTACCTCACCCGACGTGTTTTGCAAGATTTGCGAAACCCTTGCCATGGCCAATGGCTCGACTGCGTGGTGTGTTTTTATTGGCGCTACCTCGCAATANTTATTCGGCGCGTTGCCGCCATCTCAGTTGGCAGAAATGCTGGCAAATCCCAACGTTATTACCAGTGGTGTCTTCGCCGACAGCGGCACGGCGCATGCGGAATCCCGCGACGGTGTTGACGGTTATCGGATNAATGGCCATTGGCGCTGGGGATCCGGATGCCGCAATGCTGAGTGGATCTCTGGTGGCATCCATGAGGTTGATGNGGCGGGCGAACCGGTCCAGCGCGCAGCACCGCTGACTCGGGTGTTCTTTCGGCCAGANGAAATAGATATTCAGGACAANTGGCACGTATCGGGTCTGCGAGGCTCGGGTTCTAGTGATTATATTGCNGAAGATGTTTGGGTGCCNGCNGAGCGCATGGCTGGNGACGTGGAAGATTCGNTTCATGCGCAACTGCCNATCTATCAATTNCCNAAATTTGCTTTACTGGGTATACCGATTGGTGCGATTTGTCTGGGTATGGCTCAAGCCAGCATTACTGAAGTACTTAACGAATCGAAGAAGAAAACACCCCAAGGTAGCCGTCGCGCGTTGTCGTTGCGGCCGTCCTTACANATCGATGTCGCCGCAGCCGATACGGCGTTGCGCGCGGCNAAAGCTCTTTTTTACGAGACAATTCGCCAAGGTTGGCAGCATGCCCAACTGGCGCCGGGCTCCNTGGAAGACCGGCGTCAGATGCGTACCGCGACCGTGCATGCGGTGAATACGTCGATCGATGTCATTGATCGTATGTANACACTACTGGGCGGCACNTCGGTNTTTGAGACGTCGTGCTTACAGCGTCACTTTCGCGATGTTCATGTGGCGTCGCAACACATGATGGTGGGCGAGCCGGTAATGGAGTTGGCTGGGCGGGTCATGCTTGGACTCGACGAAAAGGCTTTTGGTTTATAGCCGTATAACGGTTAGCAGTAAACGAACCTAATTAAGGGGCGCTATGGAACTCAAATTTGGTCTCGCAACGCCGAGTAACCTCTGGGCANTAGACTGGCAGGCGCGGCAGCAAACCCTCGCCGGNATNGTGAATTCTGGCTTTGATCATGTGTTTATGGCCGACCATGTGTCTTTCCGCAATGGCTCTGGNACTGACGGCTTCGTTGAGGTGGCATCGCTGTCCCAGTTGAATCCGGACATTGGTGTAATGATCAGTATTTATCTGCTACCGCTGCGGCATCCACTTCCAGTGGCGCGGCAATTGGCAAGCATGGCAAGGATTGCTCCGGGACGCATGATTTTTGGCGTNGGAATNGGTGGTGAAGATCGGCATGAGTCAGAAGTCTGCGGGGTTGATCCCCGCCGCCGCGGAGTCCGTGCGAATGAATCTTTGGAAATTATCAAAGGGGTGCTGAATGGCGACTCGGTNACTTTTGCGGGTCGCGAATTTGCCGTCACTGACGCGGTAATAAAGCCCACGCCGCGCATTCCGATTCCCGTATTAGTGGGCGGACGGTCAGATGCGGCGCTCACTCGAGCGGCTAAATTCAGCGAGGGTTGGATCGGCGTATGGTGCTCGGCACGCAGGTTTGCCGATGCGGTTGAAATAGTGCACAACGNAGCCGGCGCNTTGGGGCGCCATGACGTGGCGTGGTGTCATGGCTATCAGCCATGGGTCGGCGTAGATCTGAAGAGTTCGAAGAAGGCCTATGATGCGGTAAAAGCCGGTATGGAGGGCTTCTATCACATACCTTTTGAAAAGTTTGAGCGCTATACACCGTCGGGAACGCCGGCTGAGGTTGCGGAGCAATTGGCACCCTATATCGAGTCTGGTTGCCGGCTGTTTAACTTAAAGATTTGTGCGGAACATGCCGAAGAGGAAGTCGCCTTAGGTGCCGAAGTGGTCGCGCAACTAAGGCGTTTTGCCCCGGCGCAGTCCGCCTAAGCTCAAGCTCGGCATATGCGCTTGGTGGGNCATGCGCCCATGATTTTAGCGCGGCGATTATTTGGGCCACCGTTATTCTTCTGTCAGATACGGTGCCGGTTTTATACAATGCGCGCTATCCCCTGATGTTTCTCAANCGGCCTACNGGATTGGCCGACCCTCGTATGTTNGAGTTCTAATTGCATTATTTTCGACCTTGGTACCCATATCTTATNGGCTGGNCGGTGATTCTTGTTTCGAGTTCTTTTGCTTTCATTGGCTTGGTGAATGGCTTAGCGCAATTATTGCTCTTTGCTCTGGTGGTGTGTTTACCGATTTGGCGCACCGGACGCATGAGCTATGTCGATATCGGTTGGCCCTGGGGTTTGGTGTTGATGGCGCTTCTGGCCTACGGATTCGGCGACGGTTATTGGTTGCGCTCGCTGTTGATCAGTCTGTTACTGGCGGTGGTGGGCTTGCGCATGGGTATAGGCGCGCTAAATTTTTGGNGGCGTGGTCTGCTGCAAAAGGAATTCCCTCGTTATCAATACCTACGCGTGCGTTGGCAGGCAGAGGGCAAGAGTAATGTCGGGCTGGCGCTACAGGTCGATGCTATCTCTCAGGGGCTTGCCAATGCCTCATTTTTAGCTCTGCCTATTTTTATGCTTACAGCGAATGGCAGTCAGCAGTTCGCTGTGTTGGAAATCGTGGGGTTGAGTATCAGTGTGGTAGCGCTGTGCTTAGAGTCTTTAGCAGACCTACANAAGGTAAACTTTTTGCGCGCGATGAAACGCCANGGTAAACANAATCAGGTNTGTGATGTTGGGTTATGGCGNTACTGCCGACACCCGAATTATTTTTACGAGTGGATGNTGTGGAACGGNNTNGTGATTGCCGCNGTGCCGTCTTGGCTNAGNCTGCNGGGNTCGGAGCATGTGTTGATTTGGGTTTTGCTCGGTATTGGGTTGCTGTTTGCTTCGAAGGCGATGTACACAACGCTGGTGTTTACCACCGGCGCGGTGCCGTCGGAGTATTACTCGGAAAAGAAACGAGCGGGTTACAAAGATTATCAGCAGCGCACCAATCGATTCTTTCCCGGAAGGCCGCGGCGATCCAGTTAACGCCGACTATACAGTCAGNACAAGGATGCTGATGGAGTAGATCANAAAGAGCATCGACCACAGNGGGAAGCGCTTGGGTGCGCTGATCACCAGTGCCATTAGGCCAATCCCCAAGGATGGCACCACTAATGATGGTATCACTGCGTCGTTGTTGTACATGATTATGTTGACGTAGGGGCCAACGAAAAAATACAGCAGCATGGATAGTGCGGAGAGACGCCCAAGGTTTTTGCTTTCTTGCAACATGTCTAGGGTCGCTCCTTCGGGGCTGGTCAGAGCCATCTCTGCGGCGCCATAGAGGCAGGAAGAACCGAAAACTAAAATAATGAAGTCGAGGAACGTCCAATCCTCGATTACGCGTAAGCCCCAACCTATCCACCAAAGCTGCAAGATATAAAGCATCACACTGAAAGCCCAAAGGCCGGATGACCAATGAAACGTCACNCGATCTCTGGCNCGAACTANTGCGGCTGCGGTGCGNAGTAAGCGAGTGATCGCTAAACCCAGAATGATTGATACCGCAATGAAGATGTATTCATGCTGGGTCATTGGGCATCCTAGAAAGNNCGAAAAATNCTAAAGCGGCGACNACAAATTCAAANGCAAGCGCGCCGTATGAGTANAAGGTGACTGGAACCGGGGTNAGCAACATGCCGCTCAATCGAGCNATGGCAAGGCTAATCATAGTCAGCCCCAAGATAATCAGACCAGGTCGATAATAGGCATGCNNGGAAAACGCCAGTAAACAAAACAGACCGATCCCTGTTTGCAGGCCGCCATACATGCCGCTGACCTCCGCNAAGCCNTCGCCGCTGNTTATTTCTATCCCGGCGATGCCNGCGGGAATGGTGGGTGAATACAGGCTTATGCCGCCATAGGCGAGGAATGTAAGCGCTGAGGCACCAAGGAGAATCCGTCCAAACAAAGTAGTCATTGTCCCAATACTATCCAGTAGAGCATTTTGGATCTGCTGCGCGATGGGGAAATCGTGCACAGCTAAGTGTAGGCTGGGCGTGAAAGCGCGTTACCGATGCGTTCGATCCTTCTAATCTCGAAGCGTTTACGCGGTAATGGTTATTGTTAACAGAATGGGGCAACAGGTAGAGCGATGTGGAAATACCAAGGTAAGACGCGGCCGNACTTTGCGCTGAGTCCGGGCCCGAATCAAGAGTCGGTATGGGACTATCCGCGCCCGCCTGCGCTGATGTCGGACCAAAGNTCGGTGGAAGTAAGGAGCAAAGACGGCACCTTGATCGCCCGCAGTAATGGCAGTATTCGGGTGCTNGAAACCGCCAGTCCGCCCACATTTTATCTNGCTCCGGAAGCNATTCTCGAGCCGTTAACCATGCTTGAGGGTTCGAGTTTCTGTGAATGGAAGGGGCGTGCCAGCTATTTTGCGTACCATAATGTGCGACTAGCGTGGCGCTACGACTCTCCCTCGGAGCGATTTGCGCGTATTGATGGTTGGTACTCGTTCTATGCTTCGTTAGCAGACTGCTTTGTTGACGGCGAANNNGTNCANGCGCANCAGGGGGACTTTTATGGTGGGTGGATTACCCCAGAGGTNGTTGGCCCATTTAAGGGGGATCCAGGTACNCTGGGTTGGTGATNNNGAANGTGANAGGTGNTGGCTATANCGGCGATCGTCTGNATNTACCCACGACTATNANCAACTAACGGAATCGACCGATGAAAGTAACTCGCNCAATGGTGCATGCTGACTTACAACCATACTTCAACCGCGTNAGCCGTTTCGAGAGCCTGATTAAGCACAGGTGGTTAACAAAACTGGCGAATAAATTGCTCAAGGGCTTGTTGGCGGGCAAGGATCGGCCGGGGCTGCAGTGTGATGANGTACATATTCCCAGCAGTGATGGGCGCTGGCAGATCCGCGCTCGAGTCTATAGGCCCCTGCAACAAGAGGGTCCCTTACCGCTGTTACTGTACTTTCACGGCGGCGGCTACATATTGGGTAATCCGGAGATGTCCGCTGAACTGATCGAACGATTCATCAATACTAGGCCCTGTATTGTGGTCGCACCGGACTATCGCAAAGCCTATACCGAACCCTACCCAGCAGGCTTTAACGACTGCTATGAAACGATGCTNTGGGCTAACGACAATGCTGCTCAATTGGGTGCAAGGGCGAATGGGCTTATGGTGGCTGGGCACAGTGCCGGTGGTGGACTTGCTGCAGCAGTGACGCTGAAGGCGCGAGACACTGGAGANGTAAACATCGCTTTTCAGATGCCCATTTACCCAATGATCGATGACGAGCAACCACAGGATGCTGAGCGAAATATCGACGTGCCGGTGTGGAATACCCGGACCAACCGCATTGGCTGGCAGGCTTATTTAGCGGCTCTTGAGCAGAGTGGTAGTGCTATTCCAGCTTATGCCGCTGCTGCGCGAAATAGTGATTACGCTGGGTTTCCGCCTACCATTACCTTTGTCGGTACGTTAGAACCGTTTTATCGAGAGACTCAGGCGTATGTCCGGGCGTTACGCGACGCAGGCATCGAAGTGCGCTATGCCGAGTTTGAAGATTGTTTTCATGCATTTGATGTAATTGCTCAAGGTACTGAGATTGGTGCCGTAGCGCTGAACTTTACCTTCGATAGCTATGCCGAATTTTATGATCGGGTTTTCAACCAGCAAGATCTATCTATTGAAACTTGAAGGAGCCAGGTAAATGTTTGATGGACGCTATAGTTTATGGGGTGGTGAGCACAGTCTCTTTACGCGTAAGTTGCAGGCGATGCTCAACTATCTAGATGTTGACTATGAGTTTTGTCTAAAAACTGAGCACGCTCGTGCAGACGTTGAGGGTCGCTTGGGCACTCACTTTATTCCAGGGCTGCAAACNCCCGAGGGCTGGTTTATCCACGACACCACNCCCATTGGGCTGATGCTCAACGCAAAATATCCCGAGCGTCAGATTATGCCCGTGACACCGGTACAACGAATTGCCGCTCATCTGCTCGAGGATTGGGCAGATGAATGGTTTGGACGCTATGCCATCAGCAGTCGTTGGTGNTATCCCCATAACATCGANCATGTNGCTTTAGGTTTCTACGCCAATGCGATGGGGAAATTNATGCACGAGGGTCTAACNCCTGAAGANCAGGCTGAGGCCGNGCAGCGTATTACCGANGTGCGCGACAATTTTGGTCTGCGCGCCTGTGCCAACCGTGGGTGTGGGCCAGATCAAGCGGCGGCAGTNAAAGCNGATTTTCAGGCGTTAATGGTGCATGTGGANGCCCATTATCAGCAGCACGGATTTTTGTTAGGTGAGCGGGCGAGTCTTGGTGACTTTACCTTTGCTGGGCTGTTCAAGGCGCATATGGCGGCAGATCCAGAGCCCAGNAGTTGGGTGGAGGCNAGTGCGCCGGCTTTACTTGAGACGATGGAGCGGCTGTTTCAAGCGCGATNTGATGATGGCCANTATCTGGCAAATGATGAATTGCCGACAACGTTNGCGCCGCTGTTTACCCATATGCGGNACACTTACCATCAGTTTCTGTTGGTATCCCGGGAAGCATTGGCTGCCGGCGAGAAGTGGTGCGAAGTGGACCTTGGTGAAGGCTTAGTGCGTATGCGCTCGCTAAAGTACAGTGAGGTATCTCGTTGTCATATTCGCAATGAAATTGAAGGGTTGTCACCCGCGGATCGGGCTGATGTTGATCGAGTGCTTGGCCCAATGGGCGTGCTCGATGCTTATCTTTTACCCCCGGTTTTGTAAGGCGAGTAGAACTTAAATATTTAGAATCGGTGGTGCTTTCGCACATAAAAGCATGGGTACTCGCCTGGGAGCTTGACGTGGAAGTTCTTTAACAAGGGCGCGCCAGTTCTATACCGGCCGAGTTGCTAGGGCATATCACGGCAGCCCGAGTCCAGGCTGGGGATTTTTTTAGCGCCCTAGACTATTTCGTTAAGCGCACGGATCGGAAAAATTTCCCCACTAATCCTTGCGCTGCCCGGCGCTGCAAGAAATAGGGCGAGGTCGGCAACATTCTGCGGATCTGGCGGGTACTCGAGCGGCGGAACTGGAGAGCCGTCTTCTCTGTTTTTTGCTGGTAGCCACTGTGCGACTCCTTCTGTCGCCGTTAGTCCTGGTGCGATGCAGTTGATGTTGATGTTATGAGCCCCCCAGCAAACTGCCATAGATTTTGTTAGGTTGATAACTCCGGCTTTAGCGGCGCCGTAATGGACGAAGGACGGCGAGTTCTTTACGCCGGCTACCGATGAGATGTTTATGATTCGACCACTATTTTGTTGAATCATGCGCTGGCCGGCAGCCGCGCTGCAATAAAATACGCTGTTCAAGTTTAGATCGATAGCCGCTCGCCATTGCTCAGGTCGTAATTTTTCTGGTGGTTTTACGAACATTGCGCCACCCGCGTTGTTCACCAAGACGTCGATGCGACCGAATTGCTCGACTGTGTCCGCGACGAGGTGCTCGACCTGATCTGGGTCGGTTACGTCGCAGGGTATTGGCAGGCAGGTGTTATTCTTCCCTGCGATATGGCTGGCCGTTTTCTTTAGCTTGTCCTGATTCCGACCCGCTATGACTACTCGAGCACCCTGATTCGCAAACGTGCTGGCCATCTGACTACCGATACCGCCAGCGCCTCCAGTGATAATTACGACCTGGTCTTTATGCGGATTGTCCATAGCTGTGTTCCATTATGTTGGGTGTGAATTCTTTGCATGGTTACGAGATTTTGGCGGCAACCTCAGTGATAAATTTTTCCATTAAATCTTGTTTCACCGCGTCTGCTCCGATCAAGGTCCCAAGGGTAAAATCGGGAATAATCAGCTCTTTAACGCCAATTTCTTTTAACGTGCTAACGATTTCGATTACTTCGTTGACATTACCAATTATCGCCGGAGAGGCGAGTTCTGCCGCGCGTATTTTGTTTAGGTATTTTTCATTTTCGCTAAGAAATAACAGAGCAACGGCAGAACGCTCAATTTCGTGCGGATCTCGTCCTGCGGATTCGCAGTGCTGGTCTAAGATATTCATTTTGTGGCGTAAAATCTGGGCGTCTCCCCAGACATTCCATTCGTCAGCGTACTGGGCTGCGATTTTTAGGGTGCGTTGTTCGCCGCCGCCGCCAATCATCAGCGGTATCTTTGCCTGCTGGGGTTTGGGTTCTAAAGGCGCGTTCTTGAGTTGGTAATGCTGGCCATCAAAATTGAAATAATCGCTTTGAAAAAGGCCTCGTAACACCTGGCAGGCCTCTTCGAGCATATCTAAGCGCGAACTTACGGTGCCGTACTCAATGCCATAGGCGTCATGTTCGTTTTGCTGCCAGCCTGCGCCGAGCCCGAGCACCACCCGTCCATCGGCAAGGTTGTCTAAGGTAGCAACCATATTGGCGAGCACNGCCGGATGTCGNTAGGTATTACCCGTAACAAGGGTGCCAAGGCGCACTCGNGGAATATCGCGGGCGAGGGCCGCTAGTGTGATCCAACTCTCGTGTACCGGTATTAAAGCATCTTCCTCCGGCAAAAAATGGTCGGCNAGCCAAATGCCGTCCCAGCCGGTTGTTTCAGCGTGCTGGGCCAGAATCCGGGTCGATTTGTAGTCGCTGCGNGGATTAGGCCAAAAGCCGAAACGCATCTTTTCGTTCGTGATCAATTCGCTCCTGCCTGTAATTCAATATAGTGACGGTAGCGCCCGTTTTTTGTACTCATCAGGTCATGGTGGGAGCCTGATTCTAGTATTTGACCATCTTCTAAAAAATAGATCTTGTCTGCGTGGGTGATGGTTGAGAGTCGGTGTGCAATGATCACCACTAATTTTTCTGTAGCGGCCTTATGTAAGGCATCGACTAGGTAGGATTCGGTTTCAGGATCGAGCGCTGATGTGGGTTCGTCGAGAATTAGTATCTTGGACTTTTTCAGTAAGCCCCTGGCTATTGATATCCGCTGTTTCTGACCAACGGAGAGTTTGCTGGTTATGGTGCCAAGATTTGTGTCGTAGCCTTCTGGCAGCGCCATAATGAAATCGTGTGCGCCGGCGGTTTTTGCTGCGTCGTGTACGTCTTCGATAGCGGCAGCGCGGTTTCCATATCGGATATTGTCGGCGATTGAATCGGAAAAAAGCTGGGTTTCTTGAAAAACATAGGCCACCTGCTTTCNTAGACTGGGCACTGAGATGTCTCTAACGTCTANCCCATCAATTGTGACGTTGCCGCTAGTGGGCTGTAAGAAACTTGGTATCAGATAGGCGAGGCTGGTCTTCCCCGCGCCGGTTGGTCCTACTAAGGCGACAATTTTTCCCAACCGCGCTTCAAAGTTAACGTCTTTTAAGGCAACACGACCATCAGGATAGGTGAGCGTGACGCTGCGCATTTTTATGCCGTGCTGAATTTCCGGAATAGCGATACCGTCTGCAAATTTTTCGCCTGGCAGGTCTAGCAGGTTGAACACCCTAGCTAAGCCGGCAATGGCTACCTGTAAATCCGTGTATAGGAAGCCGAAGGAATAAAATACGGCACTAAGTACGAAGAAGTAGTAGAACAGCACGAAGTAGTCGCCAGCGGTAAATGTGCCGTCGATGACATAGCCGGCGATGACCAAAAAGAAAATTATTTGTCCGGTAAGAAAAGCCAAAGAACCGGCATGACCGAAGAGTAACTTCACCAGCACCTCGGCACGGAACTTACGAAAAGATTCGTTACTTGCGTTGGCGAACCGCTCGCTCTCGCGTTTGTTACCGCCCATACTCTGAACCGCAAGNACGTTCGCCATGCCCTCTTCGATGTTGCTGGTGGTTTCGGATCCAGCGAGGCGGCTGGCCTGACTTTTNTTGCGCGCAAGCCGCGCGAAGGGGATGACAAACATNAAGGTCAGTGGCCCTACTAAGACGCCGACGATAATCACTTCCGGCGCGCTCCCGAAGCTTGTNAACATGACGTACAGGGTTAGTGCGACCATCAGCAAACCGCCGTAAAGTCCTAGGGTTAATTCCCCGTAAATGCCCGAGGCGCTGGTGGTNTCATAGATCACCCGATACACGCTGTCGCCAATGCGCTGGTCGTCCAGAGTGGTCATGGGTAAGGATTTAATATGCTCTGCCAGCTCGGAACGCAGTAAGTGGTTTAGGGATTGGGACAGTCGCATGTGAATATTGAAATCTAGAATGCCNAGTAGTCCGCCCATTTCACTATATGCAGCATTAGACGCGTTTTCNGTCTGTGTAGCGGTATCGTGACCTTGCGCCAGTTCTGCGGATGCGGCACCCAACGACCCTGCTGCGGCACCGGTATAGCGCCCAGTTGCATTTCTACCGGTCCCTCGGTTGGGGGTCATCCCCATCAAAATTACCATCATGATGCCGACCACCAAAATCCAAGACATGATTTCCTGAGATGTTTTGTCCGAGAGGAAAAACAGGATAGGTTGCATGTAGTCGGGGAACCCGCTGCCATCGGCGTTGATGGGCTCTCCGAGAATGACATGGTCGACAATAATCTTCAGTGGCCAGGGTAAAAGCAGAATACGCAGCACGTGCTCAAAGGTAATAAAGCCGAGTTTTGTGAAGATACGAGCTTTAAACAGGCTCAGGTATGAAAGCAGTTTGGCAAAGACTCGTATTGTTTGTTGAAACGAGATCTCGGGATCACTTTTTTGCCTTACGGGTGGGGTGCTGCTCATAGCTGCTGCTCGTTAAAGGTTCGCTGTGAAAGCCTTGCCTCGGTCTCAACAAAAGCGCGGTAGAAACCACTATCGATCGACATGAGTTGGGTATGCGAACCCTGCTCGAGCAGTCTGCCTTGGTCGATATACAAGATAGTGTCCGCTTGTTGAATAGTGGATATGCGATGTGTAATCAGAAATACCGCTCGCTTCTGCGCCCACTCTGTGAGGCGCTGGAGAACGCGATGCTCGGTAGCAGCATCAAGGGCTGCGGTGGGCTCGTCGAGAACAAGGATCGGTGCGCCTTTTACAAGGGCGCGCGCGATTGAAAGACGTTGGCGCTGGCCGGTGGATAGCTTGCCGCCTCGATCACTCAATACCGTGTCTAACCCTTCGGGTAAGCTGGCAATGTATTCCTCTACGCAGGCGACCTTCACGGCTTCCATAAGCTGCGCGTCGGTAGCCTCTGGCAGTGCATAGCGAATGTTGTCGCGTAAAGATAAACCAAACAAGACGTTTTCCTGTAAAGCGACCGATACATTTGCGCGCAAACTCTCTAGGTCTAGATCTCTAAGATCCACACCATCAATTGATACCGAGCCAGCGTCGGGATCGAAAAGCCGGGAAATCAAACTCATTAAGCTGGTCTTGCCGGAACCGGTTGGCCCGACAATTGCGGTCACTGTACCTGGCTTTACGCTAAAGCTAATGTCCTGCAAAACAGGTCTTTCGGGTTCGTAAGCAAAGCTTACTTTGTCAAAGCGAAGCTCGTGGTGAAATCCTCCTAGTGGCGGGGCATTAGGTTTGGATTTGACGTCGGGCTCAATGTCGAGAATATCGAATACTCTATTCAGGCCCATAGCCATGTCTTGTGCCCGGGTCCAGCGGTCGACTAAGTCACGGATGGAGACGCTGGAAGCGCCTAAATATTCCTGAGCGGACTGATACGCGGAAAGATTCCAGCGTAAGAAACTTAGGCCGACGAGCGCCACTAATACACTGGCGTAGGTTTCGCGCTCGCCAAATGCCCAGATGGCGGTCAGGTATTGCCCATATAACAGCGCGCCCGCGGCGATTGTGAAGGTGACAATCCCAATAACCGCCATTAATGAGCGGACGCGGTATGACGCATTGAACGCATTGATGGAGTCTGACTCGAAACGCTGTTGCTCTTTCTCCTCTGTGCTAAAAGCCTTGATAAGCCGGGTACTTGCAAACGTTTCCTGTACGCGTGATGTGAAATTCGAATTAGCTTGGCGGCTGGCCAAAGAATTGACTCGCATGCGGGGTGAAAACCAGCGCGCCCATATTAAGGTGCCGACTATAATTGACAACGCCATCAGCCCTAAAATTGGATCCAGCGCAAACAGAAAGATGATGCCGGTAAAATAGGTGATCAGGACCTGTAGCGCTTGCGTAATCTCGCCGATGACAGCCGTTACTTGAGAGCTGTCCTGATAAATTCGATATACAGAATCGCCAACCCGATGATTGCTGTGGTAGCGCAGGGATAACTGATGCCAGCGGCCTACTAAAGCAACGCGTAGATCCTGATTCACCCTTTGCATGATGTAGATGTAGTAATAGGGTAGTGCGAAACCAAGCGGCAACTGCGCGAGCCAGCCGAGTACCAAAAACACGGCATAGACCGATTTCAGGCTGTGGCGCTGCTCCGACGAGAGAGGATTGAGTTCTATACTGGCACTGTCTTGGTTGGGCGAATCAACTGGTTTGGAGCCCTCTATTGGGGTACCCGCGAGTTCAGGATCTGCGATTAGATCCGCAATAAACGGCGTCAGCGGTTTCGCCTGCAGAATCGATTGGCTGACTACGTCTACAGAAAACAATGAAATCAAAATCAGCAGTAGTGTGGATGCCCATACTCCGACAAAGTAATAAATTAGGTGGCTTCCAAGGCGGATTCTGAAGCGCAACCTGCCGGCTTGGAACTGATACTGAAACAACCAAATCCCTGCGCTGACGGCGCACATGATCGCGATATAAACATTGTCGAGTAGGCCCTCGACGACGAATACCGCAAATAAAAAACTCACAGCTCCGATAATGAAAAGACTTGTCGAAAGAACTGCATAAACTTTTTTCTCGGCAACGAGCAGGCACCACGAAAGGACTGCCATTGCAAAAGTGGTGATCAGCAAAAAATCATATAACCAACTTTCGTTATAGGGCAGCACCCCAGTAACTGGGCCAAGGGCAGCGGTTAGGGTGGCGAGCGGTGGTATATGCTTAAAACTCCATC
>NZEI01000045.1 GCA_002690405.1 Gammaproteobacteria bacterium
AGTTGCGCATGGTCGAAAGACGACACCAATATCGGCAAGTGCGGATAGCTCTGTAGGGTCTCAGCTACCGCCCCGGCCGTTGCCGGGCCTTTAAGCTCCACGTTCACCCCAATTTTTTTGTTCAATATATGCGACTGTTGCGTAACCAAATCCAGTGCTTCGCTCAACTCAGGAATGACAGCGTTATTCGTGCAGCGCAGGCTGCGTAATTCGGCATCGGTTAAATCTTTAACCCGCCCGTGGCCGTTCGTTGTGCGGTCGACAGTACTGTCGTGGATGATCCATTGGGCGCTTGCCGTGGCCCCCTGTTGCACATCCAGTTCAATAGCCGCGCAACCGAAATCTATGGCGCGCTGAAAGCTCGGCAGGGTATTTTCGGTTTCCAAACCGGCAGCGCCGCGATGGCCTATGACTAAAAAATCTGTGGCGGTGAACAAGGCGTTGAATGCAGACATCGGTGATAACTCACTGGGGTCAAAAGCCCAAAGGCTGGTAGGATAGCGCGCATGAGTTATGAAGTCTTAGCGCGTAAATTACGGCCCAGTGATTTTTCTGCCTTAGTGGGCCAAGAACATGTGGTGAAAGCGTTGAGCCATGCGTTAGACAGTGGCCGCTTGCATCATGCTTATTTGTTTACCGGCACCCGCGGTGTCGGTAAAACCACCATTGCCCGAATTCTCGCTAAAAGTCTAAATTGCGAGCAGGGGGTCAGCTCTACGCCTTGCGGACAATGTTCAATTTGCCTCGAGGTTCAAGAAAATCGGTTTATGGATTTAATCGAGGTGGACGCGGCTTCGCGCACCGGTGTCGACGATACTCGGGAGTTATTAGAGAACGCCCAGTACATGCCTACTCGAGGACGCTACAAGGTGTACTTGATTGATGAAGTGCACATGCTGTCAATGGCGAGCTTCAATGCCCTGCTGAAAACTCTTGAGGAACCCCCGGAGCACGTAAAGTTTCTGCTCGCAACCACCGATCCGAAAAAAGTGCCGGTAACTGTGCTTTCTAGATGTTTGCAATTTCAGCTGAAGAACCTGTCAGCACAGATGATTGCTGACTATCTGGTACAGGTATTAGCGGATGAGAATATTGAGTACGAGCAGGCTGGTGTAGAAATTCTTGCCAAGAGCGCCCAAGGGAGTATGCGCGACGCGCTGAGTCTCACTGACCAGACTATTGCCTATGGTCAAGGCAAGCTTATGCACGCAGATGTGGTGGGCATGTTGGGCGTGGTAGGCCACGATGAAGTAACGGCGTTATTGGAAGCNATTGCTGAAGGTTCTGCGTCTANAGCCATGGATATCAGNGCGCAGTTGGCGGAACGCAATAACGACTTCGNCGATGTACTTCGNGAGCTGTTGGAGGCGCTGCATAAGATGGCGGTCGATCAGGCTGTGAATGGCGCCGACAGCCTTTTTGATGCGGAAGAAGTACAGTTGTACTACCAGATCGTGCTGGTNGGCTTGCGCGATATAGAGATCGCACCAGACCCTCGCAGTGGCTTCGAAATGACACTGTTGCGAATGCTGGCCTTTGCACCA
The DNA here is from genome assembly GCA_002690405.1 of Gammaproteobacteria bacterium. Lineage (GTDB taxonomy): Bacteria > Pseudomonadota > Gammaproteobacteria > Pseudomonadales > Azotimanducaceae > UBA4421. The sequence goes on from NZEI01000045.1 coordinate 1,545, forward strand.
AAGCCGGATAGCAGCGTGCCGCCGCGCCTGCGGNAAACTCCGGCGGATGGGAAGGAAGAGGGCGCCGAAGCGCCGCGCTCTGTTGATACCGACAATGANGCTCCGGTTGCAGGCTCAGAGAGTGCTCTTGAATCGNCACCATCTGCCAGCACCGCCGAGACTTCGGTAGCAAGTATTGAGTCTGTACAAGCGGCCCCCGAGGGTTTTGTTGCTGACGCACAACTATTGACCCAATGGTATGAATGGGTCGAGCAGATCAATGTNACGGGTGTGGCGAAAATGATTGCCGAACATGCGGTGTTGAAGAGTTTGCAACTGCCGTCGGTGGAGCTTGTGCTCAGTGATCAACACGATACCTTGCTGAACGAAGCACAGCGCTCGGCGCTAGGTCGTGCACTCGCTGAGTTGCTGGGTGAACAGGTAGAGCTTGTGGTGTCCACTGCACCTATAGCCAGCGAAACGCCAAATGAGCGTAAGGCAAGGTTGCAGCAAGAACGTCAATCCGATGCTGAAGCGGCACTGCAACAGGATTCAACCGTACAAAGTTTACTCAGCGAATTCGGTGGAAAAATTGAGGCAGTGCGCCCCCGCTAGGCACTGGCGCTGCCCTTTCGATGAGCAATGCAGTAATAAAATCCATAAGAAAAGCTAGGACGATTAGTGAAAGATTTTGGTGATCTGATGAAACAGGCGCAGCAAATGCAGGCGTCTTTGCAGGACGCGCAGGCGCAAATCGCGCAAATGGAGGTGCAGGGTGAGAGCGGCGCCGGCATGGTAAAGGTCGTGATGAATGGTCGTTACGAGGTCAAGAGTGTTGTATTGGACTCGGCGCTGCTGTCTGAAGATAAAGAAGTGTTGGAGGATCTTTTGGCCGCTGCATGCAACGATACTGTGCGCAAAGTAGAACAGGCGCAGAGCGAAAAAATGCAAGATATTGGCGGTGGTTTGCTCGGCGGCCTCAACTTGCCGTTNGGAAAAATGCCCTTCTGATGGCATTNATAGATGATCTCGTTGAGGCGTTAACAGTGCTCCCCGGAGTGGGTAAGAAGAGCGCGCAACGCATGGCNCTGCATTTGCTGCAGCGTGATCGGGGCGGTGGCACCCGTTTAGGTAATATTCTTGGGCATGCCATGCGTGACGTACGGCAATGTCGAGTATGCCGCAACTTGACTGAAACCGAGGTTTGTCGCTTATGCGACGACCCGCGGCGCGACAGTAGTTTGCTCTGTGTTGTTGAATCACCGGCCGACGTTTTGGCGTTAGAGCAGGCTGGGGGCTACCGGGGTTATTATTTTGTACTGCACGGCAAGTTATCACCCATCGATGGGATTGGCCCTGAAGAACTGGGTTTGGAATTGCTGCAAAAGCGAATAGCAGAGAACAACCCAGACGAGTTGATTTTAGCCACCAACCCAACAGTAGAAGGCGAAGCCACTGCGCACTACATAGGGCGTCTAGTCGGCGACTCCGTGGCCAAAGTGAGCCGCATAGCGCATGGTGTGCCACTCGGTGGCGAAATTGAATATACCGATGGAGGCACTCTGTCTCATGCCCTACAGGGAAGAAGACATATCAATTTACTGGATTGACAGCGATGCAGAGTTAGCCCGGGCAGTGGCGTCTTGGTCGCCGGTGATCGCGCTGGATACGGAGTTTATTCGCACGAATACGTTTTATCCGATTCCCGGACTCTATCAGGTCGCTTCAGGCGCTGACGTATTCTTGCTCGACCCGCTCACTATTGAAAACTGGGAACCGTTCAAGCGTTACCTAGTGGATGCAGACACGCGAATAATTATGCATGCATGTCTTGAGGACCTAGAACTCATCTATGCGCATTTGCAGGTCGTACCGAGTAATGTATTCGATACCCAATTGGCAAATGCCTATGTCAGTGAGGATTACAGCCTCAGTTATGCGCGTCTGGTGGAGCGATGTCTTGGCGTATTACTTGATAAACAGCAGACCCGCTCTGACTGGTTGCAACGCCCACTCTCTGACGATCAACTGCGTTATGCAGTGGATGATGTTGTGCATTTGGCTGCCGTTGGTGAGATGTTGGAGCAGCAATTGCGCGATCTGCAGCGCTGGGACTGGTTTCAGGAAGACATGCAGCAACGCTCTGCCTATGAAGAGCCTCGGCCCCAAGTCTATTACCGACAGGTCAAGCGAGCTTGGCAATTAAATGCAAACCAGTTGCAAGTATTGCAAAGACTCTGTGAGTGGCGAGAAACCGTAGCGCGGCGGCTAGATATTCCGCGTAATCGGGTCGTTTGGGATGAGCATTTATTCGCCTTTGCCCAGACGCACGCTTTGACGGAGGCGATCCTAGGCAAGTTTCTTCCTGCAGCAATCGTGCGCCGCTTCGGTTCGCAATTGCTAGAGGTGCATCAGCGCAAGGAAAAAACCGAGCAACTCCTAGAGCAGCTAGACCGGCCGCTCAGTCCATCTCAGGGCGCGCGCCTAAAGGTGCTGCGGGATCTTGCGCGGGAAGTTGCTAACTCGCTGGGTCTGGCTCCGGAGCTGCTGGCGCGCAAAAAAGATGTAGAAGCGTGTCTCCGTCATTTCAATGCCACTGGTGAATTGAGTGAAATCTACTTTGGCTGGCGCAAAGAAGTTGTTGGCAAAGGTTTCTTGCAGGTATTGGAGGCTGCAGTATGAATAAATCGACGGATAAACTGCCCGCAGAATGCCCAGTCATAATTTTCCGCAGTAGCCGTAAGGCGGATACCTACCTCTATATGCCTGCGACTGCGGAATTTGAAGAGCTACCGGAGCCTTTGCGCAAACAGTTCGGCGCGCCGATTTACGTCATGGATCTAGTATTAACTCCGGAGCGTCAGTTGGCCCAAGTAGATGTGCTGCAGGTCATGCAGGCGATGATTGAGGATGGCTTTTTCCTGCAGTTTCCACCGCCGACGGTGCCGACGAATGCGGAATTACCTGAGCAACTGACAAAATGACCCAATTCTGGCAGGCCAAAACATTAGCGGAACTCACGGATACGGAATGGGAAAGCCTATGCGATGGCTGTGCCCGTTGCTGCATGGTGAAGTTGCAAGACGAAGATACGGACGAGGTGGTCTATACCTCGATCGTATGCGATTTACTCGATCAGCAGGCCTGCCGATGCACCCGTTACCCAGAGCGTCACGCCCTAGTGACAGACTGCGTGGAACTCTCTGTAGCAAAGGTCAGCGAGTTTCATTGGCTGCCAAAATCCTGTGCCTATCGAACCATTGCAGAGGGTCGAGACCTTGAGTGGTGGCATCCGTTAGTGAGCGGCGATCGTGAAACCGTATTTACCGCTGGTATTGCGGTCCGCGGTAAGGTGGTGGCAGAGTCGGAGGTTCTAGCAGAACAAGAGCAAGATATGATCGTTCGCTGGGTCGAGATGTGATGGGTGTAGGTTAGTACATGTCATATAGTGGCGTACCGTCGTGAATGCGAGCTTGGCNTGGCAGGTCATTATTGCCGCTAGCGCGCTGGGCGCAGTCGCCCTATGGCTGACGCTNTGGTGGATGGTGCCGGCGCGGGGNCGATTCGGTGGCATTTGGCGCTGGCTNCTTGTTGNNGCCGCATTANTATTTTTCCTTNTGCCTGCGCCTGTTCCGAATTTTTCGGAGACTCAGGCGCCGGCTTTTGTNGTCATGATCTTTGAAGCCTTTTTTCAACGCGCCGGCGCGCCNGAGGAGAGTATGCGCAGACTACTCACCGGTGGTGTNGGGCTGATAATGCTTGCCGCGCTGNGGTTACTGTTGCGGCGATTCGTACGACGTTAGGTAAAGAAATGTGCCGAGTTTGATCAAAAANTGAAAAATCTACTCCAGCGGCCGCAAATGTCGTTGTTGCATGGGGTAGTTGTGCTCGACTAAAGTAGTCGGCTTTATGTGGGCGCTATTGGGATGCGCTCAGTATAGTTTTAGGCCTATTAAGTTTTGCTTTGTAGGGAATAACTCACACTAGATTCATAAGATAAGAGAGCCGCTGAATGATTTTTGATAGCACTGATTCCTACATCTCGACTGACGAACTGAGTATGGCCGTCGACGCCGCAGTGCGTTTGGAACGCCCCCTGTTGATTAAGGGAGAGCCTGGAACGGGTAAAACCATGTTGGCTGTGGAAGTAGCCAAATCACTTGGTATGCCCTTGCTCGAATGGCATATCAAGTCGACTACCAAGGCGGTCAATGGCTTGTATGAATACGATGCCGTATCACGTTTGCGAGATTCCCAGCTTGGCGATGAGCGTGTCAATGACATCCGTAATTATATTAAGAAGGGTAAGCTCTGGGAGGCATTCGAGTCAGAAGAGCGGGTGGTACTGCTTATCGATGAAATCGATAAGGCGGACATCGAATTCCCCAACGACCTGCTGCAGGAAATCGATCGTATGGAGTTCTTCGTTTACGAACTCGGCGAAACCGTAAAGGCCAAGCAGCGACCGATTGTCATTATTACTTCGAATAATGAGAAAGAATTACCTGACGCGTTTCTGCGTCGNTGCTTCTTCCACTTCATTAACTTCCCAGACCGCGAAACCATGCAGCAAATTGTTGANGTGCATTTCCCTGGTGTTAAACAAGATATGGTCAAAGAAGCGATGGAAATCTTTTTTGATGTGCGCAAAGTTCCAGGCTTGAAGAAGAAGCCCTCAACATCGGAACTCATCGATTGGCTGAAATTGCTNATGGCAGACGATATTCCAGATGAAATTCTGACCAATAGAGATGCCAGCAAGGCGATTCCACCGCTGTATGGCGCATTGGTAAAGAACGAACAAGATGTGCATTTGCTTGAACGCCTGGCATTTATGAATCGTCGCGACAGCAGAGGTTAAACCGTGCTAATTAATTTTTTTCTGACGCTAAGAAAATACAAGCTCCCGGTCACCATTCGGGAGCTTATGGATTTGATTTCTGCGCTNCAGCATCGNCTGGTATACGCTAACGTCGATGATTTTTATCTGCTCAGTCGCACGGCCTTAGTTAAAGACGAAAAAAATTACGATAAGTTCGACCGCGCTTTNAGCGCCTACTTCAAAGGCTTAGAAGACCTGCATGGCCTGTTGGAAAGCTTGATCCCGGACGAGTGGTTGCGCCATGAGTTTGAAAAATCTCTGACCCCTGAGGACCTGAAGCAAATCGAATCGTTGGGCGGTTTAGAAAAGCTCATCGAAGCNTTCAAAAAAGCCAAGGAAGAAGCCGAAAAAGCCGAGGCCAAGGAAGGTGAGGAAGGCGAAGACGGCGATAAGGGCAATGCGGATAAAGAGGGTCGAGATGGCCCCGGCGGCATGGGTAAGGGCAAGAAAAAGAAGGCGAAAAAAGTCTGGGATGAGCGGCAGTACAAGAATCTTGATGACTCCGTGGAACTGGGTACTCGTAATATCAAGATGGCGCTGCGTCGCCTGCGCAAATTTGCGCGGACCGGTGTGGACGATGAATTGGATATCAACGATACCATTCGCTCCACAGCGCATAATGGCGGCATGCTCGATATCAAGATGCGCCCAGAGCGCCGTAATACCGTCAAGGTTCTATTGTTCTTGGATATCGGCGGATCGATGGATGCCCATGTCAAAATTTGCGAAGAACTGTTTTCCGCGTCGCGCACTGAGTTCAAGCATTTAGAGAGTTTTTACTTTCACAATTTCATTTACGAGTCGGTTTGGAAAGATAACCGACGACGCATGGCAGAGAGGTTGCCTACCTTAGAAATACTCAACAAGTATTCGGGTGACTATAAGGTCGTCTTTGTCGGTGACGCTACCATGGCACCCTATGAGATTACGCACGCGGGTGGCAGTGTCGAGCACTGGAACGAAGAACCCGGTGCNGCCTGGATGGGNCGCTTCAGCGAGATTTATGACAANGTAATTTGGCTGAATCCAACGCCCCAAGAGACGTGGGAGTACTCATCATCGGTGATGATGACTCAGGAATTGGTTGGCGGAAATATGTACCCGCTAACGATCAAGGGCCTCGAGGAAGGGATGAGCCAGTTGTCCAAATAAGGAGCGCTTGGGTTAACTTTACTGCTCGGTTCATCGACTCGCTATCATGAGTGGCCTCGATCAAAACACGCTGATGAGGCAGGACTACTTTGCACTGCGGCGTGCTAAGCGCGGTGCCTCCACCGACGCCAAGGTCGCCGCATCGCAAGCGCTGCTGGCCCAGCGCCAACTGCTGGCCCAGCAACTTAATTTAACTCCAATGTCTGGGTTGCCGGTGAGCGATGCAGCGGCGCAGATAACCGCAGCGATCGCTGAACATCCTGTGGTGATNATCGCTGGAGAAACCGGATCNGGTAAAACTACCCAACTGCCNAAGTTTTGTTTGCAGAACGGACTTGGCCTGACAGGCACGATCGCCCATACCCAGCCCCGTAGAATTGCCGCGCGAACCGTGGCCCAGCGCATCGCCCACGAGGTCGGGACGGAGCTTGGCGAAGCGGTTGGCTACTCGGTACGATTTTCGGATCGGAGTAANCCGCAGTCGNTNTTGCGGGTCATGACCGATGGNTTGTTGCTCACTGAAATNCGCAGGGATCGTTACCTNAACGCCTACGACGCCATCATCGTTGATGAAGCCCATGAACGCTCACTGAATATTGATTTTTTACTGGGTTATTTGAAGCGCCTGTTAAGNCAGCGGCACGATCTAAAAGTTATCGTTACTAGNGCCACAATCGACGTACAGCGGTTTGCCGACTATTTCGCCGGTGCGCCTGTTATTGAGGTGGGTGGCCGATCCTTTCCGGTGACCACACGCTACATCGATAATGAGGCAGATACGCAGACGAAATTGGTTGAAGTGCTGCGNACCATTGATGCCANGCCACCCGGGCGCGCGCCAGACGTGCTGGCTTTTTTTGCGGCAGAGCGAGAGATCTTTGATGCTGCTAAAGCNCTGCGGATGGCGTTTGGAGAACGCTTTGAGATCCTCCCGCTGTACGCTCGTTTGTCCCTTGCCGACCAACGGCGCGTATTCAATCCACAAGGTTCCAAACGACGCATTGTATTGGCCACTAATGTCGCGGAAACGTCATTGACGGTGCCGAATATTGGCTTTGTTATTGATCCGGGATTTGCNCGAATTAGTCGTTATAGCTACCGCTCTAAATTGCAGCGTNTGCCAATAGAACCGATCAGTCAAGCCAGTGCCAACCAACGGCAGGGCCGTTGTGGTCGTATTGCTCCAGGCATCTGTTACCGGCTTTATTCCGAACAAGATTTCAGCAGCCGCCAAGCCTATACCGATGCAGAAATACGTCGCGTAAATTTGGCATCGGTGGTTCTGCAAATGCACGCCTATGGCCTTGGAGATATCGCCAAGTTCCCATTTGTCGACCCACCAGAGCCCCGGGCAATCAAAGATGCTCTGCGATTACTTACGGAACTGCGTGCGCTGCAGGGCAGTAAAATAACCGCCCTAGGAAAGCGTATGGCGCGTTTACCCGTAGATCCGCGTTTGGCGGCGATGCTTATGGCAGCCGGGCCCCTAGGCAGTCTCAACGAATTGTTAATTATCGTCGCTGGGCTTGCAGTGCAGGATGTTCGGGAGCGCCCTGCGGAAAAAGCTGGGGCGGCTGATGCGGCTCATGAAAAATTTATTGATGAGCAATCGGACTTTTTGAGCTATCTGAAACTATGGTCGTGGATCGAAACCCAGCGCGAACAGTTATCAAACAGAGGTTGGCAGACTGAGTTACGTAAGCAGTTCATAAATCCGCTGCGCGTGCGCGAGTGGCGTGAGATACATCGGCAATTGCGCACTGTCTGTCGGCAGTTGAAGTTATCGTTCAACACTAAGACCGCGAACTATCGGCAGATTCACGAAGCTGTGGTTGCCGGGTCACTGAGTCAAATCGCATTGCATCAAGAGCGTGGTCGCTATCAAGGGGCGCGTAATTTACAAATGGCGATCTTTCCTGGCTCTGGTTTGAAGAAGGCGACCCCCAAGTGGCTGGTGGCGGCGGAGGTGGTGGAAACCCGGCGCGTCTTTGCGCGTTGCGTCGGCGGTATCGAGGCTAAGTGGGTAGAAAGCCACGCCGAACACTTAGTGAAACGCAGCTTTTCAGATCCAGTTTGGAGCCTCAAGCGCGGCGAAGTTGTAGCGTATGAAAAGGTCACACTGTATGGGCTGACCTTAGTCGAGCGGCGCGCGCGTAGTTATACGTCGGTGGACCCGGTGTTGTGCCGGGACTTGTTCTTGCGCGAAGGGCTGGTTCACGGGGCCATAAAGCCGCCGCCGGAATTCCTTGNGTACAATCTTGAGCGGGTAGCTTGGGTGCAGGATCAAGAAGCAAAGGGGCGNCGTCGCGATCTTATGATCGATGACGATGCGATGTATCANTTTTATGCCGAGCGTTTGCCAAGCAAAATTTGCCGTACTGCGGATCTAAAACACTGGTTGCGTGGTCTGTCAGCNAGCTGAACTCGAAGGCTTACGCTTTGACGAAAATTGGTTGCTAAAAAACCAGTCGACGACTTTGCAAGACTTTGACTTTCCCAATCATATCGAAGTGGGCGGTATAACCTTGCCCCTAGCTTATCGATTTGCACCGGGTACTGANGATGATGGTATNAGCGTTGATATTCCGGTGGGGCTGGTACCTAATCTAGGCGCTGAGATGTTCAATTGGTCGGTGCCAGGGATGTTGCCGGCCTTGGTCGAGCAATGGCTGCGCACGTTGCCCAAGAACAAACGTCGGGTACTAGTGCCCTTACCCGATAAGTTGGACGAACTCTGTCAGCGCATGTTGAAGCCAGAGGTCTATCGGCAGGGACAGTTTTTAGCGGTACTGAGCGGTCTATTAGAGGACCTCTACCGACTGCGCGTGGATGCTGGGGATTGGGATCGCCAGCGCTTGCCCGAGCACTTGCGTTTTTATTGCAGGATTCTCGACGCGGAGGGTAAGACCATCATTGCCGGGCGCGACTTTGCAGACTTACAGCAGCGTCTGCGTGGCCAGCAGTCTGCTGCGTCGGCGACAACCCCCACGGATGCGGCCATTGAGGCGCTCAAGCAACATAAAATCGCGGATTTACCGAAGGCGGAAATGCCCGAGCAGGTGATCGCAGGAACTCGCCAAGCGCCGGTAATCGTATATCCCGGATTGTCTGACATGGGCGCTCATGTTGATCTGCAGCTGTTTGCGAGTCCTGCGGCCCGGGACTTGGCGAATCGGCGCGGATATCCACGGCTGATGCTGCAGAAAATAGGTAAGGCGGGTACCTATTTTCGCCGCGAATTGGCCAAGGAAAAAGAACTAGGTCTGTATTTTTCGGCTCTCGGCAGCGCCCAGCAGTTGACGGATCAATTGATGTTGAATGTGGTTTGGTACTGCTATTTCGAAGGCCGGGAATTACCTAGCAGTGCCGACCAATTTGCCGATCGAGCACAATCCTGTCGTGGNGATCTGGCCGAGATATTTGCAGCTACAGTAGACGTTGTGCGCTGCAGTTATAAATTGCGGTTTCAGGTTATGACGCGTCTCGATGAGCTTAACTCGCCCGCTTATGCCCAGAGTAAGCAAGACATCATCGCCCATCTACAGCGTCTGATTCCAAGTAATGCATTGGAGCAAACGCCGTTTGCCTGGCTGCCGCTATTGCCACGCTATATTGGTGGTGTTCTTGGGCGGGTGCAAAATTTACCGGGGCATGTACCTAAGGATATGAGCCTGTTAAGTGAACTGCGGCCATTGCAGCAGCGCTTCGATGCTCTTCAAGCCAGTGAGTTAATGGACAGCGAAGCATTGCACGAGGTGCGCTTTCTATTGGAGGAGTTGCGGCTGAAAACCTTTACCGAGGCGCTTGCTCGGCAGCGNATTGAAGGTGCTGTNATAGATCCAAGACAATGGAAAGTNAGCATGAAGCGTATTCAACAGCGGTTGTTGNGCGAAGAGCGTGGGGTAGGCCTAGCATGATCTGTCNACGCACAGGCTGCTTGTGACATTGGCGCAACAGGAGTACGGTCGCGCTGCAAATGCAAAGTCCAGTGTGATAACGCCACGGTAGTGACCCTTTAGGATGACTATGGATCTGCTTGTCGTAGACAATGACGCTAAGTTCGGTGCAACGCTAGATGCTGCTCTAGATGGCATGGCGGTAACCGTGCTCGACGATTGGACGCAATTTGGCCCAACCTGTGATGGGCTTGCGGACAATCAAATGCCCGTTGTTGTTTGTGGTAGCGAAGTTGATGTGCGTAACTGTGTTGAGTGGAATCCGCGTTTAACGGTGATCTTTTGGGCAACCGAAAAGCCCGGCGACTCCCAACTACTGCAGCTTATGCGCATGGGCGCACGAGATATCTGGCTCGCCAGCGAATCTGCCAGTGATTGGCTGCCGCGGCTGCAATGGTTAACCAAGCTAAATCGCGGTATCCATGCAGTGCCCGGTGATTTTCAGCGTGATATCGAAACAGCGCGTCTTATCCAGCAAGGCATGCTGCCCCCAGACGGTGCGGTGGTAAACGACTATCAGTTCTCGCTTCGTGTCTTGCCCTCGGCTATGTTGAGCGGTGACTTTATTGATTATTTTGCTATTGGTACGCGCTACCTAGCCTTTTTTATGGCCGATGTTGCTGGCCATGGAGCGTCGTCGGCATTACTTACGGTGGCGTTAAAAAATATTTCTTGGCGGCTGCAACAGCGCTATGGACGGCCGCGTTTTCGATCGACAGGGCAGATGCTCGAGTGGATCAACGCAACGCTGACAGACCAGTCGATTGATAGACATGTTGCCATGTTTCTCGGTGTTATCGATTTGCAAACCCATAAGCTGCACTATGCATCAGCTGCGCATTTTCCACCGAGTTTGCGCGTCTCCGATGGGGGCGAGGTAACGAGTCTGGAGCAGCGAGGTAAACCTTTGGGACTGTTCGCAGATGCGGTATATGAATCGGCACAAGTAGACCTTAGCGTAGGCGATCGCGTTGTTGTTTTTTCCGATGGCGTGCTTGAGCAGTCACACAAAATGGCTCTGCAGAGCCGTGAGCAAGTGCTCAAGGATCAAGCAGCCAAAGCCGATACTATTGAAGAACTATGGTCGCAGGTCACAGCCAATGTCAGTGGTGAAGATGATGCGAGCCTCTTGATCGTGAAGAGATTGAGTTAATGAGTGGACATATTTTGGTGGGTGCTTGCGAAGGCAATTATGTACTGAAATTTAGCGGCGACATCCGTGTTGGTTTATGTGGCTCNNTAGATGCATTTTGCGAGCGGATGTTGGATGCTGCCGACTTTCGCAGCGTAATTGTTGATCTTGCCGAAACCCTCGCCATAGACAGTACCGCACTTGGCTGTCTTGCCCGTTTGTCGCTGGCAGTGCAGCGTATACAAGCAAAAATCCCAACANTGATTTGTCGCTCAAGCGATATTGAGCGCGTGTTATTGAANATGGGTTTTGACGACGTATTTGCCATCGTTGCAGAGGCAAATGTTCAGGACGTNGAGTTAGTCGATATTCCCGCAGTGGTCGAGCAAGAAGCNCGTCAACGCGTAATCGAGGCGCATAAAGTATTAATGTCCCTTAACGACAGCAATCGCGCGGCATTCAAAAGTTTGGTTGACGCACTCGAGCAGGACAAGNAGCAGTAGGATCAGCTTTGTCTGGCCAGTAATTTGGCTTGGATGAAGCGGTCGTGTGAGAGATACAGTAGGTCGGCGATGCGACGAATGGTGTGTTCCTCAAATCGATCCACGCCGTTGCTGGCNTGCGCAANGCGCCACAGCGCGGTAACGACATCGAATTTTTCCTGTTCGCCCAGCGCCTCGTTCAAGTAGCGGGTATAAGATTGCACGCCAACGTGTTCCTGTAGCCGCTCCCGTGCGTCTTCAACGAGTTGGCTCGCGGAAGGGGTGTCCAGATTAAATAACGTCTCNAGCAGCGCAACGCTGCGCTCAATCTCCGCATCGTCGGTTTCATGATCGGCCCAGGTAACCTCGAGCATGAGCGCTGCAGCAGCCATTGGCGCATCAATAGTCCGATGGTCATCGGACAGTTCAGNATCTTTACGGAAAAGTTCGGTAAGTTTTTTCAGCATTAGGCTGCGGCTCCGAAAATATGCGAGAGGGCATCATCAAGAATCGAGGCATCACCCCGTTTTAGGCGTTCATGGTCGCTCAAGGTGCGGCGGAAACGACGCGCGCCTGGGCGGCCGTTAAAGCTGTGCAGCAAATGCCGCATTAACGGCTGCAAGCGCTCGCCGTCGGCTAATTGACGCTGCATATAAGTCTTGTAGCGCGTGAGGAAGTCGGCCTCGTCGACGCNAAAAGATGGGTCATGCAAGTTNTTGTGTAANTCGCTGAGCAATAGGGGGTTGTGGTAGGCACTGCGCCCGATCATGACACCGTCGGCCCAGTGCATTAGTTCGTGCGCGTTATCACAAGAGTTAATGCCGCCGTTCATGATCAATTCGAGCTGCGGGAACTCGGATTTTATCAGTTGCCCGCGCTCGGGCTGCAGTGGCGGTATTTCTCGGTTCTGTGCAGGGGTTAGGCCTCCGAGGATGGCGTTGCGGGCATGCAAGTAGAGTCGTTGGCAGCCTGCGGTATGCACGGCTTCGACAAATTCCAGCAGGAATTCTGAATTCTGGTAGCGGCCGCCATCGCCTTTAAACTGAATACCCGTGCGACACTTCACCGTAACGGGAATAGCCACGGCATCACCCATGGCACTGACACAGTCAGCAACAAGCTGGGGGTTTTGCATAAGTGCAGCGCCAAAGGTACCCCGCTGCACTCGATCCGAGGGGCAGCCAACATTGAGATTAATCTCGTCATAGCCCCATTGCTCCGCGAGTCGTGCGCAGGTCGCGAGGTCTTGAGGATCGTTACCCCCNAACTGCACGGCAACAGGATGCTGGCTGGCGTCAAAATCCAGCTGATGCGTTTNTTTGCCGTGAATAAGTGCGCCGGTGGTGATCATCTCACTGAACAGCACGGCGCTCGGGCTATATAGGCGATGCAGATGNCGGCAATGGCGATCGGTCCACGCCATCATCGGGGCAACGGCAATCAATTTTTGCTGTGGNGGCTTGTTTGGCATGGGGCTAATTTAGCAAAAAAGTCGGTGGCGGTAGGTTTTCTCGTTACAGTGATCGGGTGTTTTGGGGGTTAATGATCGAGTGTCGAGGTCTGTGTAGGGATATTCTGCCTGCGCGTTAGTGGGCTTGAGTATCATTAGTTGAAAATTGGTTGAAACAATTTGTAGCACTTAGTTTCACTTTTATCCATTTTTGCCTCCACTTTTCCTTCATTTTTGCTCCAGCCCGCTATACACTTCGCGTCGATTAGGCAATTCTCTGCAGATTTTTTCCAGAATTGGGTCGTTCATCGGAGCAAGGCACCAGATTCATGCTGAAACAGCGTACGATTAAACAGCCGGTTCACGCGATTGGCATAGGCGTTCATTCGGGCGAAAANGTCCGCATGACCCTNCGGCCAGCGGANGCGAATACCGGAATTGCCTTTTTGCGTTCCGATCTTAGTGCCGCGCACAACAAAATTCCNGCTCTTGCAGAGTACGTTGCAGACACCACCCTATCGACGAGTATTGCAGACGGTTCGGCGCAAGTCGCGACAGTTGAGCATCTGATGTCAGCGCTNTGGGNGCTGGGCATTGATAACTTGCTGATTGAATTGTCCGCGGAAGAAGTGCCGATTATGGACGGCAGCGCCGCGCCCTTTATTAAGATGATTAACAGTGCAGGTATCGTAGAGCAGGCTGCGGCAAAACAGTTTCTGCGCATAACNCGNGAAGTGAAAGTTACCCAAGGCGACGCATTTGCCTTGCTNAAGCCCTACGCCGGGTTCAAAGCGGGCTATACCTTCGTTGCCGATCATCAGGTCTACGATCAATATCCGAAACATGCGAGCATCGATTTTTCTTCCACNTCCTATGCCGATGANGTCAGTGGTGCCCGTTCCTTTGGCTTGGTTGAAGAATTGCCGCAAGCACAAGCGATTAACAAATGTTTAGGTTCTAGTCTCGACAATGCNGTGGGCATCGATGACAGCGGTGTTCTNAATGANGGCGGTCTGCGCTACCAAGACGAATTTGTTAANCACAAATTGCTTGATGTCATAGGCGACCTATACCTNTTGGGNCGTCCCATNCTCGGCGAGTTTGTAGGGTACATGTCCGGCCACGCGCTGAACAACAAGCTGGCGCGGGCGGTGCTTCGTTGTGACGACGCCTGGGATACGGTCGGGTACAGTGTTGGTGAGCCGGGAAGGACCAAGCCAATCTTGCATCCTGAAGCGTCGAGCGCGGTTTAGCAGCCTCCAAGTCCCAGCTTTGGCCGAGTCTTGGCCCAGAGTTTTTTTTAATCTCTTCCTCAAGAACGTTGGCAAGCAATTGCTACCCCTCTATAATTCGCAAGTTCTTACCTAGTAGCCACCGATTGGCCGAAGATGCGTTTGCGAAACGGTTACGATCAACACCGTTGCAGCGATGCGGCACCATCTGGCGAGANTAGAACACCGCACTNATNCCCANNNCGCNANGGCNNAGNTTTGCGGCTGGTGGGGCGGCAGCGGAACATAACGGCTCAAGTCAACAATAATGGAACTCTAAGGCAACGCTTGGGGTACAGACGGGTATTCATGATCAACATCAAAAAAGGGCTGGACCTGCCGATCAGCGGTGCGCCACGCCAAGCTATTGAAGAGGGTAACGCGGCGCGTAGCGTGGCAGTATTAGGGCCAGACTATCCAGGCATGAAGCCGACCATGGAGGTCAAAGAAGGCGATGTGGTCGCCAAGGGCCAAATACTCTTCAGCGATAAGAAAACACCAGGGGTTATCTATACTGCACCAGCAGCAGGTACAGTGGCTGAAATAAACCGCGGTGCGAAGCGCGCTTTGCGCGGCGTGGTTATTGATATCGCGGCCGGAGGAGAATCGATCTCATTTGCCAGCCACGGTGCTGAACAGATCCAGACGTTGGATAGACAATTAGTCGTAGAGCAGTTGTTGCAAAGTGGTAGCTGGCCCGCGTTACGCACACGGCCGTTCTCTCGGGTCCCAAGCCCAGAGTCTGCACCGCACTCGATTTTCGTTACCGCGATGGATACCAATCCCCTAGCCGCGGACCCGCAGATCGTCATCGCGCCGCGAATAAACGACTTTGTTGCCGGGCTGGCCGTATTATCGACCCTTACTGATGGTGCGGTACATGTCTGCCAGAGCGCTGGCACGGATCTGGGGGATTATGCTCAGTCCGAGAAAGTACAAAGCCACAGCTTTGGTGGTGTGCATCCGGCAGGCTTGCCAGGTACACACATTCATTTCATCGATCCGGTTAGCCCGAACA
>NZEI01000046.1 GCA_002690405.1 Gammaproteobacteria bacterium
CTCGCTCGCTTTTTCGCTACTGGTGAATATGCTGTCGGCGAAGTTCATCAGACCGTATCGCCAGCCATGGATATACAGGTGGCGAGTAACTTCGAGCGCTTCCTTTATTATTACTTTGACGAAGACAGTGGGCGTCTTAGTAGCTTCATGTCGGATTTTGCGGCGACCGGCTGCGCAAGTCTTAATGGAGCGCCAGAGACTAAACTTTTTGCAGCCGTAGCGATCAACCAACAGCAAACTCTGGCCGTGATGCGCGATATAAAGACCCGCTTCGGGTACGTCCTGGATCCGCATACTGCGGTAGGCGTGGCTGCGGCACAGCAGTTGTGTGGCACAGAAGAACCAGTCCTCTGTATTGCCACGGCTCATCCGGCCAAGTTCCCCGAGGCGGTTGAGCAAGCGACAGATATTGTGCCAACTCATCCGAGTCTCGATGCGCTATCCGGATTGGCCCAGCGCAAGCAATCCCTCGACGCGGATCTACCAGCAGTGAAGCATTTTCTAGCGGCATCAGTGTCTGCGTAGCGGCACTATTTGAGGCTTTAGATCAATGTCGCCTCAATCGAGGCGACTGTACTCACAATCTCGCTGAGGTGGGTGACCTCGAAGCTCGGCTGTAGAGCCTTATCAACGCTCTGGGTTTTGTGCAGATTCACCCAGATGCTATGCATGCCTACGGCATTTGCGCCCTTGATGTCGTCATCCAGATGGTCGCCAATGTGTACGCATTGGTGTGCTTGTACCCCAGCCTGATCGAGTGCCGCTTGAAACATGCGCGGGTCCGGTTTGCTCGCGCCAACTTGCGCGCTCGAAATTGCGCCACGTAAATATTGGCTTATGCCTGTGCGGGTGGTGTCCGCGTTACCGTTGGTTAACGCGTAGATGGGATAGCGCGCGCTCAAGGTTTGCAGCATTTCTAAAGCATGGGGAAAGAACACGACCCGATTGCGCCCTGCGAAAAACACCTCGAACGCCGCTTCGGCGAGCTTACGTGCCTCATCTTCGGGGTATTGGGCTGCGCGCATTACATTGAACAGTACTTCGATCCGTAAACGACTTAGGTCATGACGCAAATTCGCATGCTGTTGCAGGGTCTGGTTACGTAACTCCACCATGTCCGATGACGAATAAATTTTGTGCGCCGCACCTGCGTGCTGGGCTAACCACTGCACTAGTTCTTGTTCTGCCGCGCGTATGGTCTTCTCTACATCCCACAGCGTATTGTCTAAGTCCAAAGTGACTAGTTTTAGACTATTCATTCTTGAGTTTCAGTGTTGCGTGCTCGCGGATGGGCGTTGTCATAGACCTTTGCTAGATGTTGAAAATCTAGATGGGTATAAATCTGGGTTGTTGCGATATCTGCATGACCAAGTAATTCCTGCACTGCCCGAAGGTCGCCTGAAGATTCAAGCATATGAGTCGCGAAGCTGTGCCGAAGCATGTGTGGATGCAGCGAATCTTCGCCGAGTTGCCGCTGCGCAACGCGTTTAATGCGGCTCTGTATGGTGCGCGGACTGAGTGGCTTGGTGCCGCGGCCAGGTAACAGCCAGCTGTCAGCCAGTGGATTCGGATGTACGCGTAGCCAGCGCTTCAGTGCTTTTACACAATGCCTTCCCAAAGGCACAAGCCGACGTTTATTGCCCTTGCCCANTACATCAACAAACCCCTGGGAAAGGTCAANATCAGCTATCCGCAGATTCACTACTTCGCTAAGCCGTAAGCCGCTGCCATAGAACAGTTCTAAGATTGCTTGGTCGCAGATTGCGCGGTCGTCATCTCGATCTGCCAAGTCTAGGAGTTGCGAGGCTTTATCAGCATCTAGCACCTTGGGCAGATTACGCTGGGCCTTGGGNGCTGATACTAATCTTGCGGGATTCACAGAAATGAATTTTCGTCGCAACAAGTATTCGTAAAAGCTGCGCACTGCTGACAGATTGCGCTGAATAGATTTAGCTGTCAGTTGTTTGTGGTGTAGACGGCTGATGAATTGCTGAATGTCTTTCGCATCGGCCGCTACGCAATTCTGATCGAGCCCTGCGATATAACGTTGCAGGTCCCGCTTGTAGGCCTGCAGAGTATGCTCAGAGTAGCGTTTACTGTGCTGTAGATGATTTAAGAATTCTTCAACCAAGCCAGAGTTGGTGATCATTACGCACCAAGCCGATTCATGACTTTGGCCAGAATGTCTGCAATGTACTGCACGAATAGAGTATCCATGTTTTTTGCAAAACGCGTCGGGCTGCGGCTACCAATGCACAANACACCGGTGCCTTCGCGAATCTTTAAGTTGAGTAACACAGCGCTGCCGGTTTCATCATGGTCGGACATAGGAAATAAGTCCTGCAATTCGTCCTTGCGCAGGACTGTGCATGTTGCNTCCCCGCCATTTTGCAAATGNAAACAAGGCAGCTGTTCAACATGATGNTGGATATGATCCAGCGCTAGGGCGAGTTTGGCTGCGGCCAAATGCGCGCATACAAAGTCTGCCTCGAAGTCCACTAAAACGTGGGTCGCCAGAACCTCGTTTAATTCATGCCAAGAGTTGACCTCGAGTAATGCCAGATTGAGGGATCGGGTTTTGGCGAAAATTTCGTCATTACTGCGCGCTGCCTGCAGCAGTTCGTTCATGCGCCGGCGCATGGTCATGTTGCGCTCGCGTAAAATGGCAACCTGATGCTCGATCAAAGAGACCGCCTTGCCGGACTCGTGGGATAGGCTGAGTTCTGCGATAGCCGTGGCGTGCTGCTGAAAAAAATCTGGGTTAGTCCGGAGGTAATCCAGCACTTGCTGATCCGTTAAGNTATCGCCGGCNAAACGCAGGCCTGGNTCTTTTGATTTCGAGTCACGTGGTCGAAACGGCATCAAGTTACTCCTTCAGAACTAGCTCTCCGGCGAACACTAGGGTGGCGCCGCCAGCCATGGTAATGGGTTGATCCGGTCCAGACCAACGAATTCGCAGCTTGCCGCCCGGTAGTGAAACCTTCACCTGTGTGTCTACTAAATTGTGACTGCGTGCGGCGACTACGGCAGCACTGGCGCCAGTGCCGCAGGCGCGGGTTTCGCCGACACCGCGCTCATACACGCGTAAGCGCATAAACGAGCGGTCGACCACCTGACAGAAGCCAATGTTCGCGTGGTTGGGAAAAGCTTCATGNGTACTTAGTGCGGCGCCAATGGTCGCCACGTCAACGGCAGCGATTTTGTCTACAAATATCACCCCATGAGGGTTGCCTGTGGACACTGCGGTGACCTCAAAACTGCGTCCGTCAGCTTCTAAAACAGCAGTATTAGCTTCGCTATTGGCAATAAAGGGGACGTCACCGGGAGTGAGTGATGGCACCGGTAATGTAGTTTCGATCACGGTGGGAGAGCGAGCTTNGAGTAGCTTTGTCTGTAACATNCCGCCCTTGCTGTGCCAGCTTAATTGCGGTTTGTTACTAAGGCCCAAATGCTGCGCCAACCATGCAACGCAGCGGGTGCCGTTGCCACACTGCTCGGCTTCGCTGCCATCGGCATTATAGATGATGTAGTGAAAGTCAGCGTCTGGCTGTTTTGGGGGCGCGATCACCAACAGTTGGTCGAAACCGATACCCTCGTGACGTTGCGCCCAGCCTTTAATCATTNCGGNAGAAATGACGCTCTCATGGGTTACTGCATCCAGTACCATGAAGTCATTACCAAGGCTGTGCATTTTATAAAACTTAACCATTAATCACTGATCCTGAGGCAGTTCCAGCCGCAGTTGATCCTGAATTGTTTCTCGGCGCCGTATGCAATGGACTTCGCTGCCGTCGACGAGGACTTCCGCTGCTCGNCCNCGTGAGTTGTAATTNGATGCCAACGACATGCCGTAGGCACCGGCCGANAGGACGGCGAGTAATGAATCCTCGCTCAACCGCAGCGCTCTGTCCTTGGCGAGAAAGTCACCGGACTCGCAGATGGGTCCGACAACGTCCAGTCTTTGTACGGGATCCTCGGGACTAAAGCCGTCGACTACGACAATGTCGTGCCAAGCTTGGTACAACGATGGTCTGAGTAGATCGTTCATTGCTGCGTCTACGACGACAAAGCCCGGAGTATCGTCTTGCCCCGGCTTTATGTATTCGACCTGTGTCAGCAGCAACCCAGCATTAGCAGTCAGTGACCGACCTGGCTCCACCCGCAAGGGTAATTGACGCGGACCCAGTAGTTCGTATAACTGCGCGCCGTAGGCGTCCAGATCCAATGCTTCCTCATCTTGATAACGTACNCCAAAGCCGCCGCCAAGGTTAACGTGCTGCAGCGCGATACCTCTAGAGGACAAGATATCAACAAGCTCAAGAACACTATTGAGCGCCTGCAGCAATGGGTCTGCGTCAGCGATCTGCGAGCCGATGTGGCAATCGATCCCGTCTATGCGCAGTGCGTTCGCGTCGGCGGCGATGGAATAAAGCGTTAGCGCTGTTTCTGCATCGACCCCAAANTTGTTGTTTTTTAATCCGGTAGAGATNTAGGGGTGCGTNTTGGCGTCAACATCTGGGTTCACGCGNATCGATATGGGNGCTACTTTTTCGGCCACCTCTGCGCGCTGTTGAATACGGATCAACTCGCTGTGACTCTCGACGTTAAAACAGCCGACCCCGACTTTAAGTGCCAGNTCGATCTCAGCTGTGGATTTGCCGACGCCGGAAAATATGACGTCTTTGGGGTCGCCACCNACCGCAANAACCCTGCTTAATTCGCCACCAGATACGATGTCAAAGCCCGCGCCCAAGTCTTTAAACAACTGCAGAATGCCCAGATTTGAATTGGCCTTTACTGAGTAGTGAATTTTTGCATCGATTGGCCCGAGTGCCGTGGCCAATTGTCGATATTGGGTGCGCAGGGTCTGCGCGGAATACACATAACAGGGCGTGCCAAATTGATCTGCAATTTGTCGCAGCGGCACTTGATCTACAGCAACGGTACCGCCCTCTTCGGTCAATGCATGACGCGGTTCACAGCTCATAGTCGGAGCTCCTGGGTGGCTGCTGATACCTGCAGACTTTTTGTCTCAGCTTCTGGCAGCTGCAAAGGCCCCTTGTGCCCACATGTTGCGACCAACGTGCACAAGGTTATAACGATCGTCCAGGATATTGACATAACTAAGTTACTCTAAGGGCCGGCTTAGTGCGGGTCGTTACTTGTCTTAAGGCGTGACAGTGCAGCTTGGGCCTGAGCCCGTACCTGAGCCGGTGCCGTGGCACCGAAGTGATCGCGCGCGGCGATTGAGCCGTCCAAGCTCAAAACGTCGTAGACGTCTGCTTCTATTGGTCCGTCACTAGCACCATTTAATTGCTCTAAACTCAACGCTTCTAGCGGTTGATTGAGTTCGACGGCCCGCTGCACAGCGCCTCCTACAAGCTCGTGTGCATCACGAAAGGGCACCTGCTTTCGAACCAGATAATCGGCTAGATCTGTAGCGGTGGTATACCCGGCAAGCGCTGCTTCACGCATCTGCTCTTTATTTGCAATTAGGTTTGGAATTAAGCCGTTGAGCGCGATTAAACAGTCGCGCAATGTATCGATGCTATCGAATAGCGGTTCTTTATCTTCTTGATTATCTTTGTTGTAGGCGAGCGGTTGGCTCTTCATCAGTGTCAGCAGGGACAGCAAATTACCGTTAGTGCGGCCAGTTTTACCGCGAATTAACTCTGGAACATCGGGATTCTTTTTCTGCGGCATGATGCTGGAGCCGGTGCAAAACCGGTCCGGCATGGTGACAAAAGAAAACTGCTGGCTAGACCATAAGACCAGCTCTTCGCACCAGCGCGACAAATGCGTCAACGTGAGGGCCGCCACCGCACAGAACTCTATTGCGAAATCACGATCGCTCACGGCGTCCAAAGAGTTTGCGCAAATCCCATCAAAGCCCAGTAATTCAGCGAGATAGGCACGATCGGGACAATAGGGCGTGCCCGCGAGGGCGGCAGCACCCAATGGTAATTGATTGGTGCGTCGGCGACAGTCCTGCAGGCGATCCAGGTCTCGCTCCAACATGGCGAACCAGGCCATCAAGTGATGGCCAAAAGTGATTGGCTGCGCCGCCTGTAGATGGGTAAAGCCCGGCATCAGCGTATCGCTATGCTCCAAGGCTAGGGTTGCAAGCCCTCTAAGCAAGCGCTCGCCCTCTTCGCTGATCGTGTCGATACAGTTGCGCAGATGCAGGCGAATGTCGGTTGCGACTTGATCGTTGCGCGACCGTCCAGTGTGTAGTTTTTTGCCCGTAGCTCCTACGAGTTCAATCAAACGGTGCTCGATGTTCATATGCACGTCTTCTAACTCGACACGCCAGATGAACTTGTTGGACGCTATTTCCGCAAGGATTTCCTCGAGGCCACCAACAATGATGTCGCATTCCTCTGCACTGAGCACACCGATTTTCTTAAGCATCTTGGCGTGAGCAATTGAGCCGGTAATGTCTTCTCGANACAGCCGGCGGTCGAAGTCCACGGACGCGGTAAAGCGCTCGACAAACTGGTCTGTCGCTTCGGCAAATCGCCCGCGCAATAGCCCTTCTGTTTCCGCAGGCGAAGCGCTGTTATCAGGTGTATTTCTCTCGGTCATTTCAGTATCGACTTTCTCTGAATTCGGGCTAGTCGCCTCAACCATTGTTGTTGGCTGCAGCCTCGGGTTTACTGTGCAANGGAGTATAGCAACCTTGGCAATCTGTCCGCTTGCTTTGTTAGGGAAGAGTTTGTNCGCGTAGAGTTTTNATCGCCGCTGGAGTTTGATCTAGACCGATCACTAGTCTTGGTCTGCTCTGGTAGACTCGTAGGAAAAATAAAGGTCAATTTAATGCATAGCCTTCGCATCGCTACCCGCGAAAGCCCTCTCGCCCTATGGCAAGCCGAATTCATTCGNGATGAATTGTTGCGTCATCACGAAGGCCTAGATGTGGAACTTATAGGGATGACCACAAAGGGCGACCAATGGTTAGCGTCCCCTCTTAGCGAGATTGGGGGTAAGGGCCTCTTTATCAAAGAACTTGAGCAAGCCATGTTGTCGGATCGCGCGGATATAGCAGTGCACTCGGTGAAAGACTTGCCTGCTGCATTACCGGGCGAGTTCATACTGCCGGTAATCGGCTTTCGTGCTGACCAGCGAGATGTGCTGGTTAGCCCGCTGGGCGGGATAGATGACTTACCAGTGGGGGCTCATGTGGGCTCCTCTAGTCTTCGGCGGCAAGCACAGTTATTGAACTACCGGCCGGACCTGCGCATGTCTTCGATTCGTGGCAACGTAGGAACTCGCTTGAGTAAACTCGACAGTGGCGAGTTTGATGCGATTGTTTTAGCCGCTGCAGGACTGCAGCGGCTTGGACTAAAACGCTCCGACGTCCATCCGATTGGCATCGACATTTGTTTGCCGGCGCCCGGTCAGGGTGCTCTGGGCATAGAATGTGCTGCCAATAGTCGGGCGCTGGAATTCCTTCAGCCTCTCTATGATGTAGATACAGATCGTTGTGTGCGCGCCGAACGGGCGGTAAGTGCTGGTCTTGGCGCTGACTGCGCCTTACCGGTCGCGGCAAATGCAGTGTTAACAGAGGCAGCCGAAGTTTCGTTGTCTGCTCTGGTTGCTGACGCTGCGGGGCAGCGAATATTAAGAGCACAGGCGTCAGGTAGGGAACCAATGGCCGTAGCTGCGGACGTGGTGGATCAGCTCTACGCTGCGGGTGCCCAAGAAGTTCTAGATTCGATACGTCAAAGTCAATAGCGCGGTGCCGAGATGACTAAGCAGGTAAAGAATCGTTGGGTGTGAAGAGGCCCTGGATCACGCTCAGCCAGCCTGGTGCTGAGCGCTTAGCCCAGCAAATGCGGGATGCTGGCTTGTCGTCTCTTGTCGAACCTGCCACAGCCATTCAATTTTTGCCGTGGTCGCCGCCGGCGCAAGCGCCAGATCGATTAATCTTCCTGTCCCAACACGCAGCGTTAGGGTTTTTGCAAAATTCAATGTCGTCGCCATTGGCGTCGCGATGCGAATTCGTAGCCGCTATTGGCAAGCGCAGTGCCGCTGTCTTACTTAGCTCTGGGATTGATGTAGCCGTACCAGATATGGAGCAATCCGAGGGTTTGCTAGCCATGCC
This sequence comes from Gammaproteobacteria bacterium, assembly GCA_002690405.1. Lineage (GTDB taxonomy): Bacteria > Pseudomonadota > Gammaproteobacteria > Pseudomonadales > Azotimanducaceae > UBA4421. Next base: position 8,105 of record NZEI01000046.1, read on the forward strand.
AGAACTTGTGCCCGTGGCGGATGGAGGACTATTGCGACCTACTGACCGAGTATGGCAGATCGGTGGTAAGGGTGGGCGTAATCTTGTTGCTGATGTTCTAGAAGATAAATGCCGTTGGGAACGCTGCGACGTCTACGAGAGAATAGACGTAAATCTCGATCATGTTGAGATAGCAGGTATTGATGCGCTGGTGGTTGGGTCAATCCATGGCCTCGAACAAGCGGCAGCGCACTGGCGCGCCTGTGGTGGTGCCCAGTCGGTTAGTGTTATTGCGCCTTCCCAGCGTGTAGCTGTACGCGCGGAGCAGTTGGGTTTTAGCCGCTGCTTCAATGCCCAAGGTACTGATGGACGGGCCATAATCGACATCATAAAAACAGCCGCGGCTTAAACAGAAACATTTGTTTCCGGTGAATTGTTGTTGGCTTTATGTTGAAGTACGAAAAATAATTTTGAGCAGATAGGTACACCCGATGGCTGATCTTGCGCCAGAGCCTTTGGCCGTCTCCAGGGCCGATTCTGGGACTACTAGACTCTCAGGCAGCGCCAAGTTTTTTATTGTGCTGAGTTTTCTTTTAGGGGTGTCGGCCGTAGGCATGGCCGCATGGACCTATACCCAGATGGCCGCGCTAGAGGATGCGTCGGAACAGCGTCAACAGACTGCACAAGAAATCCTAGCGTTGCAGCGGCAATACGATCTCAGCGCCGCTGATCAAGCTGACTTAGGAAACCGATTAACGGAATTAGGTGCCCAGTTGAAGGCCTTGGACTCTGGGTATGCGCGTACCGGATTAGAGCTAGAGCAGCGGCTCACCGCTGTGAGCACTGAGCTCAGCATCGAGATCCAAAAGCTCGCCCGTGATTCTTCTCAAGCGTCTCTGCTTTTGGAGTTGCTAGAAGCCCGTTCGCTGCTGCGCTCGGCAGAGTTAAGTATGCATTTTCAACAGGATTTCGGTACTACAGCCTTGTTGACCAAGCGCGCACTTAATCAGCTCAATACTCTAGATGATCTGCTGTTGTTGCCGCTGAAAGCACAACTTGAGAAGGATATTGAGGCCCTTGGCCAACTGAACAATAGCGGTGTGCAAAGTACGCTGCTAAAACTCGAAAGCATTGAACAAGCCTGGCCTGATTTACTGCCGGATATGGCCCTGCAAACGGCCCCACCGGCTGATACTGGGGCTAGTTCATTCACTCAGCAGTTGCTGGCGGAGTTAAGGCAACTCGTTCAGATTCGTTATCTTAGCCAGCCCGATCAAGTGCAGTTTGATGCCAACGCCTATCTGAGCGAAACCGAACGCGATCTGCTACGTATGAAGTTTGAGGTTGCCCTGACCCAGGCCAGAGTGGCTCTGATGCGCCGTGATACCGTGGGACTGCAAGAAAACATAAGCGCTTTAAAAGGTTGGCACCAACAATTTGCTGATGCGAAGAGCGCGGCGACTCAAGCCAATTTGATCGTCCTAGAAGATCTCCAGCAGTTGGATCTTGCGCCTAAGCACTACGATCTTAGTGTATCCACCGCAATCATCGATGCCCTCTTGGACGGCCGCAAATGAAGTGGCTGTGGTTACTAGTCGCGGTAATCGTTGGCGCAATTGCCGGCGCCGGCTGGTTACTGGACCCTGGCTATCTGCTCGTGCGGTATGGCGGTGTGGTGCTCGAAACCAGCATTGCTATTGCCGTGCTTATACTCGTTGTGGGTATATGGGTGTCGATATGGGTTGTGCAATTGTTGCGGCGTGGCCTGAGAACCACAACGCGCTTAGCGGACTGGCANCACAGCAAGGCAATGTTGGCGCAACACGAACAACAAAAGAAAGCGTTATTGGCCACTCTAGGTGGTGATTGGGAACAGTCCTTTAAGGCTTTGCATGCTGAGGACCAGATACTCAGTGACANTGCTGAAGCGCAACAGCGCAGGTTCATTCGTACCGCGCTCGCCGCGCATACGGCCCACGCCAGAGGCGATTTCGCCGAGCGGGATCGAGTTTTACGGGCCTCGAAGAATGTCGTGCTGGAGTTACCAACGCTCGGCCCGCTGTTGGTCGCCCAGTGGTATCTTGAGTCAGGAGATATAAAAAACGCCAGCAAGCCATTGCATCAAGTGCTCGCTGTGAGCAAGAAGAATGCCCGAGCCTGGTCAATGCTAGCCAGTGTGCACATTGCATCGAAAGATTGGGAGGAGGCGGAAAAATGCTGGGCTATGCTGAAAAAATTAGGCCAACCCTACTATACGGGTTTGCGCTTTCATGCCTTCGACTTTCAGCGCCAAGATGTTTTCGCTAATCCCATCGCTGCAGATTCGTTAATGCTGGCAAAGTTGTTGGCACGACGCGCGGGTGCGCTAAAGGAATATCAAGAGTTGGCCCCGGCGCAACGCCGCAATATCGCTTTCCTTACTGCGTGGGCCAGAGAACTCGGAGTATCCCAACGTGGCTCTGAGGGCGCGGCTGTTTTGGCCGCGGCATTAGATGAGGCCTGGGATCCGTCGGTATTTTCTCAGTGGTCAGAGCTTGCACTTGCAGCTCCAGAGGACGGTTTGCAACGGGCATCGGGGTGGGCGAAGGGCCGCACTCAAGATGCGCATGTCCAAGAGGTTTTGGGATTGTTGGCAAGCCACAGCGAACAGTGGGCCACAGCGAAAGATTACTTCGAAGCCGCGCTAAAGTTACTGCCAGAAAAAGCGCATGCAAAGGTACGGTTGTATCGGCAATTGGGTAGCGTTTGGAGATCGCTCGGTGACGATCACCGCGCGCTGCAATACTTCAGTCAAGCCGAGGCATTAGCGACGCATTGAGTCGAAAAATTCTCCATTTGTTTTCGTTTCTTTCAACTTGTCCAAAATAAACTCGATGGCAGCAATGTCGTCCATGTCGTGCAGTAGCTTGCGCAGGATCCACACCCGCTGCAGCTCATCTTCACTCATGAGCAACTCCTCGCGTCGAGTTGCCGAGCGCCGGATGTTGATTGCTGGGTAAACACGTTTTTCGGCAATCTTGCGTTCCAGGTGCAGTTCTTGGTTACCCGTGCCTTTGAATTCCTCGTAAATGACTTCGTCCATTTTTGAGCCGGTGTCTACAAGCGCGGTAGCAACGATGGTTAAACTGCCACCCTCTTCAATGTTGCGGGCTGCGCCGAAGAAACGCTTGGGCCGCTCCAATGCATGCGCATCCACGCCGCCGGTTAGCACTTTGCCAGATGATGGCACGATGGTGTTATACGCTCGGGCAAGACGGGTGATCGAATCCAAAAGAATGACCACATCTTTTTTGTGTTCAACTAACCGTTTTGCTTTCTCGATGACCATCTCTGCAACTTGAACGTGTCTAGAAGGTGGTTCGTCGAAGGTAGATGCCACTACCTCACCACGAACTGAGCGTTGCATTTCAGTTACCTCTTCTGGGCGTTCGTCGATCAATAGAACGATCAAGATGGTTTCTGGATTGTTTGCTGCTATAGATTGGGCGATGTTCTGCATCACCAGCGTTTTACCTGCTTTCGGCGGCGAGACGATCAGCGCGCGCTGGCCTTTACCGACGGGCGCAACCAGATCGATGATTCGTGCTGTCAAATCCTCAGTACTGCCGTTTCCGCGTTCCAGTTGCAGGCGGTCATTTGGAAATAGTGGTGTCAGGTTTTCAAATAAAACCTTATGAGTTTTGTTGTTGGTTTCGCTGAAATTTATTTCGTCGACTTTAAGCAGTGCAAAGTAACGCTCTCCGTCCTTTGGCGGGCGGATCTTGCCAGCAATGGTGTCGCCGGTACGGAGGTTAAATCGACGCACTTGGCTTGGAGAAACATAGATATCGTCCGGACCCGCTAGATAGGAGCTGTCTGGCGAGCGTAGAAAGCCAAAGCCGTCCTGAAGGATTTCAAGCGTACCCTCGCCGTAGATGTCCTCGCCGCTCTTTGATTGTTTGCGCACTATGGCCGCAATAACCTCTTGCTTGCGGGATCGCCCTACATTGTCGAGGCCCATTTCTCGAGCCATGTCCATTAGCTCGGTGACGGGTTTACGCTTCAAGTCTGAAAGATGCATTGCCATTGTTTTAGCCGTTGTTATTTTAGTATTGATGGTCGCGCTCGGTGCCAGCGAATTTGACAGGATCGCTGACTAATAATGAGCGTAGGGAGTAGTCGGATTCGACCAATAAAGTTAAAACGCTTGCTAGGATTCCTCCGTCCCAGAAGCGAGTACATAGAGTGTAGAGAAATGTTGCGCTAGGTCAAGGTGCGTCGGCGATAGTTAAAGCGCAAAAAACGGGCTTCCTTGGTGATATGAAGCCCGTCATTTGGTGTCCTCTACTAGATATTACTATCCAAGAAGGCTTGCAGCTGGGATTTCGACAAAGCGCCAACTTTTGTGGCCTCCACTTCACCGTTTTTAAACAGCATCAATGTTGGTATACCGCGTATCCCATACTTCGGTGGTGTTTCTTGATTCGCGTCGATATCAATTTTGCACACTTTCAACTTGTCCGCGTACTCACCAGCAACTTCTTCAAGGATGGGCGCGATCATTTTGCAGGGGCCGCACCACTCCGCCCAATAATCGACAAGCACAGGCTTTTCTGAGTTCAGGACGTCTTGGTCAAAACCGCCGTCAGTTGTGTGAACGATATTGTCGCTCATAGCTTAATCTCCAGTAGTAAGCCGCCAGTTTATCACCTTCGAGTGATTAGTCATGTTTAAAGGCGGGTAGTTAGTAATAGTCAGCACCTCAGCGCTGGGCTTGTGTTTCCAGCCAACGTTTTGTGAAGTAACTTAGAATACCGTCAGCACCTGCTCGCTTGAAGCATAATAGCGACTCATGAATTACCGATTCTCCTAACCAGCCGTTGGCAATTGCTGCAGCATGCATGCTGTATTCACCGCTTACCTGATAAGCAAAGGTCGGTAGTCGATAGGTCGCCTTGACTCTGTGCAATATGTCCAGATACGGCATCCCTGGCTTAACCATGACCATGTCAGCACCTTCTTCGATATCGAGTCCTACCTCGTGGATGGCCTCATCGCCGTTTGCCGGGTCCATCTGATAAGTCTTTTTGTCGCCGCCGCCAATGGTCGAACTCGAGCCTACTGCGTCGCGGAATGGGCCATAGTAGCTGGAGGCGTACTTCGCCGAATAGGCCATTATGCGGGTATTTATAAACGCTTGGTCGTCGAGGAATTCGCGAATTGCACCAACCCGACCATCCATCATGTCTGATGGCGCAATCACGTCCGCGCCTGCGGCAGCGCAAACCGCTGCTTGTTCGCACAGCGCCTCAACCGTAACGTCGTTGGCCACATAGCCGTTAGCGTCAACGATACCGTCTTGACCATGGCTGGTATACGGATCCAGCGCCGCGTCTGTGATCACGCCCACTTCTGGCACCGCTGCTTTTAGGGCGGCGACCGCGCGGGGCACGAGGCCATCAGGATTGTAGGCCTCACGTCCGTCCAATGTGCGCAGATTAGGCTCCACGTTGGGGAACAGCGCGATACTGTTCAATCCCAGCGCAGCCAGCGACTCCACCTCTTGCACGGCGAGGTCAACACTAAGCCGCTCAATGCCAGGCATTGAGTCTACTGCGGAGCGTTGCTTGGTGCCGTCAATGATGAACATCGGATAAATGAGATCGTCGGCGGTCACTTGATTTTCGGCAACAAGGCGCCGGACGAAGGGCTGTTCGCGATTGCGCCGTAATCGAGTTTGGGGGAATTGTCGCATGTTGTGCTGCTCGCCTAGCTGAGAGTTGGTTAAGAGAAAATAAACATCAGGTTAACTCGGCCTCTAGTTTACTGCTAACGGAGAGCCATGCCTCCTCTAGCGCTTCAATGTTTTTTCGCGCGGCCGCCGCCTCTGCAAGCAACGCGTTCAAGTCATCGGCGGGCATTTGAGCGTAAGTGTCCTTATCCGCTAGCGTCGCTTCTAAAGATTTTAACGTCGCTGTACCGTTCTCGATGTCGCGCTCGAGCTGTTTGATGGTCTTGCGCAAATCCTGTTCCGACTTTCGAGCTGCGGCACGTTCCTGGCGTTGTCGCTTACGCGAGTTCACCGCGTTTTTGCTGGTCGGCGCCGTTAATGCTGCTTGTTGTTGTCGGCTCTCGGTGTAGTCGTCTAGGTCGCCGCGATAGGTCATCAGAGAGCCATCTTCGATCAGCCAAAATTCATCGACGATTTTTTCGAGTAAATTGCGGTCGTGGGCGACTATGATCACCGCTCCGCTATAGGCCTGCAGCGCCAGCGCGAGGGCGTCGCGCATGTCTAGGTCGAGGTGATTGGTCGGTTCATCCAGTACCAAAATCGCTGGCTGTTCGGCAGCCAATAATGACAACACCAGTCGAGCTTTTTCACCGCCCGAAAGGCTGCTAANAGGCCGCTCAATCATTTGCAGACTGAAACCCCAGCCGCCGAGGTAGTCGCGGCATTGTTGAGGTGTCATTCCGGGATGAATTTCGATAAAGGTCTCGTAGGCGCTATTGCGGGTATCCAGGGATTCCAACTGATGTTGTGCGAAGTAGCCGATTTCCGCGTGTTGACCTTTTTCCATCGTACCGTCGAGGGGCTGTAGGTCGCCAACTAAAGCCTTCAGCAGGGTCGATTTGCCAGCCCCGTTTGCGCCCAGCACGCCGATCCGTGCTCCAGGTAGGATGGTCTGAGAGACCTGACGCAGGACTTTGTTGTCTTCGTAGCCGAGTACTAGGTCGCGGAAGCTAAACAATGGGTTAGAAACTTTTTCGGGGTTGCTGAAGTTCACCCGATAGTCGGAGTCCACATGTAATGCCGCTTGAGTTTGCATGCGCTCTAAGGCTTTGATGCGGCTCTGCACTTGCTTGGCTTTGCTGGCCTTGGCGCGAAAGCGGTCCACAAACTGCTGAATGTGCTGCACCTGAGCTTGGTGTTTTGCGGCCATGGCTTGCTGGCGTTCCAATTCGGCGGCGCGCTGGCGTTCGAAGGCGCTATAGTTGCCCTTATATAGCTTGCCGCCATTGCCTGCCAGATGCATGACCGATGTGGCGGTGCTATCGAGAAAGGCACGATCGTGAGCAATGATCAACATTGCGCCAGGAAATCGGTTGAGCCAACCCTCGAGCCATAGAATAGCTTCTAGATCTAAGTGGTTGGTCGGTTCATCGAGCAATAGTAGGTCGCTTGGACACATCAAAGCTTGGGCTAGATTTAAACGAATGCGCCAGCCGCCTGAAAAACTTGCGTATGGCTCATGCACTACCTGGTCATCGAAGCCAAGGCCGTTGAGGATTTCGCCCGCCTTAGCCATGGCCTGATAGCCGCCTAGATCCTCATAAAGACTGTAGAGGTTAGCCAATTTCTCTGGATCTTCGGTTTCTGCGATCTGAGCTTCCACTCGGCGCAGTTCGCGATCGCCGTCGATAACATAGTCTAGTGCTGGGCGCTCATTAGCCTCTACCTCCTGAGCCATGTAGCCCACCCGCCAATCTTCTGGGAATTCGATACTGCCGCGGCTGCTCTCAAGTTGGCCAAGGACTAACTTGAACAGGGTAGATTTGCCGATGCCGTTTCTGCCCACAACGGCCATCCGTTGACCGGGATACACCACGCCGTCGAGGCCGGAAAAAAGCACATCGTCGCCGCGTTCGAAGGTGAGGTCTGTCAGGCGGAGCATTAAAAGATGATTTAGCGACAGCGCGTTGAGCGCTGTCAGCATTCAACCTCAGGCGTTGTTTTTATGGGTCCGATCTTGGGTTTCGGCGCGGTGCTGGACCTTACGCCCAGCGGCTCTCGGGCCTGCCTGAGTGGTCGCAGATTGGCGCGGCGTCTGCTCGTCGATCCACGAGGTCAGCGTATGCCAAGCCCGATACTCTCGACGCGCAGCGCGGTTATCAGACATCTCTATTACGCCGATGCCTTGGTCGGCTGCTTCACTGTAGACCGGGGTATCGCGGAATTGACTGATGGTCGCAATCCCGGAGCAGGCCAGAAATTGTTCGAGCTTTTCGTAATTAGCAGAGTATGTGGCGATGCGATTGCCAACCACGCCAATGGGCCGAGGTCGGGCTCGGTAAATCCGATGGGTAAGTAAATCTGTGATAAAGCGCTTGCTGGCGCGAATATCGATCGAGGATGCCATTACCGGCACCACAATAACGTCGCTCATGCGCACTAAGTTTTCAAATTGTGCGCTTGTTGTGCTGAGGCTGGGTGCATCGATGACGATGACATCACAGCCCTCAGAGGCGCGGCGGCTGAAGGATAGCGTTTCGCGTAGTCTCGGTCCTTTGAAGCTGGCGAGTGCTTCTATAGGCGCACAAGTTTCTTCCCGCGCATGGCGAATTTCTGCCCAGTATTGGGTGCTGGCTTGCGGGTCATAATCCCATAGTGCAACTTGTTGCCCGGTGCTGGCATACGCAGCGGCGAGGTTCGTGGCTACTGTGGTTTTGCCACAGCCACCTTTGCCGTTCGCCACCAAGATGTGGCGAGGAGACGAAATTTTTGTAGAGTCCATGTTCCCTTTCCTGTGCCTAAGAACGCCGGCTTTGATGCAAGCGTAACCCCGAGGGAAAGTATTGAGCCCTCGGCGATAGGTCGACCCATGCAACTTGCAATGGGTTAAATAGCTATTGTGGTGAGCCGAGCGCGGTTAAATCAAAGCGGTGAGTATTGTTTTTGTTGTGCTCACCAAGACCGATCGACAGTGTCCAAAGCGAAATATATCAGGGACTTAGGAGGCATTCTAGGGCCTCGATTGCGTAGTTTAAGCGCGGCTGCCCTGACGAATTTGCATAACATTCATTGCCAGTAAGGCGCCAAAGAACAATAACAACCAGCCTGGAATGCTGATACCTAGCAAAGACCAGCTGATTTCGGCGCAGTCGCCGGTTCCAGAGGCCATGGCAGCAATAACATCGCTGAGGGGAAAAGCCTCAAGCATGTAGCTGAGGTCCGGTCCGCAGGCAGGAACCTGATCTTTGGGTAAACTCTGCAGCCACAGTTGACGAATGGAAAAGCCAGCACCGATGATCGCAGATATTGCGCCAAGCAAAGGGTAAATTCCCCAGCGCGGATTATGTGCCAGGCTTGCATACGCGAGGAGCCCGGTTAGCGCGAGCCATATTCGCTGCATCATGCAAAGCGGACAAGGCGCTAAAAATAACGCGTGCTCCATAATCAGGGCGATGCAAAGTAAGGCTCCTGCCGTGATACAGACGGCTAGTGCCCAATGATCAGCTTTCCAAGTCGATAACATAGTTGCTCTTTTTTATAGGTTGACGACGACTTTGCCGACCGCTTTGCGTTCGGCTAAACAATTCAATGCTGCGGCATAGTCGGAAAGTGCAAACTCTGCACCAATTAGCGGGTCGATTTTACCCTGCTCGAACATAGCCATAAGTTCTTCGAAGTTCTGTTGGTTGTCTTGGGGGAACAGTCCCGAAAATGCGCCGTAAAATACGCCGACAACCTGACAGCTTTTCAGCAGAATCAAATTCGTCGGAACTCTAGGGATATCGCCGCCGACGAAGCCAACGATGAGTACGCGACCGTACCAAGCAATACACCGCATACACTGATCAAATAACTCACCACCGACTGGATCATAGATGACGTCGGCGCCGCGATTGTCGGTTAGCGCTTTCACCTTATCCTTCAACTGGCCGTCGCTGTAATTGATCAGTTCGTCAGCCCCAGCCGCTTTGGCGACTGCTAATTTTTCGTCACTAGAGGCTGCAGCGATGACCCGTGCGCCCATAGCCTTGCCCAGTTCTACCGCCGCCAGACCTACACCGCCCGCGGCACCTAGAACCAATAGCGTTTCTCCCGGTTGCAGGTTAGCGCGCTGCTTCAGAGCGTAGTAAGAGGTGCCGTAGGTAGTGCTAATGCCGGCGGCTACGGCAAAACTCATAGAACTGGGTTTGGCGCGGAGAGCCCGTGCGTTGACGAGTATTTTCTCGGCAAAACAACCATGACCCAAACTGCCGAAAACTTCGTCACCAACGCTCCAGTTTGCTACGTCGTCGGCTACCTCGGTAACGATGCCGCTAAATTCACCGCCCGGTGAAAAAGGAAAGTCGGGGCGTGACTGATACTTGCCCTCGATCATCAGCACATCTGGGAAGTTCACGGCGCTTGCATGGACGGCGACAATAACGTGGCCGGGCTTAATGTTCGGCTCGTCGACCTCCTCCAGCGAGAGGTCTTCAGCAGGACCAAAGGATTTGCACAAAACAGCTTTCATAGACTTGTTGGCGTAGATGAAAAGGGCTGCATATTACCTGTAACCGGGGCTGAGGAAAAATTTGTCGTAGCTGCGAGGTTATTTTGCAGTTAATAGGCTCGACCAGTTGCCGAGTTGTTGACGAAAATCAGTGTAGTAACCGGGAAAGTCCTTGGCCGCCGCCGCTGCTATTTGCTGGGCGGCGAGTAAAGCGTCATCGCCTAACTCCTCCTTACCTAGGCGTTTTAATGAGAACAGTAAGGCACGTTCAATAGTGGTCCAATCGTGATAGCGGCCCAGTAGATTTGTTTCGCGCATATATGTTACGAAGCTTTGGCCTTGTTGTGGCAGGTATTGTTGGTACTCGGTAATTGCTTGGTAACACCGTGGGGTGAATGTGCCGAGGTCTTCCTTGGTGTAGTCCTGCCAGCTTAAACTCAGGTAATGATCGGCCAGAATGTCGATGAAAATAGGCGCGAAGCGTCGCAGCGATTGCGGGAAGCGTTGGCAACTTGTGCGGATACCCGGGTGTTGATTGGATACGGCGTCAATCCGTCGATGCAGTCGTATTCCCGCTTGTAGAGCATCTGGCCACAGAGGGTTAATGCGCCCCTTGGTGAAGTCCGCGATTACTGCTCCGGCCAGTAAACCTTGGTGTTGTTTTGTATCTACTTGCCAGAGGTCGCTCGCCTCATCCGCCAGTGCGCAGTGCGCGAGAAAATTCACGGCCGCTCAAAGTGCCAGATAGTCACGCACGAAATCTGTAAAGCTCATATTGTCAGCCGCTTCGATCTGGGACTGCTTTATCAACGATTCGCGTGCTTCGGCGCTCAGTCGCGCAGTACTTTCGGCGTTGGCTGGTTGGTGTGCAAAAAATTCCGCATGCTGTCGCGCGTGCTGCATGGTGAATTGAAAGAACGAGCTGCCCTCGCTTAGTGCTTGGATTACTTTTGCTGAGGGGGTGAGATCTGGATTCTCAACCTTAGCCAGTTGCGCATCCACAGCGGAGCGATAAAGGTCATTATCGGTGTGCTGATCCATGAGGTCAGCGACCTTGGCGCATTCGGTCAACAGCTCAGTAGCCCATTGGCGTAGCGCGATGGATTCGCCATCGCGCTCCAGTTGTTGGTCCAATTGACGACCATTTTCTACCACCGCGGTCTGGTTCCTCACCATGCGCGCCGATTCCTCGCGGCTATCTGTTGGGCTTTCAGTGAGTAGGCATACCAATAGGAAGGTATCTAAGAAGCGCATGTGGCGATGGTCTATGCCGACGGGCTCAAACGGGTCTAGATCGACACATCGGACTTCAATGTATTCAACGCCGCGTTTGCCCAGTGCTGCTAGTGGACGTTCACCGCTTGCTGCGCTGCGTTTGGGCCTGATGGTGCCGTAGAACTCATTTTCTATTTGCAGAACTGAGTCGTTTAATTGCTGATAGTCACCGTTTTCATTAACTGGAATATGCGCGTATCCGGGAAAACTCTTGGAGAGGCCAGCTCGCATTGTGGTGGTGTACTCTGCCAGCGAGTTATAGGAGATATGCAGCTCGCTTTGAGCATCACTTTGATAGCCGAGCCGGCCCATGCGCAGACTGGTGGCGTGGGGTAAATAATATGTGCCCTCGCTGAACTCCTGTAAGCCGTGGTCAGGTCGTTGCAGGAAGCTTCTACATACTGCCGGTGAGGCACCGAATAAATAGATTAACAGCCAAGAGCAGCGTCGGAAGTTTCGAATTAAGCTGAAGTAGGCATCGGTTTTTTGGTCTTGGTCGTTGATGCCTAACCGCCGCCAGAGATCATCTGGCACTGAAAAATTATAGTGGATGCCAGAAATCGTTTGCATCAAGCGGCCGTAACGGTGACCCAGACCACGACGGTATACCGTCTTCGTTTGGCCGATATTTGAGCTGCCGTACTGGCCAATGGGTATGGCGTCGCTGTCGCTACTGAGGATGCAGGGCATGCTGCTGGGCCACAATAACTCGGCGTCAAGATTTGCATGCACAAAGTGATGAATCTCAGTCAGCTCTTGTAGGCAAGCTTCTGGACTATCGTGGACTCCGGTAATGAGTTCTAGTTGCGCCTCACTAAAATCCGTGGTGATGGCGCTATGGGTTAGGGCCGACCCCAGCGCCGTGGGGTGCGACTGTTTAGACAGACTTCCGTCAGAGGTGACGCGTAAGCTCTCTTTCTCGATGCCTCGTTGCAGCTGATCGAGTCCGCTGTTGGTCGCTTGCAGTAACTCGAGAGTGCGCTGAGTTATTCGCATCCGCCGTCCTCCCCGACCGCGTCTGGGCCATGTATTTGATGAGTATATTGGCCGATTGACGGCCTGTAATCATCAAACCTTAAAAAGGCCAAAGCGACTTTAGGCCCGGGGTCCGGCAGCGATAATGCTGTCCTCAACTTCAAACTTGGCGAAGTTCGCAACGAATTTGCTTACCAGCGCTGCAGCAGCCTGGTCATAAGCGCTGGGATCCGCCCAAGTTTCTCTGGGGTTAAGCAGTGCACTGTCTACGCCAGGCACGGCTTGTGGAATATCCAGATTAAATCCCTCTAAGTGGGTGGTTGCGGTTTCGTGTAACTGACCGCTCTGAATTGCTGCGATGATGGCGCGGGTCACTGGTATTTTAAACCGGCTGCCAACGCCATAGCCGCCGCCAGTCCAGCCGGTGTTAACCAAGAACACCCTAGAGCCAAACTCCTCAATGCGTTTGATCAACAGCTTGGCATAGACCCCTGCTGGGCGCGGGAAAAATGGTGCGCCAAAGCATGTNGAAAATGTCGCTTTATAGGCNTCAGTCGAACCGACTTCNGTGGAGCCGACTTGGGCGGTATAGCCTGATAAGAAGTGATAAGCAGCAGCTTCCTTAGACAAAATCGCCACGGGCGGCAGCACGCCGCTGACATCACAGGTGAGAAAGATGATGTTGTTAGGCTCGCCGCCGCGGTTCTCCGGCACTTTCTCTGCAATATTGCTGCGCGGATAACAGGCGCGAGTATTTTCGGTCAAAGAGCTGTCGGTATAGTCTGGTTCGTTGGTGTCCGCATCGATAACCACATTTTCCACAATGGCGCCAAANCGAATGGCGTCGAAAATGACCGGCTCATTCTCGCGACTTAAGTCAATGCACTTTGCATAGCAACCGCCTTCGAAGTTGAACACCGTGCCGCGTCCCCAGCCGTGTTCGTCATCGCCGATCAATAGCCGGTTGGGGTCAGCGGATAGNGTTGTTTTACCCGTACCAGATAACCCGAAAAACAAGGTCACGTCGCCCTCGTCGCCCATATTTGCCGAACAGTGCATCGGTAAAACATCTTTCTCAGGCAACAGGAAGTTCAGTACTGAGAACATGGATTTTTTCATTTCGCCGGCGTAGCGCATACCGGCGATCAGCACTTTGCGCTGGGCAAAGTTAATCATAACCGTGCCATCGCTATTGGTACCGTCACGTTCCGGCTGGCATTGGAAATTAGGTGCGTTAAAGATCTGCCAGACCTCTTTGTTATGCGGATTGTAGTGCTCGGGAATGATGAATAAAGATCTACCAAAAAGGCTATGCCAAGCGTATTCGGTGTTCACCTCTATCGGCAAATAGTGCTCCGGATCTGCACCCACATGCAGGTTTGAGAGAAACGTTTCGGTTTCATTTAAGTGCACCTGCACTCGGTCCCACAGACGATCGAAAGTTTCACCGTCGATTGGCTGATTCACCTCCCCCCAATCGATAAATTCGGAGGTTGACGCTTCGTCGACAATAAAACGATCCTTTGGTGAGCGGCCAGTTCGTGCTCCAGTTTCCACCACGATAGCGCCATTGTTGGCAAACGTTCCTTCGTGACGCAGGATAGATTGCGCCGCCAGTTGCGCCGAAGATAAATTTTCGTGGGTACTGGTCGCTGGGTTTGAATTAGGGTTAACGGCCATGGTGAATCGCTATCGTTGAAGGGCACGAGATTATGCCAGAGGCTTTCGAAATGAGAACAGTTGCTATTAACTAAATTCTATGTTTCCGACCCATATTTGTGCGGTGTGAACCGCGCTCCAGCCTTTTTCTCATCCTAGTGTAGTGCGGCAGCTCGCTTTGCTAAAAGCGCATCAACAGCCTTTTTGTTGTAGGCGTAGCGTTTGCCGCAAAATTCGCAGTCGACGTGGATTTCGGGTAACTCGTCGGCAAGTGCCANCAGGTCCTCCCGTCCGAGCACCATTAATGTTTCATCGCTTTTTTCTGGTGAACAGGTGCAGCGAAAACTCAAGGCTCGAGGGCTATAAAGTTCGCACGGGTATTCGTGGAACAGGCGGTTGAGTATCTGCTCTGGTGGCAAGCTGACCAGCTCTGCTGCTGTTACCGACGCCGCCAAGGTGGTCAATGTTTGCCAGTCGTCCTCGGCTTGAGTGATTGTGGTCTCTGCTGCGTTAGGGGCATCAGGCAAGCGCTGCAACAGTAGGCCGGTGGTGGCGCCACGGGCAGATGCAAAGTGCAGGCGCGTTTGCAGTTGCTCGGAGTTTGCAAAATAACCCTCTAAGCTTGCAGCCAGACCACNTGAATCTATAGCCACGAGACCTTGGTATGGATTCATGCCCGTTGTTTTATCGGGCAAGAGCGACAGTGCCAGTTGGCCGTNGCCGAGCCAGTCGGCGAGGCTATTGGAGCGTGGTGATGNCGTTAAATCCTCTGCAAGATGGGCAATTCCGCGTAGATATTGCTGATCGCGGCANTCGGCCAAGCTGCGAATCAATGCCCCATCGCCCTGAGATTGCAANGACACCGCGCCTGAAAATTTCAAATTGTCCGCAACCATGGTTACTGCCGCGAACATTTCTCCAAGCAGCGCCTGTACGTCGGGCGGATAATTTTGATATTGNGCAATGCCACTAAGAGTTTCAGTTAGGCGCACCCATTGGCCGCGAATNGGCAGTCCCTGAAAGCTGAAACGTTGNAGTAAGTCCATTGTATAGCGCCTCGATGATAGTTCAGTGCTGTGTTTCGTCAGACCATTGGTGATCAAGGTCGCGCAGTTGATTGCGCGCGCGTCGGTCGCGTTTGTCCGGACGTTGTGCGGGAATGTGCAATCCAGCACGGCTCATGCGCCGCTCGCTAATCGCTGCTTGACGCAACTCGATGCTGTCCGCTGTTTCTTCGTAAAGTGTTTGCGCTATCGTCGCTGAACCTCGTTGCTCGCTGAGTATTTGCACAACAACTGTAAAAACTACNCCGTCTTTGTTGATGCGTACCGTTTGGCCAATGCGTAATTCTTTAGCAGGCTTAACCCGCTGATCGTCGACGTGTACTTTGCCGCCGGCGACCGCNGACTTGGCCAANGATCGNGTTCGGTAAAATCGCGCGGCCCATAGCCAACGGTCAATGCGTACGCTCGCGGTCTCATCCATGACTGACATGAGGACTAAATGGCAGGATAGATTTCATGAAATTGATCTAGGCTGGGATGGATAGATTCTGCTCGTGGGCCGCGCTGAGAATCGGGGGTGCGGACATGCCATACCTCGCGGATGCCGAACTCAGCAGCGGCATTTAGTACGCGCTCGGTGTCGTCCAAAAATAGGGTTCGTTGCGGGTCGAAGCCGCATTGTTTCTGTAATTGTTGCCAGAAATCCTGATGTTCTTTAGGGCAGCTAAAGTCCTGGCTTGAGTAGATTTGGTCAACTCGTTTGGACAGCCCCATCACGCT
Organism: Gammaproteobacteria bacterium; assembly: GCA_002690405.1. Lineage (GTDB taxonomy): Bacteria > Pseudomonadota > Gammaproteobacteria > Pseudomonadales > Azotimanducaceae > UBA4421. The sequence continues at coordinate 23,976 of NZEI01000046.1, forward strand.
TTCTTTTATCTGCAATGAGTTGTGGTCGGCATTCGTCGCTATGATTGCGCGAAGCTCGCTCGCCCCGAGCCAATCAAGGAACGCTTCCGCGTCAGCACGGAAGCCAATGAGGCGCGANTGTTGCCGATGCAGGTCGGTGATATCGAGCCCCGTCTGTTGTTGCCANAAGTCAAAGCTGTAGAACTCTATGCTGCCCAGCACTTGGTGCATCTGTGCAAATAGCTGCTCTTTCGCTTCCGCATAGGATAACTGTTTAAGCTGGGCATAGGCTTCAGGTACGACCTGATCCCAAACGAAGTTGTCGTAATGCAGGTCCAGTAANGTGCCGTCGATGTCGAGTAGTACGGTATCGATGTCCTGCCAATTAATGGCTGGCTTGGTTGCTGACAAAAAAGTACTCCGATGATTGGGCGTGGCAGTGCGATATAGTAACGCTNGCAGGCGTGCAGGTGACTATACTACCGAGCGTGGGGANCAGAATATTAGTTCGTANACCCAAAATAGACCTAAAGCTTGCCGAGCCACCCGTGTAGAGACCGTGATTTAGACTATGCCGTTACCCGAGATTATTGCCACCGAAACCCTCGCCACCACCCGGTTCTTTAAAATAGAAGCACTCGACCTGCGTTTTAGTAATGGCGTGGAGCGTCGTTACGAGCGCCTGCCGGCCGGTGGTGCGGAGGGTGTCATTGTGGTTGCGGTGAATGCGCAAAACGAACTGCTGTTGATCCGCGAATATGCTGCTGGTTTTCATGAGATGCAGCTGACGTTGCCGAAAGGCTTGNTTGAGCCTGAAGAAAGCCTAGAAGCGGCGGCCAGTCGGGAATTAGCTGAAGAAGTGGGCTTCGCCGCCGAACGTGCCGAGTTTATAAAGCGCCTGACTTTAGCTCCCGGCCACATGGGATTTGCTATTAACGTTGTTTTTGCCACCGATCTTTATCCCAAACAGTTGCAAGGCGACGAACCTGAACCCATTGAACTGGTGCCCTGGCCACTACAGCGGCTAGATGAACTATTGAGCAGCGAGGAGTTTTGCGAAGCTCGAGCAATTGCGGCCCTAGTATTGTGCCGACCGTTATTTTCGCAGCTGCTGGATGCGGCGGAAGAATCAACAAAACGAGATAACTGATTATGAACAGCCCAACGACTATGGCGCTTGCAGATGAGCACAATTCAACATTAATGGNCATCGTGCGTCGTGCCGGGGAGGAAATTTTACGGGTCTACAACTCAGACTTTGCGGTGGAAACAAAACAAGACGCATCGCCATTGACCCAGGCAGATCTTGCTGCCCATGCCGTTATTGCGGAAGGCCTGCAGCGCTTGGCACCGGATATTCCTATTATCTCAGAGGAATCAGCACTGCCGGAATTTAGCGAACGCAGCGGTTGGTTGCGCTACTGGCTGGTAGATCCGTTAGACGGAACCAAGGAGTTTGTTAACCGTAATGGTGAGTTTACCGTGAACATAGCCTTGATAGAGAACCATGCGCCGGTGCTTGGTTGGGTGGGAGTACCTGTTCAAGACCAGATTTATTTNGGCAATGTTCCAGCGGGTGACGCGTGGGTTGAGAATGCTCAGGGAGTGCGCTCGTCTCTGCAGGGNAAACAACGCCTCGAACAGGTTGCCGAATTGACTGTGGTTGCGAGCCGCAATCACGGTGGTGCGCGTTTAGAGCGCTACTTGGAAATGATTGGTGAACAATTTCCGGCAATGCAGCGAAGACCAGTGGGCAGTTCGCTAAAGNTGTGCGCACTCGCCGCTGGTGANGCCGACATTTATCCCCGCTTGGGGCCCACAAGTGAGTGGGATATTGGCGCTGCTCAGGCGGTGCTGTGCGCGGCCGGCGGTCGGGTGTTTTGCGGTGACGGNTCCGCACTCAGCTACAACAGCAAAGAGAGCATCTTGAATCCCGAATTTATTGCGGTCGCAGATGCTCAATTTCCTTGGCCCGAAGTATTGCCCCCGCTACCGGCTGAAGACTGATCTGCTCGTGCCCGATCACGGCCATGCAAATTAGGGTGAANGAGCTGTTGCGGGAGCAGTTGAAAGGTTGGCCTCAGCTAGCCGAACTGCATGCCGTGTAATCGCCCTGCCGAGGAAATTAGCACTGTATATGCATACAGCTGCGGCTAGTGAGGGTTCAAAGAATACGGAAGATGTATTACAAAAAGAAGAGGGCAAATGCGTTTTTACGGCGGNGCAAAAAAATTATGTTATGCGTCAGCGTGTTAGAGGAACGCAATCCATAATTTCTTCACTTTGTTGAGGGNNAGATGACCTTTATTGGGAGCGTTTTAAGCANCTTNGTTGTGACGAGGAGGGGCAATGACATTTGATCGGGCTGAGGTTTTGACACGCATCGACTCGGCATGCGGAACCATCGAGCAGCATGCGAGCTGGGCCGAGCAGCACTGCCGTTTGCATGATGCAGCGTTTCAGGCGCTGATTGACGCTCAAGTGCCCCGATTGTTCTTGCCCAGTTCTCTNGGTGGGCTTGAAGTTGATCCAGTGACCTGTGCCTTGGCTTGTGAAAAGCTGGCAGGCGCTGATACCGCAGCAGCGTGGCATGTCATGGTCTTTAATGCCGCTCGATTAATGGCGGCGCAATGGCCCCAGGGTTTAGTCGAGCAGCTATGGGCGGATGATCCAGATACGCTGGTGGCGGCCAGTGGCCACACACCTTTGCAGGCTGTGCCATGTGATGGCGGGTATGTCATTAATGGTCGGCAGCGCTTTGTTAGTGGCTGTGATCATGCGACCTGGCTGCTGTCGCCAGTATTAATCGACAAGACTCCTGCAATGGCAGTGATGCCATTAGCGCAATGTTCCATAGAACAAAATTGGGACACATTGGGCATGCGTGGCTCTGGCAGCAGTGATGTGCTGGTAAAGGACTTAGCGGTGCCGGCATTGCAGGTGGTAATTCCTANCCCCGACGCTGGGGCCAATGCGCATTATCAGGGCACTCTATACCGTTGTCCGTCAAGAATCGTCTTTGCTACATANGTCCCGGTCGCTCTGAGCTTGGCTGCCCGCAGTCTCGACTTAGTCGCGGCAATGGTGGGCGATAAAACGCCCGGCGGTAGTGCTGGCAAGTTACGCGAGCGCACCATCGCGCAAATGCACTTTGGCAAGGCGTTGGCCTTATACCGCTCGGCGCGACTTTTGTTTTTTCAGGGCTTAGAGCAAACATGGATGCATGCGCAGGCGGGTAATGATGCCGGTGATATCGACCGCGCGGATCTTTACCTAGCGGGTACCCATGCTGTGCAAGCCAGCGCCGAGGCCGTTCGCCACGGGGCCGACATTGCTGCCACTACTACGGTGACCAAGGGCGAAACGCTGGAGCGTATTGGCCGCGATATGGAGACGCTCCGGCACCATGGCTTCGTCAATGAATCGCGCTATGCGAGTGTCGCCCAAGTGCACTGGGGCGCGGAACTCGATTACCCGCAATTGTTGCGTTAACNTCGCCTACAGGNTTGCAAGCCAATCGTCGTCCGATCCTTCGTTGATGCCGGCGAACAAGGGTGTGGAAAGATAACGCTCAGCGGTATCCGCGAGCATGGTCAAAATCACGCTGCCTGGTTCAGCTTGTTNGGCAATTTTCAAAGCTGCATTNAGTGTACCGCCCGCTGAGATACCGACGAATATGCCCTCTTCCTGACCAAGCCGAATCGCACATTGCATCGATTCATCTTCATTTACCGGGACAATTTGATCAGCGATGTCGCGATCGAGAACGTCCGGGATAAAATCAGGTGTCCAGCCNTGGATTTTGTGTGGTGACCAATCTCCACCAGATAACAGTGCCGCTTGCTCGGGCTCGGCAGCAATAATCTTCAGGTCGGGGCGCGCTGCTTTTAGGGTTCGACCGGCACCAGACAACGTGCCGCCGGTACCCCAGCCGGTTACCCAGTAGTCGAGCTTGTCCCCNGCGAAGTCGCGCANGATCTCTGGCCCGGTGGTGCTTGCATGATAGGCCGGGTTTGCTGGGTTCTGAAACTGTCGTGCCAGGAACCAGCCGTGTTGTTCGGCTAACTCTTCGGCTTTGCGGACCATGCCGGTGCCACGTTCTGCCGCGGGGGTCAGGATGACCTTGGCGCCTAAGGCGCGCATGACTTTGCGTCTTTCAATAGAGAATGTCTCTACCATGGTGGCAACAAATGGGTGCCCGAGTACGGCGCAAACCATTGCTAATGCGATTCCCGTGTTGCCAGACGTGGCTTCAATCACGGTTTGGCCGGGCTGCAATGCACCACTGTCTCGCGCATCTTTAATGATCGCGTAAGCTAGCCGGTCTTTTACCGATGCCATGGGGTTAAAGGATTCCACCTTAACGAACATGTCGACATGATCAGGTGCGATGCGATTCAGTCTAACTACGGGTGTATTACCAATAGTCTGAAGGATATTGTCGTATCTCATAGGGGCTCCAAAGAGTTAATGCGTAGGTTCGGTGTTGGCGTGAAGTGCTTGATGTCCTAGGAGGTTACGTAGATGCGCAAACAGCACTGCAGTCACACCGATGACGGTAAGTAGAACTTCCATTTCGCGACCAAAAACATGGCTCACGGCAACCAGCATCAATAGCAATCCNATGCCGCCAAGTAATAGCGTCTTTACGCTACGCAGGCGCCGATAGCCTTGTACCAGAGCGATCACGCTAATCGGTATAGCGATACCGAAAAGTATCCAATGGGTTGTGGTTTCCGTAGCTTCGAGCCATTGGCTCAAGGTTGGCGTCAATAGCACCGCCAACGGTAATGCCAGACAATGCACTAAACACAAACCCGACAGCCACATAGCGGCGCGGTCGAGATAGGTTTGTGGCTGTGATTTGGATGCTGACATGGGCCTGGCAGAATAAAAGGGCGATTAACCTAGCGTTTCGCTATCCTCTAAGCAAGTGGAGACCTGATCTAGCGATATAACCGAGGTAAGCTTTGTCATTATCAGATCGACAACTTTGGGATGCCCGATACCGCCAGGGTGCATATTCAGAACGCTTGTGGCCCGCTGCTTACTTGCAGCAATGTATGCCTGAAATCTTGGCGCNACAAACGCCTAAACGNGCCCTTGATGTTGCNTGCGGGCGCGGGCGCAACAGTATTTATGCCGCCCAACAAGGCTTTGCTGTCGATGCNGTAGATGTATCTGCAGCGGCGCTGGCGCANGGCGCGCGGCAAGCATTTCAAGCAGCAGTNACCGTGAACTGGCGTTGCCAAAACTTACTCGGGGCAAATGCNGANAGNGGNTGGCAGTCAAATAACGAATATGGNCTTATTTTAATGTTTAGGTTTGTNGCTCCGTCGCTGTTACCTGCGCTGGCCAGTAACTTAGCGCTGGGTGGGCATTTGTTGATTGAGGAACATATGCAATGGTCGGGACCGGAGGCTGTGAATGGCCCCAACAACCCTGATTTTCGGGTAGCGCCCCAGGCGCTAAAAGAGGCACTATTGGGTTGCCCACAAGGATTGGACATTGTGGACGAATTTGACGGGCTTGTTGAAGAGCCAGACGGCAGTCAGGCGGCACTGTCGCGCATATGGGTGCGACGACAAAGATAGGAACAATCATGCAAGAGCAAATTCCGACAATAAATTTGGCAGACTTTTTGACCGGAGGTGTCACTGCGATTGACCAGCAGGCGTTGGCTGTAGCCTGTGAAGATCATGGTTTTTTCCTCTTGGCGGGGCATGGCCACGACGCGCTGGTGAATGAAGTATTTGCACAGGCGCAAAGTTTTTTTGGCCAACCTACAGCGGTTAAGCGCAGTGTTTACAGAAACGAAAGTAACCCGCTGGGTTATTACGACCGTGAACTCACCAAGCAACGACGAGATCTAAAAGAAGTATTCGACTTTAAAACCGGCGGGCACATTTCGAAAAACCCACTGCGGCANAGTCGTTGGCCAGCGCAACCGCAGCAATTGCGCCCAGTATTAACNGATTACTTCAGCGCTTTTACCGAGATGTCAGAGCAGGTTATGGCGATGGTGTTAATGGCTCTGGGCCTGCCNGAAGCCGCCGCTCGCGGTACTGTTGCCGACAATTTCGGCCGCAGTCACACNAGCGCTGCGCGGTTGAATTTTTATCCGGCAGAAGACCCTGTGGCAGAGCAAGAGCGTGATGGCTTAACACCATTGGGCGATATGGCATTGCATCATCACACAGATCCAGGTGCCATCACGCTGCTATTACAAGATGATCGAGGTGGTCTGCAGGCGCAATCAAAACGCCANGGTTGGGTCGATGTGGCACCAAAGCCAGGCACCATCGTCGTTAATATCGGCGATGTGATGCAGGTATGGAGTAACGACCGCTGTACTGCTGGCTGTCATCGGGTATTACCCGTGCAGTCTGCGGCTGGCCGCTACAGTGTGCCATTTTTCTTTCAACCAAAAGTAGATGCGATGATCGAGCCATGGGTGGCTGATAACGAGGCACCACGTTATGAAGCTTTTTCATGGCAGCAATATATTCGCGGCAGGGTAACGGACAATTTTGCGGACTATGGCGTTGAAGATATCCAAATTGAGCGCTACCGAGTGGCGTCCTGACGTTTGATGTTGGCTGGCCGCACCGGTATTAGAAAAAATATTCGGGTTCCGGGGCGAACATAATCAACACGCCAAGCAGTCCTGCAGCAACGCTCGCGCAAATAAACGCGCGTAAAACGTCTGANGATGAGATGTCCTGCTCGGGGGCGTAGCGCCCGCGTCCAGTAATCATGGGTGCAACCAAATTGTGATTCTTGCGCAGCGAATACCACAGCATCACGCCTAAGTGCGCACTAACGGCGATAACCAATATATCGAAATTGAAAGAGTGGAAGCTGCCAAGACTGTCTGCAACGGCACTGCTGACAGCGCCATTATANGGCCCGCTGAACAAAATATCGTCGGTGATGAAAAGCCCTGATGCCGCTTGGCAGAGCATCAGTAGGATGAGCACTACCGAGGCCCAGCCACCAACGGCACTATGCCCTGGTGCTGCAGGCGCAGTCTTTGTGACTAACTGACCGAGACCCGCGATCAGCGCGCGAGGCCCGCGAATAAAGTTCCTAAAACGTGCATGGCGGGTTCCAACAACGCCCCATATGAGTCTGAAGGCGATTAAAGCAAGAACGCTGTAGCCGCTGTACAAGTGCAAATCGGCCCATTCGATCCCCGCCTCAGCAGTAATCCAGGAAACCACAAATGCAATCGCTAAGCCCCAGTGAAAAAGACGCAGGGGCAAGTCCCAGACCAGCACNCGCTGATCTGGGTGCAAGTTACTTTTTGCGGTATTCCTCATGGCAACCCTTGCACGCTGAGCCCATGCCGCCGACGGCCTTCAAGAAGGCGCCCTGGCCTTCGCTGGCTGCTGCCGCTAGGGCTAGTGCGCGCTCTTTTGCCGTTGTTGCCTTACTATCAAAGTCGGCCATATCTTCCCAAATACTGTCTAATCCGTCAGACGCGACACCGCTGCTTCGAGTATCGAAGGCAAAGACATCTGGAATCATGGGTGACAGTTGGGCGATTTTGTTGGCGTTAGCGCTTACTAAGTCCGCATCGAAAGGCACTTGCCCCTTGGCCATGCCCACAATAGGGCCGAAGTAATGACCAACCACTTTTAATAGCCCTTGGCGGGTTTCGACCGCTTTCTGGGCACGCTCGTCAGCGTAGGCAGTAGTAGTGCCTAAGCTGACTATTAATAGAGTTACTAAAGTCGTTAGATTGCGAAAGTTCATAGAGGCTCCCCATATTTTATGCGTTGATCTTAACTCGGTTCTTTGGCAAACACGACACAACCAGCTGCGCCAAACATGCCACCGACACCGAGACAGAGAGAAATATTTACATNGTCGACCTGTGCAGCTGCGGTACCGCGAACTTGGCGCACACTTTCCTGCATTGCGTACATTCCGTACATACCCGAGTGCATATAAGACAAACCGCCGCCATTGGTGTTCATTGGCAAGCTGCCGCCAGGCGCGGTGTTTTGTTCCCAAATGAAGTCAGGCGCTTCGCCGCGTTTACAAAACCCGAGATCTTCAAGACCATAGATCGGCAGGTGCGCGAATGCATCGTAGACCATTAAGTGATCTACATCGCTGTGGCTGATTTTTGCGTCAGCCATTGCCGCCGGCCCAGCCACCGCAAAGGCTCTGGAGGAGGTGAGATCTTGCATTTGGCTAACCATGGGGGTCTCTACGCTCTCCCCAGTGCCCCTGATATACACTGGAGGCTGGGGGAAATCGTTAGCACGCTCTGCGCGTGTCAGTATTAACGCGCCACCGCCATCGGTTACCAAACAACACTCTAGAAGATGGAAGGGGTAGGCGATCATTTTTGATGCCAGCACATCATCAACGGTGATGGGATCCTGAAAGCTCGCACGCGGATTCATGCTCGCCCACTGCCGTTGGACTACGGCGACCATGGCCAACTGTTCGTGACTCATCCCGTAATCTTTCATGTAGCGTAGCACTGGCAAGGTAAAAAGGGTGGGTGGGCCCATGGGGCCAAATGGCATTTCAAATTGACCACTTAAGGAGGCGGGCGCGCGCGCGAAGCCTTCGCGGCCAACACCTGAACGACCGCTTTCTCCGTGGGTAATAAGCACCGTTGAGCACTGGCCAGTGGTAAGTGCCGCGACCGCATGGCGCACGTGCAACATGAATGAACAGCCGCCGACAGCGGTACCGTCGACCCATGTGGGGGTTATGCCCAAATAATGCGCAAGATCGGTGGGGCGGCTGCCGGCAGTGGCGATACCGTCAATGTCTTTGGCGCAGAGACCGGCGTCGGCCATGGCATTGAGTGCCGCATCGGCATGTAACTGGATCTGACTTAAGTCCGGGATTTTGCCGAGTTGCGTGGTCTCGGCAGCACCGACTACCGCTACCCCAGTCATGAAGATGCTCCTGTGGGGGTGAATAGGGGTAAATGAATATCGGCGCCCGCGTCTTCGAAAGTCACTTGCAACGGCATATCTAGCTGTAAGGCCTCTGGGGTTTGCTCGCAGCCGACGATATTCGACATCATCCGTGGCCCTTCTTCTAGCGCTACCAGCGCGATTGCATAAGGCCCCGTAAACGCTTTATGCGGACGATGACTGATGACATAACTTTCAAGTGTGGCGCGCCCACTGGCNACCACAATCTGCACGTTGCGACTACTGCACTCCGGACAAAATGGNCGGGGCGGAAAGTAGGTGTGTTGACAGTCGTTACATTGCTGCAAGCGTAATTCACCGACCCGNGTGCCATCCCAAAAATGCTGGGTTTCGGGTGTAGGCACCGGCAACGGGCGAAGAGATTCGGTCATGTTGTGCTCCCTGCATAAACTTTTAGTATGTCGGAACAGATGCAGATGACCAAGCACCAGTGGCTTGCTATGGTCAAAGGCAGANNAAAAAGGGAGAGAANTAAGCATGCGCGTACATGGCAGTTGCCACTGTGAACACATCACATTCATCAGCGAGGCAGAGCCAGCGCGCACGGTGGTTTGTCATTGCCGGGATTGCCAGGTGATGTCTGGNGGGCCCTATCGCAGCATCGTGCCGTCTGACGAAGATGCTTTTCAGTTGCTCAGCGGTGAACTGACGATCTATAACAAGATAGGCGACAGCGGTAATGCACGAGAGCTGGCATTTTGTAATCGCTGTGGCTCACACATTTACGCGACCTCTAAGGCTAGTTCTGAACCTGGTGTCGNCCGATCTTTTGGCTTGCGTACCGGAGTGCTCGCGGAAGTTGCCGAATTTGTGCCAGCGTTTCAGGTCTGGTGCGATTCGCGTCTGCCTTGGGTCGATGAATTTAGCGCGCTTCCGGGTAAGCCGAAGCAATAAATAATGACGATTTTATATAGCTTTCGTCGCTGTCCTTATGCCATGCGNGCGCGCATGGCGTTGGCGTGGAGTGGCATTGCCGTGGAGTTACGTGAGGTGCGATTGCGCGACAAACCGCCGTCNATGATTGCGCTATCGCCAAAGGCAACNGTGCCGGTNTTGGTCTCTGAGCAAGACGGNGTGCTCGACGAAAGCTTAGACATTATGTTGTGGGCACTGCTTCGTCATGCGCCCCATAGTTGCGCCTTGGGGGGTGGTGTTGACCATCAGCGTGTGCTCATCGAACAGTTCGATGCACAGTTCAAACCGCTTTTAGATCAATATAAATACAATGGCGCAGACAGNGATCAGCCGGCGGCGTATTACCGAGACCAATGCGCTGATTGGCTGCAGCGCTTGGATACTATGCTGGCGCAGCAGTCCTATCTATTAGGGCCAGAACCGCAATTATTGGACATGGCGTTACTGCCATTTATTCGTCAGTTCGCCCATGTTGACCGCGACTGGTTTATGGGCACGTCTTATGAAAACTTACAGCGTTGGCTTAACGATTGGCTGGAACACGAATTGTTTATNTCTATGATGGGCAAATATGTACCGTGGCAAGAGCATACTGAGGGAGTTGCTTGGNCACCANAATTGTCCTGTCGGACTAACTGAGGGAGAGAAAAATGCAACAGTGGATTATCGGAATTGTGAGCGTGGTAGCGGTGCTGCTGCTGGCTTGGGGGGTGTCTATGGCGGGCGCTGACCAAGGTAAGCAATACGCTGATGTGGCGGTATTTGTGTGGTGCGGCATTTTTGCGTTTGGCGTGCAGTGGCTATTGTTCATTCATGCATGGTTAGCGCATACAGAAAAATTTTTCGACCTCGCTGGCAGTCTGACCTACATAACGGTATTCGTTGCCGCAGTGATATTAAGCTCTGCCTATGACCCCCGGTCACTGATCATCGCGGCGGTCATTATTGTCTGGGCGTTACGCCTTGGTCCGTTCCTTTACTTCCGCATAAAAAATGCTGGCGGCGATCGTCGCTTTCATTCCATTCGCAACTCGTTCCCAACTTTCTTTATGACATGGACCTTGCAAGGGGCCTGGGTCTACCTAACCAGTTGTGCAGCTCTGGCGGCGGTAACCTCCTCAAATACAGCCGCCTTAGATGGGATGTTCTTTGTGGGTCTTGGTATTTGGGCCTTTGGATTTGTAGTGGAGGTTGTCGCCGACCGACAAAAGACCGCATTTCGCGCTGATCCAGAAAACGCTCGGCGCTTTATCAGCAGCGGCCTGTGGGCGTGGTCTCGGCACCCAAATTACTTCGGCGAAATCGTTTTGTGGGCAGGCGTCGCAGTAATGGCCTATCCGGCATTGGCGGGTTGGCAAATATTAACCCTATTCGCACCGTTATGGGTGTTGTTGCAGATGACGGCTATCAGTGGCACGCGCATGCTCGAGGCCAGAGCCAATAAAGCCTGGGGCGACGACCCCGATTATCAGGCTTATAAAAAGCGTACGCCGCTGCTGATGTTGTGGCCGCCGCGCAAGCCAGCCGCTTGATGCTATAGGGCTGGTGACCAATCAGCGTCTGGCTTAATCGCCAGCGTGGCCATGGATGTGGACATGTAGCTGTTCAGGGGCGTGTCCTCATCGCTCCATTGGTCCTCGTAGAAACCGGCAATCACCAGTCCTGCGGCAAGCTGGCCGCCAATTTGCGCGTCAAAGCTATGACTAAACTCCAACGCGTGCTGGTCTGCTATGCGTTGCTCGAGGACGGCTGTATCCACATGGGTTAGATCGGCGTAGGGTAATTTGAACTTAACTTCTAACGGGCCTCCTTCGTCGATATCCCAATGGTCGAACANAAAAAAGTCCGGATTCATGAAGCCACTGAGCAGGCGTCCGCCGGGTCGCAGCACCCGTGCGCAGTGCTGCCAGACTGGCAGAATNTCGGCGGCGAATATGTTGGATACCGGATGCACGATCACATCGAAGCTTGCGTCATCGAANACAGACAAATCTGCCATATCTCCTTGTAGGCACTGAATAGACAAATTGTCCCGTGCCGCTACGTCAGCGTCTTTGCGCAGTTGNTCCGGGGACTGATCAAAACTCGTTACCGTGGCGCCCGCCGCAGCTAAAATGGGCGCCTGTTGGCCGCCGCCNGAGGCCAGACACAGTAGGTCTTTGTCTTTGAGGTTGCCGAACCAAGATTTGGGTACCGACTTGGTGGGCGTCAAAATAATCTGCCAATCACCGGCCCGCGCAGCATTCACCGCATCGGTGGTCACTGGCTGTACCCAAGGGCTNTGCCCGGCGGCAGACTGCTGATCCCAGCTGAGTTGGTTGTGCCGGTTAATATCGGTCATGGTATTTCTGTCCCGGTCTCTGAATCATTTAAATTAGCAGTTGGCAGCTTGTGCACCTGCTGCAGAAAAATAGCGAGTGCAACAACGGTCAACAGCGCGGCAACTATAAAGGCACTGCCGGGCAAATAAACCGGTGTGTCGTCGGAGGTAAAGAAGGCAAAGGTTTGGGTCATCAGTAATGGGCCGATAATGGATGCCAAACTCATGGCGCTGGCCATGATGCCCTGTAGCTCACCCTGTTCGTTTTGTGGCAGTTGGTTAGACATGATGCTGGTAATTGCTGGCCCGGAAAGTCCGGCAAATGCGGATACCAAAAACCATAAATAGACGCTCATAGTTGAGGCGGCGAAGGCGATGCCCAAATAAGCGGTAGCGGCGCAAAATAGCCCGAAAGCTGCACAGCGCACGGCGCCGAATTTTGGAATCACCACCCGAATGAGCCCCCCTTGCACGATTGCCGCGAGTAGACCGACAAAGCCCATAGATAATCCTACTTCGATGGGTGTCCAGCGGAATTTTTCGATGGCATAGAAGTTCCAGTTAGCGGGATAGACATGATGACCGATGTTGAAAATGAACATGCCAATAATCAATCCGAGCAAAATTGGATAACGCTTAATTTGCCGGAGCGCGCCGAGTGGGTTGGCGCGCCTGAGTTCGAATGCTCTGCGGTTGTCTGCTCTTAGGGTTTCCTTGAGAAAGAAAAAGCCATACGCCGTATTAATAAATGTCAGTGCGGCCGCGACGAAGAATGGTGCACGTAGATCCCAAGCGCCAAGGATGCCGCCAATTGTGGGGCCAAAAATAAAGCCTAATCCGAAGGCTAAGCCGAGCAGACCGAAATTTTGTGCGCGCTGCTCAGGTGGACTGACATCTGCAATTAAGGCACTGGCGGTGGCATAAGTGGCGCTCGTTATACCGGTCAGGAAGCGCCCGATAAATAATACCCACAGTGCGGTTGCAAAGCCCGCAATGAGATAACTCACACCATAAAAAAAGAGCGACAGCATTAATACCGGGCGGCGGCCATAGCGATCACTTAAGCTCCCCAGTAGTGGCGCGAATAAGAAGTTAGTGACGGCGAAGCTGACCATTAGATAGCCGCTTATAGCTGAGGCCGCAGATAAATCGATGCCCGCTAATTGGGTCAGATATTCAGGCATGATGGGNACAATGATGCCGAAGCCGANGGTATCTAAGAAAACGGTAATGGTGACAAATGTCAGGGCATGTTTACGCTGCATGGGAATAGCTACGAATCCGGCTCGATAGGTCTGCTNGCCATAGAAACAAAGCGTTAGCTTTTNGTATCAATGACTTTCGCGTGATCTTCCACCGATGGCGGTGCCATGAGGCGTCGTTGTTGCGCGGTTGCATCAGGATAGTCATTCAGATCATAGCCCTGTTGCGCCCAACTTGAATGGGGTGGGCTGTATTTGAACAGCAACACGCGGCGCTCGTCGCTGCCCTGCCAAGCTCGGGTGCCATGCATCAGAGCCTCGGTAAATAAGATCACATCGCCNGCTTTTACCGCCGGTTGGCGCACATACTCTGGCATCACTTCCTGAGACTGAGCATCNGTAGGCAGTAAATTTATGAAGTTGGTTTTATGACTACCGGGTACGCATACGAAGCCACCGTCGCCAGCCTTAGCGTCTGTTAGTGCCCAGGTTGCAACCATCAAGCCGTTGCGGATAACGCCGTCGTTATAGTGGTACCAGTGGTCACTTTCATAGCGCATGGGTCCACCGTGAATTGGCTGAGAGGGTGCGCCTTTTTGCATATAGATGGCGTAGTCGTGGTCCAGTCGCACCCTCGGGCCGATTAAATCAATCAGATAAGGCAGCACTTTCGGATGGTCCATAAGATTGCGAAAGTTGTTACCCCACAAACTGACTTGGGCAGTCCGTCGAAAAGCTTCGTCGTGAGGCTGTCGGGGCCATACGGCATCACTCAGCTCGGACAACTGAGCACACTCTGCAAGTGACAGCACCCCGGGAATAATCAAATAGCCTTCCAGATCAAACCGGAACTTTTCTTCGTCGCTGAGCATCAGACTGCCGTTATTTTAAGAGCGCTAAACACTATAGCAGTGGCGCTGAGTTTGCTAAGTTTTAGTCTACAAACTGAATTGTCATTGCCAAGCAACTTGGAGGCTCATGGACAGACTACTGAATAGGGATTGGAATCAGCCTGTGCGCTACCCAGACCCAGCGATAGAGACCCTGGATAAGCGGTTTGCCGGGTGTATTCCTGGGAGCGCTGCGCTAGAGCGCTTGTGGGTCGGTGGGCGATGGAATGAGGGCCCCGTTTGGTTTGGCGACAGTAATGCACTGCTGTGGAGCGACATTCCTAATAATCGTCTATTGCGGTGGCAGGCAGATACTGGCGTGGTGGCAGAATGCAGAAATCCTTCGAACTATGCGAACGGTAATACACGCGATCGACAGGGTCGATTGGTCACCTGTGAACATGGCACAAGGCGGGTAACTCGTACCGAACATGACGGCTCGCTGACCGTATTACTGGACCGATATGACGGTAAGCAACTCAACGCCCCTAACGATGTGGTGGTGCACCCCGACGGAGGCATCTGGTTTACCGATCCAGGTTACGGTTCCTTAGGCCACTACGAAGGCCACAAGGGTGAGCTTGAATTGCCCACCCGGGTTTATCGGATTGATCCTCATAGTGGTGACGCCAGTGTCATGGACGAATCTCTGGAAAAGCCCAATGGATTGGCATTTTCCCCGGACTACAGCACCCTGTATGTCAGCGACACGGGGGCCTCGCACAAACCGGGGCATCCCCGCCAAATCCACCANTTCAAGGTACAGGNGGGATCAGCCCTCAGCGCCGGATCGGTTTTTTGCGATCTGGGTGATGCGATGCCCGACGGTTTNCGGGTAGATGTGTTGGGTAATGTTTGGAGCAGTGCCGGATGGGCGGGCCCAGAACAGGACGGGGTACAAATCTTCGCACCGGACGGCGATAAGATAGGCGCTATCCATTTACCGGAGGGTGTATCGAACCTGTGCTTCGGTGGCCTTAAACGTAATCGCTTGTTTATGACCGGCGGGCAGTCAATCTATAGTCTTTATGTAGATGTCCAGGGTATGCCTTACAGTTAGTGCTCTGACAGATAATGAGCCATCTGGTCGAGTTCTTGTTCGCTAGCCTCTAGCCTAGCTATGGTTTGCAAATGCACTTCATCGGGGCCGTCGTAAATTCGAAAAGCGCGGGCTTTCGCAAAAGCTCTCGATGCGGGGGTATCGTTGGTGACGCCGCGCGCGCCGTATAACTGAATCGCGCGATCGGCGATNTTCTGGTAGCTGTTCGCNACTGCGACTTTGATCATAGAAATCTGTTTTCGCGCCGCTTTGTTGCCCACGGTGTCGAGTAGATGGGCTGCTTGCTGTACCAGTAATCGGCATTGGTCGAGTTCTATGCGAGAAAAGCTTATTGCCGCTTGGGTTGATGAGTATTCGTCAATGCGCTTGCCAAAGGTCGAACGCTCCTGGCTGCGCAGAATCATTAGCGAAATCAGCACCTCACACTCGCCGATCGCGCGCATACAGTGATGTAAGCGTGCCGGTCCGAGACGAGCTTGGCCGATGGCAAAACCCGCGCCCTGCTCTCCGAGCAGGTTGGCTACCGGCACGCGAACATCTGTGAGGGTNAATTCCGGATGGGTATTCGTTGGCGACCGATGATCGAATACCGGTAAGTCGCGGACCATCTCGACCCCTGGGGTGTTGCGTGGCACGAGCACTAATGACTGACGTTTGGAGCGAGATGCTTCGGGGTCTGTTACACCCACTACCACTAAGAGCTCGCAATTCGCGTGGGATGCATTAGACGCGAACCATTTGCGGCCGTTGATCACGTACTGATCGCCGTCGCGACTAATTCGGGTGGTCAGGTTTGATGGGTCCGATGACGCCTCATAAGGCTCTGTCATTGCGAAGGCTGAGCCAATATCACCCTCCAAGAGAGGATATAACCAGCGCTGTTTCTGGGCATCGGTGGCAAACAGCTGCAACAATTCCATATTGGGGACGTCGGGGGCGTGGCAATTAAAGACCCGAGATGCCCATTCCAGCCGTCCTAATACCTCGGCAACGCCGGTAAATTCCAGATTAGACAGTCGCAGTCCAGGCTCGTCATCGGCCAGTCGAGGCAGTGCCATGTTCCACAGACCCAGGGCTTTGGCTTCAGCACGCAAAGTCTTTTCTATTTCTGGCTGGGCTTGTCCTGCCGCNGCTTGTTCAAGCCACAGACTGTTATTTGGCAAGATTCGGCGCTGGAAAAAATCGTCTACTTGATCGCGTATTTGCAACGCGCGTTCGGGTAGTTCGAACATTGCGGTACTCCTGGCAAAGAACTTCTGGATCGGCCATAGAAGGCCGACGGGTTGCACCCTAGGTCATCTGATGTTGCAACCGCACCGCGCTAATTTCGCTTTCTGCCGACGGCCCGGTTTAACTTAATTCTGTTTAGTCGACGATCGCAACACAGCGCGTCCAACCGGCTGACGCAGCTGTGATCTTGACCGGAAAACACGCTACGGTAAATCCGTGATCGGGTAGTGCTTCCAGATTGTGCAGCTTCTCCATTTGCCAATAGGGAATCTCGCGTCCGGCTTTATGGCCCTCCCAGATCATTGCAGGATCAGGATTTTCAGCCCAACGTTTAGCCGTATGATTAAACGGCGCATCCCATGACCAGCCATCTGTTCCGACCACTCGTACGCCGCGTTCGGTGAGATACATAGTCGCTTCCCGGCCCATACCGCAGCCTGCGTCGACGTAGCCGGGCTGGCCGAAGACAGAGCCTGCACGAGTATTGACCAAGACAATATCTAGCGGCTGCAGCTCGTGGCCAATACGTTGCAATTCCGCCTCAATCTCGGCCGCACCTATTAGATAGCCATCCTCATAGTGACGAAAGTCGAGCTTTACGCCTGGCTTAAAGCAGTACTCTAGCGGGGTTTCGTCGATGCTCGGTGCGCGGGTCTTACCGTAGTCGGTAGTGGAGTGGAAATGCCAAGGCGCATCCATATGGGTGCCGTTATGAGTCGACAGGGTAATGGTTTCCACTGCCCAGCCCTCGCCGTCAGGCAGGTCGCTGGCCTGTAGTCCAGGGAAAAAGTGTGCCAGCCCGTTGGCGGTTTCCGCATGGTTTTGGTATTTCACCTTGGGGCTTCCACCCGGATGGTCCGAATGCTCGTTGTTGTCGATAGCGACGGATAGATCGATGAACCGTGACATAACTCCCCCCCTTGGTGTGTCAGTTCGGTCGCTGGCGCTGAAGTAGCGCCGGCAGAAAAAACTCTTCTACCAGCAGTTGATGCTGNTGAGCTTGATGACACCACAAAACTGCTCGGCCCGGAAGATCTGTGGGAGCCTGCAAATGTGTAGTCCGGGTCGCGCGCTGCCATAAAGGATCTGTAAACAGCAACTCTGCCAACGGGCGTTCACCTAGACCCTGCATCAGTGCAACGACCGGGCTGTCGGCAGCNACCATGGATCGCGCGATAAGGCGGGGCACTTCCGCTACGGATAATTCAATGTGCCTGATATAAACNTCCCCGGGTGCGCATAGCTCGTCTTGTTCCCAGCTGCTGATTGAACCGATGCCCTCCTCAAGCAATCTAACANTGGCATGCCCACGACAATGATGAGCCACTGCGGCGGTCATTGACTCCGTGAGTTCCGACCAGGGTCGAAGACTGGCGTCCGGTTCTTGGGCTGTGGGTTGGGCCAGAGACATAAGCTCGACGAAGTTGCGCATTGCGTTAGCTTGGGTGTTCATTCTTGATCGAGTGCACGCAGGGCCACACGGCGAAAGTCAATTGGGTGGGACTCACTTTGTAGGGCAATAAAGCCCTGGCGGAGTGCCAGCTGAGTATTTGATTTTGCGTTCGCCNTATCAGCAGTGAGCTGCGGGCTGCGGTAGGTCATTACGACTTCGTTGTTGATGCGATGTTGGAATTGCCTATTGCCGTCTACCACGATGTGCACTTGCACCCATTGATCGCCATCAAAGGTCGCACTAGAGGAGTAGCTACAGTGTTGATTTGCCAAACTGTCTCCTAACACGATATCGGTACCGGGGGTGCAGACGTTGCCTGTTGGACGACGTTTGTTATCGCTAAGGCCACCTAAAAATTGCGCTTCGATGGACACTGGAAAGTCCTGATCGAGTGCCATCGTAGTTGGGTTCTGGGCATGCAACATGACCCCGCTATTGCGTTGGGCCCATGCCGGGCCGTCAGGAACCTGGGTTCCAACAAAACGGTACTCAATCAACAATTCGTAGCGACTAAAGGGCTGTTGAAAAAAAATATGGCCGAATTGATCGGCAAAACCGTCATAGTTGTTATAGCGGACCTGTAAAAGCCCGTCTTCGACTCTAAAGGTTTGATACTTGTCCTGACCAACCGGTTGGCCGGCGATCTTCACCGTCCAGGCGTCAAGGTCCTTGCCGTTAAACAGCTCCTGCCACGCTGCCGGATTTCGATGGTCATCGGCAAAGGCGACAGACGCCGCTGCGNATCCGCAGCAAATGCTCAGGAATACCCGGAAGACACTCAAAGTAGTAGCCATATCTGCCGTTAGCTCGTTTGATTCGGTGCAGGCGTAGCCACCACCGCGCCGTCGTTGACTAAGGTTTCGATTTCTTTGTCGGTCATACCCAGCTCGCCAAGAATTTGCCGCGAGTGTTCACCTTGGGCGGGAGCCCTGACCGGGCCAACCTTAGGCAAATGCTCCACATTTATCGGGTGATTAATGATCATAGGCACATCGATACTTTTATCCTCAGGAGGTGCCGCCATGTTGTTTTCAAGAACCTGAGGGTCAGTAGCCAACTCTTCAATTATGGCTATGCGATTGACGGGTAGATTAAAACCCGCAAAGACCATTAGCCACTCGTCNGATGTTTTGGCGCTAATGCGGGCTTGTAATTCGTCGCCCAAGGCTTGCCGATGAGTCCACATATCCTGCAGATTTCCAAAGCGCGGATCTGCGAGCAAATCTATTGCGTCTAANGCNGCAAGTAATAGCGACAGCATTTCCTCATCNCGGATCATATTAAATTGNAGCCAGCGCCCGTCACTGGCCTGGTAGGGNCGCATCGTCGCCCCNTTAACNAAATTGTNATCACGATATTCGGCCATATCAGCGCCGGCTAGGGCGCCNTGGGCTATGCCGGCTGCAGACCATAGACCGTTGGCCAACAGCGACGTATGGACCAAACCGCCCTCCCCTGTGCGCTCGCGATGCAGTAGCGCGGTGACGATCGACGCGTATAACGCTACTCCTGTTGGGTGATCGCCCATCCCCGGAAGTCCTTGAGTGGGTGGTGTGCCGGGTGCACGCATCAAATCCATCAGTCCGCTACGAGCCCAATACGCCAACTGATCAAAACCCTTGCGCTCGCGCTCCGGCCCAGCTTCGCCATAAGCTGTCAGCGAGGCATAAATCATGGATTTATTGAGAGGTGCTAAGTCAGCATAATTCAGTCCGAGGCTATCCCTAACATTAGCAGGGTGATTGGTAATAAAGACGTCGCACTTGGCAACTAAGCGCTGCAATACAGCCATACCGTCAGGATGTTTAAGGTCTAAACACAGGCCGCGCTTGTTGCGACCGTCGAGTTGCCAAAACCAATCATTGCCGGCTTCGGGCGTTGTCGCGACATGGGACAACATGCGTAGCATATCGCCGTCGCCGGGCTGCTCAATTTTTATAACGTCGGCACCGAAGTCGCCAAGCATCATGGCCGCTGTGGGCGCAGCGATTACAGTGGCACAGTCGATGACTTTGAGTCCGGAAAAAATATGTGTCATGGGGTTGAGGATAGCCTAACCGGAGTCCGGGTAACAAAGTTTCACTCTTTGAATCGGTTTGATCAGTAGTGCGGGCCGCNGCGCCCTGCGCGACAGGAAACTGTTAAGCTGCGGTCAATGTCGATAGCCGTTGCTACATCCTTGGAATACTTAGTTCGCGAGTTGGGAGACCCCCAGACTCGAATATACGAGCGACTGTATCGCCAGCACCCAGAAGTGCAGTCGCTGTTCGTGCTAGATGCGGATGGCGGCGTGCGCGGCTCCATGCTTCAGACAACCTTGGAGACAATCCTCGACTACGCATCGAAGGGTCGTTTAGACCACGTCAGTCTGGGTGCTTGGCGTTCGCATCATCTTGCCTATGAGGTTGATGCAGAGTTATTCACGCGCTTTTTTTTCATCATTCGTGATTGCGTCAAAGACGCGCTGGGCGGCGATTGGAGCACAGAAATGGAGGCTGCCTGGCAAGATTTATTGGTGCAGGTACGGGCTTCAGAAGCGGTTTAATACCGTAAACTATAGATACACAAAAAGTCGCCGCAGCAAATAAAAGAGAGTAGAGTCGAAGCTCGTTTGGAGTTGGGGGACTTCAATGGTGCACCGATCTTGGGCTGTAATCCTAGTGATTTTGACTGGTCTGGCCACAGTCTATTCCCACGCAAACGCGCCGTTGGGCACTCAGGTTACTGTGTCTACCGGGACGCTCTCGGGCCTTCGCTCAACTGATGGTTTAAAGCAGTTTTTTCATATTCCCTACGCTAAACCGCCCTTGGATGAACTGCGCTGGCGGCCGCCTCAGCCTGCGGAGTCGTGGACGGGTGTTCGCGATGCCAGTAAGGCCGGGCCGGCATGCATGCAAGTACCCGCCCAGGAGGGAGAATTTTTCGGCCGCCCGAATACGCCGATGGACGAGGACTGTCTGCACCTGAACGTTTGGAGCCGGGCTGAATCGGCAGATGAAAAATTGCCAGTTATGGTTTGGATCCACGGTGGTGCTTTGGTTACTGGCGAGGGTGCGGCCTATTCGGGCGCTGAGTTGACCAAAAAAGGCGTAGTCCTTGTCACCATCAATTATCGGCTCGGACTATTTGGTTATCTGGCGCATAGCGAACTAAGCGCACAGCACCCGACGGGTGTTTCCGGTAACCAAGGTGTGCGCGATCAGATTCAAGCGCTGACCTGGGTCCGCGATAACATCAGTGCATTTGGCGGCGATCCGGATAACGTAACGATATTCGGCGAATCTGCAGGTTCATGGAGCGTTTCCTTACTGCAGGCGAGCCCTTTGGCTAAGGGCCTTTTTCACAAAGCCATAGGCCAAAGTGGGGGGCTGTTCAGGCCCCTGTGGCTGCGCGATAAAGCCCAATCATTTGCGCCAGCAGCGGAAACTTTCGGCGCGCAGGTCGCGGCTTCGATTGCGGGCAACAATGGCGATGCCTCAATTGCCGCGCTACGCAANGTCCCTGCAGAGCAGATTATTGCTGNTGTTCAGGCAGATCCATCGTTAAATAATTTTGAAGCNATGCCGATTGTCGATGGCGAGGTGATTCCGCAAGAGCTGGAGCAGATCTTTGCCAACGGTGAACAGGCTGACGTGCCGGTGCTCATTGGCTCTAATGCGGACGAGTCAACAGCCTTTATGCCCTATTTTGAGCCGCTGTATGGGACCGGCGAGCAGGGTTTCGATAGGTATTTAAACGTGCAACTCCCAGAGGTCAGGGATCAGGTCGCGACAGCTTATCCAACGTCTGCCTTTGCGGATTTAGCTGAGCGTTGGGCCGCCCTCGATACGGATGTGAACTTNACCTATCCCATGAGAGCCTGGGCGCGACATATGCAGACCGTAAAAAGCCCGGCCTTTTTGTATTTCTTTACGTGGCATCCGCCGATTCCCCAGCGCGACAGTTATAAGGCGTTTCATGCCGCGGAAATCGGCTATGTATTTGGTGACTTGACAATGTTCGGTGCTCGACCAGTCGCCGCAGACTTCCGCTTTTCGAATCTAATGATGAATATTTGGTCCACCTTTGCCAAAACTGGTGATCCCAACGTTGCGGAATTACCGCAATGGCAAGCATTCACTGCAGAGGGTGAGGATTATATGGAGCTGGGTCCTACGCTCAGTGCGGGCAGTAAATTGCGAATGTCACAGATGCGCTTAGTAGAACAAGCGTGGGCTGCCCGGCGGGCTGCCACGCGACAAGCGAGAGTTAGGAATTAAATAGCGAGTGTANTATTTANTAAGGGGAGCAATAGATGGGTAAGTTATTTGCTTTGGCTNTGGCGGCTTTAATGGCCGTTCCCATTGCCTATGGGGAAGAAAGTTCCGATGGTGCGAATCGGTTTATCGAAGAGGTCGTGGTGGTAGCACGGAAGCGCGAAGAGACCGCGCAGTCGGTACCGATACCAATCACTGCGCTAAACGCAGAGCAGCTAGGAAATCGTAATGTNACGGAAATTAAAGATCTAGAAAAGCTCAGTCCCAACACGAGCATAGACTACAGCTCGGTTAATGGCACAGCGATTCAGGTCTTTATGCGCGGCATCGGCCAAACTAACTGGTCAGCGACCCAGGATCCAAAAATTGGCATTTATGTGGACGACGTCTACCTCAGCCGCCCCCAAGGCGGCTTGTTAGACATGATGGACGTAAGCCGAGTTGAAATTCTGCGTGGCCCTCAGGGTACGCTATTTGGCAGAAATACCACTGCAGGCCTGATTCAGATTATCAATAACAAGCCAACTCAAGAGAGCGAGACNAGTGTTCGTCTCGGTGCAGGCACGCATAATCATCAGCGCTATGGATTCACTGTGAACCGCGCTCTGACTGATACGCTGGCTGCTCGAGTTGCGCTCTTTGGCAAGACTACCGACGGGCATATTATAAATTCGATCACTGGAAACGATCGCGGCAACGAAGACTCCTTATCCTACCGCGCCTCATTGTTATGGGACTTAGAGCAATTCAGTGCGTTATTTACCTACGATCATTTTGAAGCCAATGAACGTGCTCCGTTNGGCAGTTGTCGCTTTACTGGTCCAGCCAGCGGCATGGTCGCAGGAGGGCTGGCGGCCATCGGCAATATGTTTGGGGTTTATGACGACATGAAGACGAATTGCGAATCCACCACGCGCCATGTGTCGATCGATACCACTAACGATGAAGCTGCAAACAGTGATGTCGATGCATATTCCTTAAAGTTGGACTATGAAATGGAATGGGCCTCCTTAAGCTCAATTACTTCGTATCGTGAAATAAATAANTTCAACGGCAGTTGGGGNTGGGTGATGGGCAATGGNCCCACCGTAAACTTTTTGGAGATTCTGAATAACGAAAGCGTTAACAAGATCTATTCTCAGGAATTTCGTCTGTCAGGAGAGACTGATAGGCTAAGTTGGGTAGCGGGCGCATACATCTTTCAGGAAGATTCAGAAGAAGGCTTGGACGTACCTTTATTTCGTGGTGTCCAGCCACCTGCTCCGACCGCTTGGCCATTTTTCTACTTCCCCTCGGGTGCCACTAACCCAGATGGCAGTGCACAAACTTTGGGCGATATTGCTGTAGCTACTCAGCTGTACGGAAGTCGCTATCAGGCCTATGACGTAACNAATAAGAATCAGTCGATTTTTGCCGAAGCGGTATACCAGATTAACGACCAGTTGAGCTTAACTCTAGGTGCTCGCTACACCAGTGATGATCGCGAATTTACGCGTATCCAAACCTTATTTGGTGGCGCTGCAGATCCAGCCTATCAATGTCCGGGTATGACATTCATTGAGGTGGCGCCNGGGGTGTCCATATCAGGCTCCGACCGTTGCTATCAGGAGGTGTCGTACAGTAAGACTACGCCGCGTGTGATCTTGAGCTACAACGTTAACGACGATGTAATGTTGTATGGCAGTTACTCCATGGGCTACTCCAGCGGTGGCTTTAACCAAGATACGCGGATGCGTCCTTACCTGCCGGAAGTCTCTGATAACTATGAGTTTGGTGCAAAGACNCTNCTTTTGGATGGGCGCTTGCGACTTAATGCCACAGCCTTTACAAACAAGTACCAAAACCAACAATTAACCGTGGGCCGTATTGTCAACGGACAGCCAACTGCTGACCTAATCAATGCCCAACAAGCCACCCTGACCGGTATTGAATTAGACATAGTCGGCCAGCTTAGTGAGAACTTGGCGGTATCGATTACCGGTGGTTATCTGGAAGGGGAATACGATGAGTTCACGGTGGATGATAATGTCATCGATCCGGCTACCCTTGCGGAAAGCATTGTTACTCGTGATCTGAGTGCAACGAAGTTCGGTAATAACGGCAGTGAAGTGTCGTTTGATGTAAGTGTGCTGCACTATCTGGACTTGCCTCAGGGCGGTGATATTACCTCTTCCATCGGCTACGGCTTCAAAGATGAAGCGTATGGCACGTTGCTGAATACGCCCTCTTCAAAGATGGACAGCTACTGGTTACTGGACGCGCGACTGACTTGGAGTCTGGCGAACGACCAAACTCAGATCAGCTTGTGGGGCTCCAATTTGTTGGATGAGGTCTACGTAGACACTATGCTCAATCAGTCGGGTGATACGGAAATTGGTGGCACCGATCCGTCATTGGGCATGACGGCAGATTACTGGGGTGCGCCTCGCAGTATCGGTCTCGAAATCAGCCATAATTTCTAACTCAGTAGGTTTCGGACAGATCCGGAACCAAATAGCGGCGTGATCTACGGATTGCGCCGTTTTTTTTCGGGTGCCGTAAAAATCCTCGCCTGAGGCGTGTAAGCTAGGCCGATGCAGCTGCGCGAAAATAACATTACCCAATTAGAACGCGATGTCTTTGACGTACTCATTGTCGGAGGCGGGATAAACGGCGCGGTGTCTGCTGCTTCGTTGGCGGCAAAAGGTGCTCGGGTTGCCCTTATCGACCGTGGCGATTTCGCCGGCGAGTCCAGTTCTCACTCGTCCAATCTCGCCTGGGGCGGCATAAAGTACATGGAGAACTTTGAGTTTCTGTTAGTCAATAAACTTTGCCAAAGCCGCAACACCCTTGCCGCCGCCTATCCTTCGACCGTGCAGGAAATCCGTTTTCTTACCACGATAAATAAGGGCTTTCGGTTTCCTGCGTTCTTAGTGTTCTTAGGTTCAATGCTGTATTGGATGATTGGTCGCTTCAGTACCAAGTTGCCCAAATACATGACCCGCAAACGTATCAAAGCGCTAGAACAACGCATCGATATTACCCATGCGGCTGCGGGCTTGGAGTATTCAGATTGTTATCTTTACGACAACGATGCGCGATTCGTATTTAACTTTATACGCAGCGCCATGAACTACGGTGCAATCGCCGCAAATTATGTGGGTTTAGTCGAAGCGCACCGTCAGCAAGATATATGGCAGGTGTCGGCAAAAGACGAAATCAGTGGTCGCCCAGTGACGATTCGAGCCAAGTCAGTAGTTAATGCCACCGGCGCCTATGCAGACCAACTGAATGGGTTATTGCAGCAACCAGGCGAATACCATCATGTCTTCTCCAAGGGCATTCACCTCATCGTCGATAAGTTGGTAAGTAGCAAGCGTATCCTTGCGTTCTTTGCCAGTGACGGTCGATTGTTTTTTGTGATTCCCATGGGCGCAAAAACCTGTATCGGCACCACAGATACACGCGTTGATACCCCTCATGCCGACATAACAGTGGAGGATCGGCGCTTTGTCTTGGACAATATCAATGCCCTAATGGATCTACCCCAACCCCTCACTGAGGCGGACATCATTGCCGAGCGCTGTGGGGTTCGGCCATTGGCGGTACAAGGCGACGGCGGTGAAGCGGATTGGCTTGCGTTATCACGTAAGCATGCAATCGATGTTAATACTGCAGACAATTACTTGAGCATATTCGGCGGCAAGCTTACGGATTGTTTAAATGTCGGCGAGGAAGTGGCAGTCGCTCTAAAGCAGTGCGGTATTGCCCTGCCCCATGCGCAGCAGCGTTGGTATGGTGAACCCCCTGATGCTGTGCGCGACGAATTCTTCCATCAAGCAGAGCTCATGCAGCTCGACGCAATGACAGACGAGCGCGCATCGGAGCCGCTATCGCGACGCCTGTGGCGGCGTTATGGTCTCAACGCCATAGAGCTATTGGATCAGATCCGTCAGGATCCGCGCCAGGCGGAAATTCTTATTCAGCACTCTGAATACGTACGCTGTGAATTGCACTATGTGGCGGAAAAAGAAATGGTCACAAAGCTCGAAGATTTTTTGCGCCGGCGCTCGAAAATTTCCCAAGTTGTGCGGCGCGAGACAATTGAGAATTCGCCCGGCTTACTGGAGGCATGTCAGATTTTGTTTGGGGACGAAGCAGAACAAAAGCTGCACGAGTGGATGGGGTAATTTGGCAGGAAATAGGCCGTAACGCAGCGGCTTTGGGCGTACTGTTCGATCCGCTACGCATAAAAATATAAAAAGGATATTAGTGCACTCATGAAATACCGAGATCTTGGACCGATTAAGAATGTCAGCCGTTTGGCTCTGGGCGGAGGCGGCATTGGTCAGGTATGGGGAGCGACCGATCGCGACGAAGCTCTGGCAACCGTCGCGGCAGCAGTGGCGGACGGCATCAATTTCTTTGATTTGGCGCCCATGTACGGTAATGGTGAGGCGGAGCGAGTTGTTGGTGCCGCTTACCGGAATGGTTACCCAGATGACATCAAAGTGACTACGAAGTGCATGCTTGGTGATGCGCCGGCAGAGGAGATTGATGATCGCTTACGGCGCTCCCTTGATCAAAGCTGTGAGCGTCTCAATCGAGATTACGTAGACGTATTCATTCTCCATGGCTGCGTAATGGAAGATGGTTGGGCGGGTGCCGTTCATCCCAGAGCGTTGCCCCGAGTCGCAGTGCCTCTTACCAAGTATCGGTCTCAGGTTGTGCCGGCATTTCAACGCCTAAAAGAAGAAGGGCGGATTGGAGCCTGGGGTATTACTGCAGCGATGATACCGGATGTTGATATCANCGTGCTGGCGTTGGACGAAAGACCGGACGTTGTGCAATGCATTACAAACCCTCTTAACAGTTCAGGCAGCATGGCAATGGCCGCCCGTGAGGCAGATCACCGCGCCATCATCAGAGCGGCCAGCGAGTATGGCTGTGGTGTTATGGGTATCCGGGCGGTAGCTGCGGGCGCTTTAACGGATCAGATAGATCGAGAGGTGAAACCGCACTCTGCAGAGCAGCGAGATTATGATCTAGCGGCTCCGTTCCGCGACCTAGCGTTGGAATTTGGACTGCCTGCATCACAGCTCGCGCATCAATATGCTTTAAGTCTCTCAGGCGTAGAAACTGTTGTATTGGGTGTGAAAAACCGTGAGGAGCTAAAACAAGCTGTGGAAGCTGAAGAGTCTGCACTTGCCCCAGAGATGTTGCAGCGGATCGACGCGCTCTTTGCTGCCAGCAGCTGATCGCCGCTATACGCCGTTCCAATCCGTCTAGACGTTCGAGCGCTTATGGCAATGTTGGCGCGGTGCCGGACACTCAAGATGTTTCGGGGAGGGAGAGGGGACTCGCGTGCCCGACACCGCACCCTAGTTAATGCTTTTTTTGTGCCAACTTTTGCGTAATCGGACCTAAGCCCGCTGGGACAAGGCCTATCAGGCGTCAGCTAGAATGCATGGAGGTTTGCTAGGAGATTGCTTGCCCGATATAGGAGCAAAAATATTTGCGCTTAGCCGGTGCCGCACCAAATCAGCGCTGGTTT
Source organism: Gammaproteobacteria bacterium (assembly GCA_002690405.1). Lineage (GTDB taxonomy): Bacteria > Pseudomonadota > Gammaproteobacteria > Pseudomonadales > Azotimanducaceae > UBA4421. The sequence continues at coordinate 51,780 of NZEI01000046.1, forward strand.
AAGTATCGCTGCGGGCTACATACTAGGTAGTCAGCTGCACTGTTGCGAACGCGTTGGCGTTCACATAAATGCGAACAGTGCTAAGCCGCCGTTAAGGATCAGGAAGAACGCCACGATCCATATCAGCCCTTTTTTGTTATGTGGTTCCATGTCAGCACCATTGGTTATTCTTGCTGTAAATTTTTTGTTAACGCTGCAAGGCTCGGTGACCCAAAGCTCAGGATCGGAACTNCTTAACAGCCCCATNCGGNAATGCGTAGCGCNGGCNGGGGGACTTNCGCCNTTCGCGGCTATTCTAACAACACCATTGGGTCACCAACGTCGACAACGCCAATACTACCGTGAGCTTTGTACCCTAAAAGCTCCTGTACCCGGGTGGGCATGGCGCGGGTTTTGTTTAATGGCACGGTCANAAAAGTATTTTCCTCGGTTCGCAGCCAACCCACAACATAGCCTAAGAACATACCCCGCCTACTCTCTNTGGTGGTGGTGTTGGCACCGCCACCGTGGATTGCAGAGCCTAAATAAATAAGCGCAGATCCGGCAGGCATTGCTGCGCAAGTAATCTCTTCTGGGCGTGGTTGTCTATCCGGTGCCCACTTGTGACTGCCCGGAACGACCCGGGTGGCGCCGTTTTCCCGCGTGAAATCTGTTAGAGCAAACATGGCTTCGATTTGCAAAAGCGGTTTTGGGTGGGGCAGTTCCCGCCAGGCGTCTTCGTCCCGATGTAGTGCTTGATCGCTCTCTCCGGGTCCGATTTGAATCAATTGGCCGGTATTGAGGAGGTAATCGCTGCAATTGGGTCGGAGGAAATGGTCTGCTGTTTCGATCAACTGTCGCAACAACATAATTTCCTGAAAAGTTGTAGATTTCCCGGGCAGGCCATCACAGCGAATTGTTCTATGGCCGTAAAAGTCGATCATCCGCTCGTGGGTGGGGTGGCGCAGCCCCGGTTCAAGCTCTGCAATTTGCTGATCGAGTTCTTGGTTGAGCCTGTCCAGTTGAGGTGCAGAAAGTAGCCGCTCGACGATAACGGCGCCGTCCCGTTCCAACAGACTGCATAATTTCGTTGATTCGGCAGTTGCGTCAACGCGTTCTAGCTCCAATGTCATAGAAACCCCCGCACTATTCCAAACTACTGCGAGTCATGATGCGCAATGCCACTACGATCAGGCAAGTTCAATTGTGTCTCAACTCGCGGTTTAAATTGCTCCTCTTAATTGCTTTGCCTAGGTTGAATCCATCCATCTTCTAGTGGATGGAATTATGCTAGGTTTCGGATATGGCAGCAGACTCTCGATGCGTTGCCCAACTAATCAATATAAAAAGGTGGCAAGGGCATGGTATTGAAGATACAGGCACGCGCGGTTGCAGCATTTCTGGTCGGAGTCGCATTAAGTTCTGCGGTATGGGCGGAGATTCCGGAGGCAGGAGCGAACCCCTGTGTGTCGAGGTCTGCAGAACTGGGGGACTCTGCTTTTTGGGCCAATACCGCGGTTGCTCAATATGCGGACGGCGACTACGAAGCAGCCGTGACAACCGTTGATGCCTGTTTCGGCATTTGGGGAGCAAAGGCCGGACAACAGCAAAAAAAGTTACATGAGGAAGGCGCGAAATGTCCGCGCACGGGCCGAGTATCAGCCAGAGCAAAAGCAAAGATTCACGAAAATTACTTGATGAANGATGTCTCAACAGCGCTTTGGGCTAAGGCTCGATCNCAGCACCAACTGGGCGACATTGAACAGGCGAAGGTTACCTATGGNCGCTGCGTCTACATGGCCTGCGGCCGTGCCTGGGACCCCAAGGGGTGGTTTTGGAGTCCCGCTCAGGACTGCGCGACCTTTGCTCGTAAGCTCTTAAANACTGAGAGNTAGCTGAACTGCACGCGGCTACTTAGCAGATGCGANAGCGGTAGGTTAATTCGAANCNTCTGCACCNGACAAAATTGNTCAGTAGTTANTAGCNANAGAGTAATACTCGATAGGGTATTGCATAACGCCACGAGCCCGNCATTTAATNACCGCGCGCATTTTGTAGGTCGGCCAGCATAAGGGGTAAAAAATGGGGCAACGCTTCAGATGGGGTCATATCAACATAAATGTCGCCGACCTAGATCTCTCGATATCTTTTTACGAAGAGCTCGGTTTTGAAATTTTTATGTCTGGCATTCCGTATTTGGGTTTAGAAGCCGAGGAATTTAAAGAAATGCCGACATCTATGGCTGAGGCACTCGGCGTGCCGTTCGGCACCAAGGGGCGCTCCTGCATCATGCAATTAGATAAGGGGTTACCCAAGCTAGATTTAACAGAGTTTTCCGCTCCAAAACCGCACCCGCCCTTACGGAATCAAGATACCGGCATCGTGCGGCTTTGCTTGGCATCCAAGGATTTACAAGCGGACTATGAGCAGCTTGCAGCCAAGGGCGTAGAGTTTTTAGCGCCGCCATCCGTATGTGCTGAAAGGATGGCAGAAATTGCCGTTTGCAAAGATCCTGATGGCACCTTAATCGAACTGCTTCAGGTTCATCTCGACCGGTGGCCTCGCATTCCACGGCCTACTCCGTAGTCGAAAAATTCTAGCGCCAACCCANGTAAATTGCCCAAATNACGCNGAAGCTGANACAGACAATGATTCTGTCGGCAACGTCGGTGGCGGTCGCTAGTGGAAGGCTTAGGAACACCCCGCTACGACTATGATCATTATGATAAGTGCGATAGCCAGTAGTATTCGGGTGAGGTTATGCACTGGACTATTAATCGTCTTTGCTGGGTCTGGCTAGCCACGGCAGTAACCATATCCAACCCACTAGGGGTACAGGGAAGATCCAAAGGCAGCACCACCAGCCACTTTTTCCAACGTCATGTAGTCGNCGCACGGTCNCTGACAGTGTTGGAATAGCCATTACTGGACGATACAGCAGCACAGTTATGCCGACATAATTATCTACGTAGCCACCGGGNAAAAGATCACCAAATGGCAGGTCTTTTAGGTTCAGTATAGGGGGCAGGAACAAATGGTCGATTAACCAGACCNCNACATAAGCCAAAATGAAAAACAGCAGGAAGTACCAAAACTCGCTGCGGGTAGCGCGTCCTTTGAAGTCAAAATAACGCTTGAATCCACTGGCTGTGGCTTCCCAGAGGTTCATGGTCGATTTACTCGCCATTGTTACTGGGCGTTCGCAACAAAGTAAGCCGCNGTGAATATTAAAANGTAGGAAACCGCGTANTAGTAAAGAATAGTCTTCGTTGACATGATTGCGACCGCTCCTGCTCTCCAACGACTCTACTATCTCATCAAGCGGGGCCGATCACTAGCCAAATTTTGCAAGGGCTGTTTNAGCTTNTCTNATTCGTCGCGTTTTAGCCTTCTTGAAACGAGCACCCTGCCAGATGCTCTTAGCTCGCNGCGGTTCCGCGGAAACGGCGAGTCCAGTAGCGATGTTTACTTTGGCGGCGAGAGATGCTCTTTCCCGTAGTAAATTCTGATGGTTTCTTCGCTACCCGGATCATTGCGAACATCCAGTGCATAACGCACCAAATCCATAATGCCATCGTTATTCATATCAAATAGAAGGCCTATGTATCCGCCGAAATTATCCGTTAGCAANCCCTCTGGGTCGTAGTTTATGTTCGTGAAAGAAGAGTCGCTATTCCGTAGGTAAATCACCGGAGAGTTAGTTTTCTTAAAGTCAGTGCGCCATGTGTTTGAGAAGTCTTGGAGGACGATATCNACCCTGCCGTCGTCGTTGACGTCGTCACAAATGNAATAATTGCCCGATGCTTGGAGATACTCATCCGTAACATCTATCTCAAGCGGGTCGAACTTATCGTTAGTTANATCAAAGAACAGGAGCGGCTTTACGGGTTCCAGTTCGGCAGAGTCGTCGCCGTAAACCTTATCTTTGTCAAAGGTGTCTGAGTTCTCAAGACCTTGTCCAGGAAAGATGAGCATTAGAGTGACATCGTCGTTGTCCTCAAAAATACACATGNTCTCGGTCATGACACCGGATACNAGGAGTTCGCGGCCGTTCACGGTGAGATAAGGTTCGGGTTGAGGCTCTCCGGTTACCCAGCTAACAAATTGAACGACCCCCTCGGTGGTGCGTTCATACACGTCATTGATGCTCCAAATGCCATCACTCTCTTTCCACAGATTCAGCCCGATGACCTTTTCAGTATCACTAATGGTGTAGTTCATATGCGATAGCAGCCGCTGACTGCGTTGTCCGAAACGCATATCGGCTCTGGTTTCAGTGCCCCAGTCACTATTCTCTAAATCAACAAATGTGGACTGAGGATACTTGTCGCTGACGTTTACCCAAGCGTCATTCTGGTATCTATAGGCATAGAGATCCGGTTGACAACAATACCCGCCCCATAAAATATCCAGTTCGCCCAATTCATTTCTAGCAAGGGAAATTGCATGGGCCATCATGGGTTTTGGGGTCTGAATTGTCTCGATGGAATACTTGCCGTCGGGTTGCGACAACACCACTGCTTGAACCGGAACCTCATGATTAAGGCGGCCATCATCATGATTAATGGCTAAAGCAAAATCATCACGACCGTCAGCATTGAAGTCTGCGCGGACAAATTTTCGGGGCATATGGGGAATCTGCGGGAACTCGGTGCCAAACACATCGACAGGCGCTGCTGTATAGGAACCATTGTCGTCCGATAGATAGGGGATTATGTAGTTTATCGAGCGCAGGTCGTGTTCTATCCCTGAGTACTCCTCTGCCGGTGGGCAAAAGAATATGACGAAAATATCCGTGTACGCGTCGCCATTAATGTTCACAGGAAAAACCATTTCACTGACAACACTAGGACCTGCTGCGATCTCTTGTTTTCCGCACTCTTGCGCGACTGGATAGGCACTGAGATCGAGGACCTTAGCCACCTCGTTAAATGGGGTGCGTTCCTTGACGTCTTGCACGGTGATGGAGAGTTTGAAATCTACGGTGGCAGTACCATCTGATACGCTCAGTGCAACTTGATCTTGGCCAAAGTAGTCGGCGCTCGGGGTATAGGTATAGTTACCATTTTGTTGCAGACTGAAAGAGCCATTTGTCGCGCCCTCCACCACGCTGTAAGTCAGGGTATCCCCATCGGGGTCGGTAAAGCTGAAACTTCCTGAGTATTCAGTATCCTCATCCAAAGTGATTTCAGTGTTTTGTGCATTGGGTTGAGAATTTGATGGGGTTGTCGAGGTAGGGCTCGGATCGCTTGCTGATGAACCTCCGCCGCCCCCGCANGCGGTCAAANACAAAACTAAAAAAACACTAACAACCCNATTATTCAAAGCCCAGATCCCCTGATGTTGTTTTGATTGCCCAAATCTGATCCGCTTCACTCTCAGCTCGCTGTAAGCACAGTGCCTATGAGTGGACGATGTTAGTAGGCGTTGGAGAGCAANATGCTGACAAATTAGGGCGCCAAAGTAACCATTGCCCTTGTCCAAATTTTAATGTCACCAAAGCCTCTGATANCAAAAGTGATAGAATGCAGCCAAGGTTGGGAGCGCACTACACTAGGGGAATTTCTTTGCGATTTATTATTGCGATTGCACTGTTCATCGGTTTATCAGGCTGCGCCGTAGTAGGCGTNACAAGTGCCGTAGTGGCCACAACAGCCAGTGTAGCCACTTTACCTGTCAAGGCTGTCGGTGCTGCTGTCAAANCNGTAACGCCTGATGGAGAATCTGAAGACGATGATGAAGAGTGACTNTGTCTAACAGGCGANTTTGGTGGGACATCCGAACCCTCGATACGNCCNGCTACTTCAGATTTTAAGGCGCGCTAAATGTGTTGTATGGTTTTTTTCTGGTAGGTTAAACCAATGCTACTTATCGCNCTAACGGTTCTTCCNGCGGTTGCCATTGCCGTTTACTTNATTACTTCGGACAGATTCATAGAACCGACAGGCACTATTCTTTTCAGTCTCTTTCTAGGCCTTGTTATTTGCTTTCCAGCAGGTGTGCTTAATACCGTGCTGATTTGGAACCAAGAAGACCCGCACAGTCTTGCGTATCTCGCAGCGATTACAGAAGAGCCGCTGAAATTCCTGATGATTTTCTTTTTTTTGAGAAGCCGCACGGAATTTAATGAACCAATGGACGCACTAGTTTACGGAACAGTGGTATCCCTTGGCTTCGCAATCTTGGAGAACTTCGCGTACGTCTATGGCGCGGACTCAGAGACGTCGTCTTATGCTATTGCGACGCTGCGAGCTTTCACAGCTATCCCCATGCACGCGTCTTGTGGTGTAGTGATGGGCTACTATTTCGGCAGGTATATGTTCTCAGGATCAAGGCGTCACTTGGTTATGAGCTTGGCCGTTCCGATCTTTTTTCATGCCAGCTACAACTTCCTCGCGTCAATCGATTCGCCTTTTTTCCTTCTGCTACTGATCGTGCTGGTCGCTTACTGCTTACGTTTACATAAAGTTTTTATTCAGGAGCAAAAACTGAAGGCGGCTGAAACTGAAAGGAAATTTGGGTAGCAGCCTCTCTGAGCCCTTAGCTCAATTCTAATGGTGACAGCTGGGGCGTTTTCGGAACCCTAGGCCGACTCGACCGCGGAAGATCAAGCCAAAAGCATCGGTGTAATTTTTTCTACGCGCCCGAACGCACGCTATCCGGGATCATAATGAGACTAGAAAACATTTGTGGTGAAGCGCGCCAGTTTTTGATTTCCTGGCCGTATGGCTCTCTACTGAGGTCCCAGTACCGAGGCGCGACGCGGTCAATTAACTGTTGCCAATCCTCGTCTTCAAAATCAGATATCTCTATAGTCCCATCAAAAGCAACCCAACCTTCTGGCTCGCCTATGTGATTCGTCACTAGGACCGAAGCATTAGGGTTCTCGTGGAGGTGTTTGATCTTGGCACTATCAGCCCCGGCGAACATTCTTAGTGCGTGGCCGTCCCAGTCAAACCAGACTGGAATACCGGTGGGAGAAGGTCGTTTGCCTTGATACATAAGTATTGCAAGGCGTGGTTCCCTCAAGAACGCGTTGCGCGCTTCGCTGGTGGGGAATCGTTTACTCATATTGACTCCATCGAGAATTACAAATCGACCAAACTGGATAAGATCAGATCTTCTTCAGCTACCCATTACTATTGTTTTTATGATCTTTTCTCTGATTTTGCTTCATCAGATGTGTTCAGGTCATTAAGTGATTGAGGGCAAGCAACGACACCTTGCTCCGTCCCTCGTGAATTGAACCACGTCTGAGGATGTCTTCCAAAAGATAGCTAAACCGGCAGGTATTTTTGTGACCTTGACCACCGACAAATACCTTGGAAAGCTAGAGACTAGTTGAGCAAGGTGCGCTGGTAGTGACAACTTAGAGGGAGTGGCGGTGTCTGAGGCTGCTATTTGTTCTCAACTACTCGGAGTTCGCCAATTTTTTCGTTGTTTTCTAAACAAACACACGGGGGGTGCAAAAAATGGCAGAAGCCATGACCTTACTTATTTTGTTTGGAGGGACAGCCCTTTTCTTGTGGTTCCTATGGTCTGACCACAGGAGCCGGTTTTGGTGTGACGTATGCAACGTGCGCTGCATCGATGAGCGCAGAGCGCTTATGGATATTTACGACTTGCCACGAAAAGTCATACTAATGGATTGCCCATCTTGCGGGAAGGAAAGAGAAGTTGCAGGACGGTGGGTTTCAAGAGATGCGGGAAATCGCTCTGGTCAAACAACATCTTTATCCCCGCCGGGATTTTAAGGTCTAGACGAAAATTTTCTCCACTCATTCATAATTGGATTAGATGAAGCGCTGTTACCCACCTCTCGGGTAGCGTATCTGTGAAGGCAAAACTTACTTTGGTCAGTCGCAACTAGATGTGGCTTTGTCCGTAACTCCACAAGCTTGGGAATACTTAGATAGGGAAATGGTGGCCAGAGACGCATTCACTGCTGTAAGTAGGCACCGCTAGCACCCTGTACTCACGTGTTCTCTAGCTTTCCAAGGTATTCATCAGTGGTCAAGGGCACTAAAGCACCTACCGTAACACCTACCGTTTTAGCTCAAGACAACAATAGGGGCAGGGGTCTTCCAATAGGGGCCGGGGTGGCAGTCTGGGCTGTCTAGTTCTTATTGGTTCTGGTGGGATACTTGAGAGTGGCTTTTGACTGCTGCAACCACCTGAAAGACCTGTCGACGATTTTACCGTTTTTCCATTGGGCCTCGTACTTGCTGCGGTAGGGCGAGATGACTT
>NZEI01000047.1 GCA_002690405.1 Gammaproteobacteria bacterium
GGTCATTCAGAAATACGGTGCAGTCTTCGGTTGCGGATGCTAACTGAGCTTCGCTCACCAGCACATCAGCGGCAATATCGTACGTGACTAACCAGTCTCGCCAACCGGCCATTTGCGCATGGTCAATAAGCGCACAATGGATGGTCTGCCCCGCCTTTATGGCTCCGGGGACGATATGCATGTCCTCGATGTCTGCAGCGACATACTCTTCTAATGCGTAAGGTAACGCTTGGCGTATTTGATTACTGTTGCGACCGGGCACCTGACACGACAGCTGCAATACCTGTTCAGTAGGAATAACCACAACGATATCGGCGCTCGCCAACACCTCGCCTTCTAACGAATCTAAATGCTGACCCAGCGTTCGCCCTGTTGCCTGACCCTGAGCGACGATCTGGTCTTGGCGCGCTACCACCCACTGCAGCGCATAATCGGCTTCCGAATTAGCGCCTGCGGCAACGTCCACATTCTGCCGGTCAGCCGCATTGTCTAAAATTCTAAGTAGTAGCGTTGTCATTACTCGGCTTCCGTGGAGGCCTCTATAGTTAATGATGAGCGAAATAGTTTAGCAAAGTCTCGCTGCAACACGGTGACTCGTCCATCGGTTTTATTCCGCGCCAAATGGGAATACATAGTTACAGAGCCTTCTCCCACAACTGCTTGCACATGCAGGCCGAAATGATCGCTGCTGACCGTAAGATCATCGGCGACAGCCGAAAATTCCGGATGATCGCGTACAAAATCGGTAACGCTAGTGTAGGCGCGTTCAGTCATGGTAATGGCTTCAGCACTGCCGACGCCAATGCCGTCATCTAAAGTCGCCAGGGTTAATGTGTTGGCGGTATTCACATTTATCTTGTTATCAGCGAATGGCAATAAACAGACAAATGGCAGCAACTCCTTTACTTGTTCGGGCTTTGCAATATCCAGTAGGTACAGTTCAGAAATATGGAAAATTTTGCTATTCGGTGTTCGATATGGCGGGTACTTGCCGAGATAGCTATTGTCCTCAGCACCAAATCCCTGAACTTTGCTGTCCCGATCAACCCAGTCGCGGGCGTTGTCGGCTAAAGCCTCGTCGATCTGCAACTCTCTAAGCATGCGCTTCAGGCGTTTAAGGGTGCGCTTTAAAACCACCTCGTCGTTGGAGGCTAAGGCATTCAAATTTAAACACCCATTTAGGTCTCGAACCTGGGTTTCCATATAGCCGATATCATCCAACTCAAAGGGTGGAAGTTGCTTAGCCCAAGGCTCTCCCAAGTGATCGATCTTGGGATCTGAACTCTGATAATCCTCGAACAGTACCTGCCGAGCTAACGCCTCCGCACCGTAGGCGTACTGTAACGCTTGGTTTTGCTCAAAAGTCGCGCGGTGATGGTGCACGACAAGGTTGTGGTCCTCGAGCAGGCGCGTGGTGATCGCTACCAATACCGCCACAACCAGCAGCACACTAATCAGCGCAATACCCTGCTGTTTCACTTCAGCTATTGGTGGCAAACGCTTATACACTGGGCACCTGCCAGATCCGCTCAATCATTCCGTAGGGCGCGATTTCCGCCCGGACTAGAATCGCCGCCAGATACAATGNCTCACCTTCTTCTGTTACCACATTAGCTTCAGGGTCCAATGGCCACTGCTTGTGCTCATTACCTAGCTGATCAACGGCAAAGAATTCGATCGCCTCCACGTTTTCCAACAGGGTTTGATAAGCCGGTTCTGCGTCGTAACTGCGGTCGAGAGTCAGCCAATAACCGCGGATAATCTTTTCATCCTGCCAGCGATANCCAACCCGCTGTACTTCTGAGCGTGGNTGCCTAAGNGGGTTNCGCCAGCCTACNCGNGAGAACTCGATCGCACCCTGATCGCTNACNATAAGGGCCGGNAGCTCCTCGCCNTGNGCGTCTCTAATTTTGCGGCGGCTCAGTTGTACGATATCTCNCTGCAGCACCCGCATGGCGCGGTGGATTTCAGCCANCCTCTGNCCGCGGTCTTGGAGATTATTTTGATTGTCTATGCTTTGGGAAAGCAGGCGTGTGCTAAGCAGACCCACAACCGCGAACACCAACAGTGCGACTAGTATCTCTACCAGGGTAAAGCCCAGTGTTTTGTTTGAGCTACGCATCTTTTTAGTTGCGACCTATAAACGCCGTCATATGCTCGAACGGGCCAATCTTTTCCCCNTCCTGTAGCTCGAAAACATCTACCTCTACNCGGTGCAGCATGGGGGTNTCAGTTTTTGAAATCTTNCGCTCCACTAACCACTGACGATTTGCCATATANAAACGATTAGTTTTGCGACTCTCTGTGATCGGCTTGCCAATTTCTTGCCGCTGCGCCAAGCGCAAGCGTGTCAATTCGTTCGCGGCCACCCAATTAGCTATGGTTCTGCGCTCGAGGGCGTACATCTGGTTAGCGACACCGCCTGTNGCGGTAGCTACAGTAGTGCCGACGACGCCAATGATGACCACCGCCAAAAGCATTTCTATTAGGGTGAAACCGCGCATCTGTTAGCGCTCCTTAAGCTCGGCGCGCACGCGGGAAAAACCGTCGCTNTCCAATAACCATACTCTNGANGGATCACCGATGGGATGAAGGGTCAGTTCGAACGGTGTTACTTCGCCGCTGGAGAAGAAAATGATATCGGGCAAGACCTCGTCTTCGGCGCCCATTTGGCCTTCGTATTCCTCAACTTCAGCGGCCATTTGCACCTCGCTCGCGAAGGCCTCGGCATTAAACGGGCGCAGCGCATAAGGTGCCCAAGTTTGATTCAACTCATCGAATTCGGCGAATTCATACTCACCCTCGGCAATGTAGAGGCCCCACTCTTTATTGCGCTGTAATGCCCGATCTCGGGCTAACTCGATGCGCTGGGCCATGCGGTGTGCGAACCCTTCCATTGCTTGGCTGCGGCCGCTGCCAATAAATGAGGTACCGATCATCCCCGCCAATACGGCAACAATGGCAACCACAACAAGTAGTTCGATCAGGGTAAAGCCGAGTGGTCGCTTGCCTGTTTGTCGTCGGTTCATAACCGAAGGGGCGGTAACCTCTTACAGGTCCCTCAGGCGGATATCCGCAGCGGTGCCCTCGCCGCCCTCGGCCCCATCTGCGCCTAGGCTGTAGAGACTTACTTGACTGTCGAAGCGCTCATAAATGTAAGGTGAGCCCCATGGGTCGGTAGGTAGCTTTTTAATGTAGCCGTCTGGATTCCAATTTTTCGGTTCTGGAAATCCTGCTGGCCGGGTCACTAATGCTTCTAACCCCTGCTCTGAGGATGGATAGTTGAAGTTATCAAGGCGATATACATCAAGCGCTGCTGACAAGGTTCGTATATCGGTTTGCGCGGCCTGTACCCGGGCGGTGTCCGGCCTAGATAACAGCTGTGGTACGACCACCGCGCCGAGGATACCGAGGATTACAATAACCACTAAAATTTCTATAAGTGTGAACCCTGCATTACGCGGTGAATATGTCGATCTATTATTCATCTTAGCCTCTCCATTGGCTTAAACCATTTGGTTCATACTTAACATCGGCAGCATGACCGCCATTACAATAAACAAAACAATCCCGCCCATTATAAGCAGCATGGCAGGTTCAATAAGCTTTAGTACTGCGCCCAATATGCGCTCCACTTCTTTTTGCTGGAACACTGCGACCCGGCTCAACATTTCGTCAAGCTCGCCGCTTTGCTCACCGGCGGCGATCATATGCAGCATCATGGGCGGGAATTGACCGATTTCTTCGAGGCTGGTTTTTAACGCAACCCCTTCGCTAACGGTCTGGGTGGCTTTCACCAGACCTTTCTGCAACCAAGTATTACTCACCACATCACCAGCAATTGCCATAGCGTCCACTAGCGGAACGCCAGAGCGGGTCAATATTGATAGCGTATTAGTGAAGCTGGCGGCATTGGAATTACGGGTAACCCGGGCAATCAGGGGCAACCTAAATTTGAATTTATCCCACTGCAGTTTCGGCTGCGGGCGACTCAACAGCCATCGAATCAATACTACAACGGCCGCAAATAGCCCCAGCAGTAACCACCAGAATTTAGCTAGGAAGTCTGAGAAATCAATCAAAAGCAGAGTAAACCACGGCAACTGTTGGCCGGAATCAATAATGACATTGACCATATCCGGCACCACATAAACCATCAGCGCACCAACAATAAAAAACGCCAAAATCAGTACTGCAATGGGATAAAACAGTGCGCCTTTTACACTACTGGTGGCTTCGTATTGGCGCTCAATGTAGTCCGCCAGATTTTCCAATACCTTACTCAGATATCCGGACTGCTCCCCTGCCGCTACCGTGGAGCAGAACAGGGTATTAAAACTTCGAGGATGTTCGCGCAGGCTTGCCGCCAAGGTATAACCCTCTAATACCTTACTGCGCACCGCCATAATAAGAGTTGCTACCCGTTGTTTCTCTGTTTGTTCGGCAACCGCTTTGAGGGCTTCTTCAATGGGCATGCTCGACCCCACCAAAGTTGCTAATTGGCGAATAAACAACACACGGTCAAACGACGATAACCCTGTGCTGAAATCAAATGCGGCGGGGGCCGCTGACTGGCTACTTGTAGAGCTTTCAACCTGGGTGGGGATCAGATCTTTGTCGCGCAACAGTTGTCGCGCGTGGCGGGCACTGTCGGCTTCTAAGACTCCGCGCTCTTGCCTGCCTTTGGGGTTCAGTGCGGTGTATTCAAACGCGGCCATTACGGCACCCGACATAAGTGTTTTGTTGTTGCGCCTCAGTCACCCAAGCTCACCCGCATGACTTCGTTTACCGTAGTGATGCCTGCAAGTATTTTGCTTTTGCCGTCCGCGCGAATACTAGGCGAATGCTGGCGGGCATAGCGTGTAAGTTCTTGCTCGCTGGCGCGGTCGTGGATCAATTGCCGCACGTTATCGTCCACTTCGAGCATTTCGTAAATACCTGTTCGGCCCCGATAGCCTGTGTGGGCGCAGGCTTCGCAACCTTTGGCTGAGTAAACCACTGCTTTTTGCTCTTGCAGAAACTCTAATTCCGCAGTTGTTGCCGGCCGTGATTCACGACAGTGCGGGCACAATGTGCGCACCAAGCGTTGGGCGAGCACGCCTACTAGGCTAGAACTTAANAGAAACGGCTCAACGCCCATATCCATTAAACGNGTAATTGCACCTACCGCGGTATTGGTATGCAAAGTAGACATTACCAGGTGCCCGGTAAGGCTGGCTTGCACCGCGATTTCTGCAGTTTCTAGATCGCGGATTTCACCCACCATCACCACATCCGGGTCTTGGCGCAAAATCGCTCTTAAGCCACGAGCAAAGGTCATATCCGCCTTGTTATTAACCTGGGTTTGGCCGATACCGGGTAGGCTGTATTCAATGGGATCTTCAACCGTGAGAATGTTGATAACGTCACTCTTAAGTTCCGCCAAAGAGCCATATAGGGTTGTTGTTTTTCCGGAGCCTGTGGGGCCGGTAACAAGAAATATGCCGTGAGGTTTATGTACGATGCCNTGNAGCTGGNTCANNGTGTGGGCCTCTAGTCCCAGGCGGCTTAGCTGCAAGCGCCCTGCCTGCTTATCNAATAACCGCATAACCACTCGTTCGCCAGCACTGGACGGCATGGTGCTGACTCTTACATCCACCTCTCGGCCACCAATACGCAGCGAAATNCGTCCGTCTTGAGGCACNCGNTTTTCCGCNATATCCAGCTTAGCCATAACCTTGATACGCGATACGAGTAAGGGNGCGAGNTGTCGTTTNGGGCGCACAACCTCGCGCANCACNCCATCAACTCGGAAACGCACTAANAATTCCTGCTCGAAGGTCTCCACATGAACATCCGATGCGCTCTCGCGAATGGCTTCTGACAACAGNGCATTTATNAGCCGTACAATGGGCGCATCGTCTTGCTGGTCCAGCAGGTCTTCNGTTGTGGGCAGAGCATCGGCCAGACTCGCCANGTCCATCTCATCGCCCATATCCTCGACCATTTGGCGGGCTTGGTTTGCATCTCGAGAATAGACATTTGACAGGGCCTCATCGAATTCGGCCTCAGCTACCACGCGCACCTTTACCGANCGCTGAGCTACGCGCCTTAGTTCAGCAATCACGCTTAACCCTAACCGCTCTTTGGCGACGGCCTCTAAACTTCCTGATGCTGTTTCATTACCCGTCAACACCACACCAAAACGCCGGGCAAAGGCGAATGGCAGAGTGACAGAGGAATGCTCTGATGCAGTTTTTTGCGCACTGTCAGCTGCTGGTAACTCAGTAACGCCCAGCGGTTCTGTACTCGATTGATCTAGAGAACTGATTTCACTCATTGGTTATTCTCGTCTATGACAACAGGGACTGTTAAGTACAAGTAATTGGTAAGTTGCCAAGATGAAGTTTAGCTAAAATTTTTGCCGCTTGGTCTTTTGCAAAACCGANATGCTTCGCCCTATATGATTATTGGCATAAGCCTCAGCGCGCAGTTCATAGTATCATCCACCCAGTAGTAATGGAGCCTGGCTATTGGACTTTATTGGTAACCATATTATCTCTGTTGATCAGTTCAATCGTGAGGCAGCAGATCGGGTTTTTACGGTAGCAGATCGTATGCGCCCCTACGCGAACCGGCAGCGCATTACCCGAGTATTGCAGGGTGCGATTCTGTCGAATATGTTTTTTGAGCCCAGTACGCGCACACGGGTTTCCTTCGGTTCTGCATTTAATTTGCTCGGTGGCGAAGTACGCGAGACCAGTGAGGTCAAAGCGTCGTCTCTGACCAAGGGCGAATCCCTCTATGATACGGCCAGAGTGCTGTCTGGTTACAGTGACATTATCGTCATGCGGCACCCAGAATCCGGCAGCGTTGCCGAGTTCGCTGAAGCCAGTCGGGTGCCNGTGATAAACGGCGGTGACGGNCCCAACGAACACCCCTCCCAGGCATTATTAGACCTGTACACCATGCGCACGGAAATGGCGGCCCATGGCCGCGAATTAGACGGCATGACCATCGCGTTAATCGGCGATCTGCGATATGGCCGCGCGGTGCATTCGCTGTGCAAGCTATTGTGCCTGTACGATCAGATCACCCTGCACTTGATCGCGCCACCTGAACTAAGCATTCCAGAAGATATTGCTAACGACCTTATTGCAGCGGGTCACCAAGTGCAGACCTTTACGGATCTCGCTGACGGAATACGCGATGTGGATATTATTTACGTCACTCGCACTCAGGAAGAACGCTTCCCGAGCCAACAGGATGCGGATAGATACCGGGGATTATTTCGTCTTAACCAGACGATCTACACTCAGAACTGCGCACCCAATACAGTGATCATGCACCCACTGCCCAGAGATTCTCGGGAGCAAGCCCAAGAGTTAGATGATGACTTAAATCAGAATCCGAATTTGGCGATATTCCGCCAGACCGATAATGGCGTATTAGTGCGGATGGCGTTATTCGCCTTGGTCTTGAATGTGGTGGATGAGGTGGATAACCACGCCCAACCGGTCACGTGGTTTACTTCGAAGCGTTTGCCTAATTGACCGCCCCAACCCACTCTGGGTTGAGGCAATCTTTTAGGGCGAGATGGGCTAGATCAGCGACTCTAGTTCCGGCAGGGCCTGAAACAGATCTGCCACTAGGCCGTAGTCCGCAACCTGGAAGATAGGCGCGTCTTCGTCTTTATTGATGGCCACAATCACTTTGCTGTCTTTCATGCCCGCCAAGTGCTGGATCGCACCNGAAATTCCNACAGCAATGTAGAGCTCTGGCGCTACAATTTTACCGGTTTGTCCAACTTGCATATCGTTGGGCACGAAGCCAGCATCGACAGCTGCTCTTGAAGCACCGATGGCNGCGCCCAACTTGTCAGCAATGCCTTCAAGCAAGCTGAAGTTGTCGCCGTTCTGCATGCCGCGTCCACCTGAAATGATAACGCCTGCAGCAGTAAGCTCGGGTCGCTCGGACTGGGCAATTTCTTCTGATACGAAGGTTGAGATACCTGCATCCGCTACTTCAGACACGGCTTCAATTGACGCACTACCACCTTCTGCTGGTACTGGGTCATAGGCAGTGCCGCGGACCGACACTACCTTTACTGCGTCATTAGCTTTTACCGTAGCAATGGCGTTGCCGGCATAGATCGGGCGCTTGAACGTATCNGGGCTCTCAACACTGATGATGTCGGANATTTGCGCAACGCCGAGGCTGGCNGCAACTCGTGGCAGGTAGCTCTTACCACTGGTGGTATGGGGCGCAAGAATGTGCGTATAACCGCCNGCAATAGAGGTAATCAGCCCTGCCATGTTTTCAGCAAGCTGATTTTCGTAGGCCGCATTGTCTGCAACCAGAACCTTATTAACGCCAGCAATTGCGGCGACCTGACTAGCGACAGCGTCTACACCGCTGCCCGCAACCAGCACGTCGATATCGCCGCCAATGGCTTGAGCCGCAGCGAGGGCGACCCGGGTCTGGCTTTTGTTTTCTGTATTATCGTGTTCTGCAACTACTAAAATGCTCATGCAATCACCTTCGCTTCATTCTTCAGTTTGTCGACCAATTGTTCGACACTCTCAACTTTGATACCCGCCTGTCGTTCAGCCGGCGCCTCGACGCTAAGGATTTCTACTGTCGGAGTGAGATCCACTCCAAGCTCATCTGGAGTTAGAACATCTAGTGGCTTTTTCTTCGCCTTCATGATGTTAGGCAGAGATGCATAGCGCGGCTCATTCAGGCGCAAATCTGTAGTCACCATNGCGGGTAATTTGATTTCAAGGGTTTGCAAGCCGCCATCTACTTCGCGAATCACTTGGGCTTTGTCACCATCGATTGTGATTTCTGATGCAAAAGTTGCCTGAGACATACCCGTCAGCGCTGCAAACATTTGGCCGGTCTGGCAATTATCGCCGTCAATAGATTGCTTGCCGAATATGACCACACCAGCTTGCTCTCGTTCCTGCACCGCCTGTAATGCTTTGGCGATACCCAGGGGTTGGGCGTCCTGATCTGTCTCTACTAGGATGGCTCTGTCAGCACCTAAGGCTAAACAGGTGCGCAACTGCTCTTGGCAAGCGCCGCTACCCACGGCTACGGCGATGACTTCTTCTGCCGTACCAGCTTCCTTCATGCGCACTGCTTCTTCGATACCGATCTCGCAAAACGGATTGACCGACATTTTCACGTTATTTAAATCAACGCCAGAATTGTCCGGCTTTACTCGCACTTTAACGTTGTAATCTACAACTCTCTTTACAGGTACGATCACTTTCATGAATCAAAAGTCCTCACTTGTCCCCACCGCGCTCTTCTGCAAAGGCGATTCAGTAGCAGGGTTTGAATGTTGCCGTCAGCTGTGAAGCATTCACNAGATCTGGCGCTGTTTTTCGATCCTATCTATCCCCAATTCTCGAGTGCATGTTCTCACGCTCTACTGTACTGACCGAAAAATGGTACAGACGACCGGCCACAGCAANGTGGCTAAGAATGCGGGCGGCGTATTGTCACCAGCACGCAGTTCTAGGTCAAGGCGATGAAAAAATCGGTATACTATGTGCCGCGAGAAATCGCAGCGCTCACGCGAAACGCGGACCGAGCCAAAATCGCAGCATTACAGCGGCGTGCAATTCAAAGTAGAAAATCGAGGAAAGTTGAGTCATGTCTGAGCAGGTACAACGTGAGTCCATGGAATTTGATGTGGTCATTGTCGGCGGTGGCCCTTCAGGGTTAGCCGCGGCTTGCAGGTTGATGCAGCTAAGTGAAACCAGTGGTCAAGAAATCTCTGTTTGCTTAGTGGAGAAAGCGGCAGAAATTGGCGGACATATCCTTAGCGGCGCGATTTTTGAACCAACCGCATTGAATGAGCTATTTCCCGATTGGCAAGAGCGCGGCGCGCCTTTNGACAATCCGGTGACAGAAGACCTTATTTATTACATGGTCAATGACACCAATCGGATCAAAGTTCCCAGTTATTTCGTGCCAGCAGATGCCCATAACGAAGGCAATCACGCCATCAGTCTGGCCAATTTATGTCGTTGGCTGGGTGAGCAAGCCGAAGCCATGGGGGTCAATATTTTTCCAGGGTTCGCTGCTGCCGAAGTGTTGTATGACGAAAATGGTGCAGTCAAAGGGATTGCCACTGGCGATATGGGCGTNAGTGCTGAGGGCGAGCAGAAAGGCACATTCACCCCGGGTTACGAGCTACTGGCGAAATACACTATTTTCGCAGAGGGTTGCCGCGGCCATCTTGGCAAGCAGTTGATCAACAAGTTTGATCTAAATGCAGACTCCGGCACACCTCACTATGCCATTGGGCTCAAAGAACTCTGGACCATTGATCCGGCAAAACATAAGCCAGGTAAGGTTATGCACAGCATCGGCTGGCCGCTAAACCATTTACCGGGTGGCACAACCGGAGGCTCGTTCCTCTATCACCTTCCCGACAATCAGGTATCGCTAGGGTTGATTGTGGATCTCAGCTACAAGAACCCGCACCTGTCGCCTTACGATGAAATGCAACGTTGGAAGCATCACCCACTGATTGCTGAGGTGCTTGAAGGCGGAGAGCGTGTCTCCTACGGTGCCCGGGCAATTACTAAGGGCGGGCTGCAAGCATTGCCGACCCTTACAGTNCCAGGCGCCCTGTTAACCGGTGACGATGCCGGATTCCTTAACGTGCTAAAAATCAAGGGCAGCCACACCGCGATGAAATCAGGAATGCTTGCGGCTGAGGCAACATTCGANGAACTGGNAGCTGGACACGGNCATACCGAAGCCAGCAGCTATCAAAGTCGATTTGAGGATTCTTGGTTGTTTGATGAACTCAACCGGTCACGCAATGTTGGGCCNGCATTACACAAGTTTGGTGTCCTCGGTGGCTCGGCCCATGCCTTTGTTGATCAGTTCTTCGGCGGCAATCAACCGTGGACGTTATCTGATCCGACCCCAGATCACGCGACTCTGAAACCAGCAGCGCAAAGTAAGGTAATCGATTATCCAAAACCCGATGGTGTTTTGTCCTTTGACAAATTGTCTTCGGTATTTCTGTCTGGGACCAATCATGAGGAGGATCAGCCCTGTCACTTGACCCTACTGGATCCGGAGTTACCGATCCGGGAGAATCTGCCCAAGTACGCTGAACCTGCGCAACGCTACTGCCCGGCNGGGGTCTACGAAGTGATCGAAGAAGAAAGCGGTCCCCGCTTCCAGATCAATGCGCAAAACTGTGTGCACTGCAAAACCTGCGACATTAAGGATCCGGCCCAAAACATTACTTGGGTGGTTCCTGAAGGCGCTGGCGGCCCTACCTATCCCAACATGTAGCAGGGTTAGGTTAGCGATCCTAGATTAAACGCGGTGCCCTGACTGTGGATCCACAGGGCACCGTCGCGCTCTACCCCAACCTCCACCAAGCGATAAAACACGCTGCGCTGGATACGCGCTAGCAGGTTGTCGCGCACTGAAAAGTACGGTGTATCACGGATCATAAAGACTTCATGAGCAGCATCCGCGAGCACATAGTCGCCGACGTTAGTTGTGAACAGTAAATCGGTGTCTTCGCCCTGCCCCCGCACATCCATATCAATGACGAGAAACGGTGAGTCCTCCACCTCGATGCGCATTTGCTCTACCGGGGTCACCAAAAAATAGGCATCCCCTTCTTTGCGCAGCAAGGTTGCGAACAAATCGATCAACGGTTGGCGTTTAATCTGATCACCTTCGTGAAACCAGCGACCGTCGCGATCGATGCGAATGTCGACCTCGCCGCGTTTGTCAGGCTGCCACTGTTCAAGAGGCGGTAAACGTTTTTGTTGCTGTAACGACAGCAGAGTGTCGAACAGTTGTTCTATATCCGCCATTAATCTTTAGTTGCCTGTAATCGGTCGAGAGGAGTAAACCCAAAAGCGCTTGAACAAATGGTATTAACCACCGATAAATTTCATCACCGTAGTTTCACCTTTAAAGCTCAGGTCTTGCTTGTCTCGCAAAGCTTGCCCGAGAACTTCGCGCATAGCGATTTGCGCCCGTTCATCAGACTGCTCTAGCAATGGCCGTATGTTGTGACTCTTAGCGTTGGACAAACAGCCGTATAAATGGCCGTTTGACGACAGTCGCAAGCGTGTGCAGGTGCGGCAGAATGGCTCGCTTTCGTTAGCAATTACACCAAAATAGCCGCCGCCGACGATCTCAAATCGAACCGCAGTTGAGTCAAATGGTGCATCCGTACGACTGAAGGTGCAGTGCTCGGAGATTAATTCGAGGATTTCATCCATCGAGAAAAATTGCTGCTGATACGTATTACTGGAGCGCAGGTGCCCCATATTCATTAGTTCGATNAAGCGCAGTTCGATGTCCCGTTCACGGCAGTATTCCAGCATGGGCACAATTTGCGACTCGTTTACTCGGCGCATGGGTACCATATTCACTTTGACCCGCAGACCGCCTTCGAGCATTCGATCAATGCCGTTCAAGACCGTCGCCAGATCACCGGACCGGGCGATGTCGCGGAACTTATCAGGGTCGAGAGTATCGAGGCTAATGTTGATACGACCCATACCACTGGCAATGATGGCATCGCTCCAGCGCGNCAGTAGCTGGCCGTTCGTTGTNAGCGCTACATCGTTCAATCCCAAGCCCATCACGCCCTGCAGAAAGTCGCCGAACTTTGGCGACAACAACGGCTCGCCACCNGTGATTCTGACTTTGCTAATGCCGGTAGTTTGCTGCAACAAGGTGACCGCCCGAATCATTTCCTGNGCCGAAAGCTCATAGGCTGCAGCCTGTAANCGTTTACCGTTTGGTACGCAGTAGGTGCAGGCGTAATTGCAGGCAGCGGTTAAACTGACACGCAAGTTATCGAAGCGACGGCCAAAACGGTCGACTATTACCTCATTGTTTGCGGTATCACTCATTAAGTTCGATTTATCCAAAGCTAGGATTAACTGCCCCGAAGCGCCTGCGCCAATTGTTGCACAAAGCCAGTAGCCCAAAATACCCTATTCGAGCCTTTTATTAATAGACTATCTCCAGGCTGCAGTGTCTCTAGGAGGCGATCAATGAGCATGCTATCTGCATCGTTATGATGAGCATCACCNACACCACGTAATTCAGCAAAACCGGCACCAACTAAAAAACAGCCATCAAACGCTGCGGTCGCCTCGAATATTGTTTGATGAGCCTCTGCGCTGATTTCACCCAACTCTAACATTTCGCCCAACAGTACAAATTTGCGTCCCGAGGCTGGTTTTTGCCCAAAGGCCTGCAGGGCTGCCTGCATGCTGGCCGGGTTAGCGTTGTAGCTGTCGTCTATTAGATCAATACCAGCACAACGCATCAGATTGCCCCGCCCGCTAGGCACGGTGTCGTCGTCTAGGGCCAATGCCGCGGCAAGATCCACGCCCAGCAACTCAGTCGCCAAAATAACTGCGGCCAATGTTAGCGCTCTGTGTTCACCGCCTCCGGGCAATCGCGCTTGCAGCTTACGGNCAAAAAGCTGCAGCTCTAAAAGATCAGCACCAACATGCAAGATTTGCGCATGGCTGTCGGGGCTGAAGCCAAAACGGTACCCCGCTAATCCCAAAGTGTCCTCGGCGATGCACAACCCTGCTCCTTGCATGTGCCCAAAGATTGCACATTTTTCGGCGATTAGCGCGTCACGCGACGGAAAATTTTCGATATGCGCNTTATGCACATTGAGCAATATCGCGCAGTGGGGACGCACTAATGCGGTCAAGGGATCGATCTCGCCAGGATGATTCGTGCCTACTTCAAATACCCATGCAGACGCATCTATCGTGGCGTTCGCGAGGGATAATGGCACCCCGATATGGTTGTTAAAACTGCCCGGCGGCGCATACGCGTCGAGGGCATCGGTTAAAAAGCGTTTTGCCGTGGTCTTACCGCTGCTCCCGGTTACTGCAACAACGGGTTCAGCAAGTCGCTGCCGTGCTGCTTTGCCCAACTGCCAGAGCGCATCATAGGTATCAGCNACCACTATCTGGGGCAGCGTACACTCAGCTATACGGCGCTGCACCACGGCGCCCACGGCGCCATTNGCCTGAGCATNNAGCAGATAATCATGACCATCGACAGTGGAGCGCTGACTCGGGTTGAAGCGTTGACCAGGATCTCCGGCTAGGGCAAAGAACAGGTCTCCCGGCTCGATTTGGCGACTGTCGAATGCTACCCGTTGCACATCCGGCCCCTGCACTGCTTGATCTAGGAGTGCCTGTGATATCTCAGGCCATGACCAAAGATTGCTCATATTGAAGAAGCGTCCAAAGGGTAACGGTAGTAATAAAACCAGCCTACACGGGTTTAAGTTTCGGCGCGACGACTGAGTCCGCTCACGGGACAGCACACCAGCGAACTTGTCGATTCAGAACGAGCGCCCAGCTACAAAAATGACCAGTTAATGGTTAAAACAACTAACTGCGCCTTAGTGAAAACAGCTTGCTAGGATTAAAGCAATAAAATTCATGCAGTTACCGCCGTNAGTGGGCTGGCACGATTCCTGAATCAGGTGNCAAAAGCATACCGTAAATGTACACTTAGATACTTAAGTTGGGCATTACGCTGCGCCAACACCAACCTGATTCGAGGACCCCTTATGAGTAACGATGCTGCGATTGACAAGCAGAGCTTTTTTAATCGAGCTGGACAGTGGATTACCAAGATCCGCATCTTTTTAGTGAACAGTTTTTTTGTTCTGGCGACACTTTTCATCNTGNCCGCCCTAGTGAGTAGTTGCGAGAGCGANAGCGTNCCGAAAGACAGCGCTTTGTTTATTAATCCCACAGGGCAGCTGGTGGAACAGACCTCCCCGCCGTTAAGTTTTCCGGATGTGTTATTTCAGTCTGGCCAGGTGGAAGAAACCGCGATAAATGATGTCTTGGAAGCGATCACTCTTGCCGCCACAGATGATGACATCAAACTGATTGTCCTCGATCTTGATGATCTCACCTATGCCTCTTCAGCCCAAGTGTTGCGTATTGGTGCAGCCTTAGAGAGCTTTAAAGAAACTGGCAAAGAGGTGATTGCTCACGAGAATAATTTTCAGCAATTTCAATATCATATAGCCAGCTACGCGAATGAGCTTTATATGCATCCNTGGGGCGATGCGCTGCTTACCGGCTATGGCGGTAACAATCTTTATTTCAGAGAGATGCTGGAAAAATTGTCCGTTAACGTCCATGTATTTCGAGTTGGGGGATTTAAATCAGCGGTTGANCCGTTTACCCGTGACGATATGTCTGAACAAGCGAAACTTGCCAGACAAACCCTGTATAACGGCCTGTGGCGGTACCTGGTTGAAGACATAGCAGATAACCGCAAGCTCCCGGTTGCTGATATCGAAGCCTACAGCCAGCAATTTAGTGTGCTACTGGAAAAAGCCGGCGGCGATATGGGCCGAGCAACTCTTGAAGCTAAGTTGGTTGATGAACTGCTCACTTGGGATCAAGTGCGTACGCGTATTGCGGATAAAGTGGGCTGGCTTGAAGAAAATGAGCGCCTCAATGCCATTGGTATGGGCAGTTATCTGCAGTTGCGCCAAGGACTGCCGACACCTCCCGGTGATAATCAAATTGCCGTATTAGTTGCCCAGGGCACTATAGTTGAAGGTACTGGCGACGGGGCCGCTGCAGATACATTGGTGCGGAAAATTCGCGATGCGCGCAATAACGACCAGGTTAAAGGGCTTGTGCTTCGTGTCGATTCGCCCGGCGGCAGCGCGTTTGCATCAGAACTCATCCGCCAAGAGTTAGAACTGCTGCAGGTTGCAGGCA
Source organism: Gammaproteobacteria bacterium (assembly GCA_002690405.1). Classification (GTDB taxonomy): domain Bacteria; phylum Pseudomonadota; class Gammaproteobacteria; order Pseudomonadales; family Azotimanducaceae; genus UBA4421. The sequence goes on from NZEI01000047.1 coordinate 15,771, forward strand.
AGCCGGTGGTGGCGTCCTTCGGCAGTGTCGCGGCTTCTGGCGGCTATTGGATTTCAGCAACAGCTGACGCCATCGTCTCGGAACCCACGACCATTACTGGCTCCATCGGAATTTTTGGGCTTGTGCCAACTTTTGAAAACGCGCTAGACCGAATTGGCATTCACAGTGACGGTACGGGTACCACCCCTTTAACCTCTATTGACCCTTTCGGCGGGCTGAATGACGAATTTAAATCAATCCTGCAGAGTAATATCGAATTTGGTTACCAGAAGTTTACGGACCTAGTAGCCAAAGGCCGCAACATGGACCCAGAGGCCGTAGAAGCCATTGCCCAAGGGCGGATTTGGCAAGGCGACAAGGCTATGGAGTTAGGCTTGGTTGATGCCTTAGGCGACACCCAGGTAGCGATTGAGAAAGCCGCTGANCTTGCTGAGTTGAGTGACTGGTCGGTCCGCTATTTGGAAGACCCGCTCAACCCTCGGGATGAAATCATCCGCCAGCTTATGAGTGCAGTGGGGCTTGATCTTACTTCTCAGTCNCCAAAGGTCCGACTNCTNAACCAAGCTGCANCNTTGNTGGAGGAAGCNCTTGGNCCCCTCGGTTATTTGAACGACCCAAAACAAAGTTANGTCGTTTGCTTGGAATGTGCAGCGGGCAAATTCTAATCAATCGGCTTTGATCTTTTGCCAATAGGTTTGGGTCATCTGCTTAACCTCCTTGCGCATCATCAGGATGCCAATGAGGTTAGGCAGAGTCATAAGTGCCACGGTAATTGCGGAAATTAGCCAAATGAGGCTGGTGTCAGCGATGGTGGCCACAAAAAATCCGCCTATGTAGAGCAACCGATAAGGCATTACCCAGCGGGTCCCAACCAAGTAAACCACCGCGCGATCACCATAATAGGACCAGGCTAGGGCCGTTGAAAACGCAAACAGCACAAGGCCTATAGTGACCAAATATTCACCATAGGAGCCAAGGAAGCTACTTGAGAACGCGCGGGCAGTCAGCGGCACTGAATGCAGTAAGGATTTGCCTGACAACGTAACACCGGCTTCAACCACACTGCCCTCTTGCACTCTTATAGCACCGTTAACTGCTTTGCCGTTTCGGGCTACCTGAACATCCTCGGCTATCGAGCGATTGTGCAGAACGGTGATATTGGTCAGATCTAATTGCCCGTTAACGACGTCCAGGACGCCGCTATAGGGTCGTACAGGATCATTCGCAGGCGGCACCAAATCCAAATGCGCTGCCAGTTGTCTAACATGGGCTGAATTTTTCTCGTCGTACTTGCCCATAACAATTTCAGTGTCAAAGGTACTGAAATCGTTTTCGAACTTCTCTTTCCACACGCCTGACGAGAGGATTACCAAACCGGTTAAGGTACAGATGATTAGGGTGTCGATGAATGGCTCGAGAATAGACACCATACCTTCGGCCACCGGTTCTTTCGTGCGCGCCGATGCATGAGCAATAGGCGCAGAACCTTGGCCCGCTTCGTTCGAGTACAGCCCCCGATTAACCCCCCGATTAAACGCATAAGCAAAAGAGGCGCCCAAGAAGCCGCCCGCCGCGGCAGAACCGGTGAACGCATTCTCGAACACCGCGATAAACGACGGTACAACGTTATCGTAGTGGGTGATTAAAACCGCGATAGCGCCNAGGGCGTAGAGTGTGCCCATTAGCGGCACTAAGGTAGACGCCACCGCCGCAATGCGCTTGATGCCACCGATAATGACGAAACCCAGCAACAGCGCCAATATGCCACCGGTAAGGTAGCTGGGAATTGCGAAAGAGGTTTCGATGCCAGCGGCCATATTGTTGGCTTGAGGCATGTTGCCGGAGCCGAAGGAACTGATCACGGTGGCCACCGCAAAGAACACGGCCAGCCATTTCAGCTTCAGACCGTGCTCCATGTAATGCATCGGCCCGCCAACCATAAAACCCTGATCATCTTCTTTGCGGTACTTATGGCTGATGGACACTTCGACAAATTTGGTGGTCATGCCGACGAATGCGGTAGCCCACATCCAAAATAACGCAGCGGGGCCGCCGAGGAATATCGCAAAGGCAACGCCACCGATATTACCGGTACCTACGGTACCCGATAGTGCCGTGGACAACGCTTGAAAATGGCTGGTATCGCCGGGATCTTCTGATTTCGAGAAGCGGCCAAACAGTACCGCCCAAGCGTGGCGAAAAAACCGCAGCTGGGGGAATCCAAGATAAAGGGTGAAAAATACTCCAACACCCAAGAGCAGGATGGGAAAGTATGCGGCGCTACCTAGAAGGCCATCAAAGAATTCAAGTACTGCGGTCAAAGCCGACATAGGGCCTCCATTAAGAAACGGTCAAATCCGGTGAGTTGCTAGTCGTTAGAGTCAAATAATGCACCACGCATAACTTCAAATAGAGCGCTTTGCTCCATCACGCCACGCACCTTATCAGCGTTAACGCCGACGGCGAATGCAGCAACATCCTCTCCTGCGTGAGTCTCAGCATACATGGGCACGGTTCCCAGTTGTTGATAGTCCAGTGCCGTGGTGTCTACTTTGGACAGGTCTAGGCGGCGTTTTCTATAGCCGCCGCCGTTTGCATAACTCAGGGTTGTATAGGGGAGTCCTGTGGCATCTTTGATCGGCTTACCGGGCTGGCTTTCAACCAAACCTAGAATGGGATTGCCGCGCCGCGGGTATCCGCTAATGGTCATAGTGTGGCTGTGATCCGCAGTAACTAATATCAGGGTTTCTTCTAAATTTACGTTATCCACTGCCCATTGCACGGCCTCAGACATCGCTACGGTATCCACCAAAGCGCGCCGCGCATTACTGCCATGATGGGCGTGATCAATTCGCCCCGCCTCGATCAATAGAAAATAACCCTGATCGGATTTTTGCATTTCCGCCAAAGCGAATTGGGTCATTTCCAGCAGCGACGGCTCCCCGGCTGGATCGTTGGCGCGATCCGCCTCGAATTGCATATGTGACGGTTCGAATAAGCCCATAAACTGCCGCTCTGTATCAGTGCTGCTCGCGCGTTTCTCCATCAAGGCCAAGAAGTCTTGACGATTCCAAACGTATTCGCGCCCCGGCACCCGGGATAGCCATTCATCGATTAAATTGGCGCCATCATTACGCTTACCCGTTTTGCTCGGATACTCCGGATCAGCCACGGTATTTGGCAAAAATTGCGCGCGTCCACCGCCCAGAATAACTTCTGGTCCATCGCCATAAGGGGTATCGAGCAATTGCTGGGCAATATCCTTACAGCCTGCAGCGACGGCTTGTTGCGGAATACTTGCACTGTCTTCCCAATTGCGGTTTGGCGAGTGTGCATAGGCGCCGGCAGGTGTGGCGTGAGTGATTCTCGCCGTGGAGACCACACCAGTGCGTAGTCCACCCTGCTCTGCGAGCTCTGCAATACTCGGCAGGCTGCCTTTTAATGCAGCCGCGCAATCATCTCTGGCAACACTGGCGTCTACACCGACCACACCGATGCGCGTCTTTTGCCCGGACATGATAGCGGTTATGGTGCCGGCACTATCTGGCACTTGAGAATCCGTGTTATAGGTTTTGACCAGCGCCACGTTGTCGAAATGATCGAAGGCGAGATTGTATTCTTCGCCGGGATCGCCCTGCTGCTGACCTGCATAGATCCTTGCGGCCGTAATCGTGCTCACACCCATGCCATCGCCNAAGAAAAATATGACATTTTTCCCATGCNCCATTGGCGTAGTTAAAAGCGCCAAGCTTGCAGAAATACCAATAAATACTTTGTTCACGATTGCCCGCCTTTTACTTATCCCGTGGCATTAAATTCCCGGCTTATGCGGTTCGACTTAACGAGCGCATGGTTACAAATTCCTCGGCGGCGGTGGGATGAATACCCACAGTCGCATCAAACTGNGCCTTGGTTGCACCAGCTACCAGTGCAACACCTAGGCCTTGAATAATTTCACCCGCATCAGGGCCAACCATATGGATCCCTAGCACCACATCGTCGCTGCGACGAACGATCATTTTCAGNTAGGTGCGTTCGTCNCGACCACTCAGGGTATGTTTCATGGGTTTAAAGTCGCTTTCATAAATATCCAGATCACCTGCATGNTCTGCAACGGCTTCTGCTTCGGTAAGGCCCACAGTNCCAATNTTCGGTTGGCAAAATACCGCGGTGGCAATGTTCTGATAATTCAGNCGTTTTTTCGGGTTATCGGTAAATAGGTTATTGGCGATACACATGCCTTCTTCGATCGCAACCGGGGTCAACTGCACGCGATCCGTTACATCACCGATGGCGTAAATATTCTCCGCACTGGTTTGATANTACTCATNCACCAAAACCTCGCCATTATCGCCTAATGCGACGCCTGCATTTTCAAGNCCAAGCCCNGCCGTCTTAGGTTTGCGACCGGTGGCNTAGAGCACTAAATCNGNCGTGCGCTGNCTGCCNTCTGCCATGGTNAGNNTGAAGCGACNCTGGNCTTGNGCATCAGCTTGTTCGTCAATTTGCGCAACATTGCTGTTGAACAACAAATTAATGTGNTTTTTCTCTATCTCGGCTTTAACGAATTCTCGCACTGAATCGTCGAAACCGCGGAGAAATAGATCACCGCGATACACGAGAGTTGTGCGTGCACCAAGGCCAGCAAAAATGCCTGCAAATTCCACCGCAATGTAGCCACCGCCTACAATGACTACGTCTTCGGGAAATTCCGGCAAATAAAATGCCTCGTTAGAGGTAATAGCGTGCTCACTGCCGGGAAATTCTGGCACTACCGGCCAACCACCGGTGGCAACAAGGATATGTTTGGCGGTGACTTTTTGCTCGCCGACTTGAATAGTATGTGCGTCGATGAGCGTCGCATGGGCCTCAAACAAGGTCACCCCCGCGCCTTCAAGTAAATTTCGGTAAATTCCGTTAAGTCTTTGTATTTCTTTAGTTTTATTATCTCTTAATGTAGCCCAGTCGAAATTTCCCTGGCTTACCTGCCAGCCGTAGGCTGAGGCGTCTTCGAAGTCTTCAGTAAAATGCGAGCCATAGACGAATAACTTCTTCGGCACGCAGCCCACGTTGACGCAGGTGCCGCCTAAAAACATGGATTCTGCTGCCGCGACTCGAGCGCCATAGGAGGCAGATATTCGGCTCGCACGCACGCCACCGGAGCCGGCGCCAATAACAAATAAATCGTAATCAAAATCCATAATGACCTTTCAATAAAAAGACTGCACCGGCACCCTAAGCAAGATCGAACTGGGGTGCAATCATCGAGACGCTTTCTCTACAATATCGTTACTTAATGCCCGCCTAGCCATACATTTTTTAGGAATACTATGAAGGTCTCAATTTTTGGAACAGGTTACGTTGGCCTGGTCACCGGCACCTGCTTTGCCGAAATGGGCAACGACGTTCTGTGTGTTGATATTGATGAAGCCAAGGTCGAAGCACTGCGCAANGGCCANATTCCTATTTTTGAGCCCGGACTTGANGATTTGGTAACGGCAAATGTGGCCAAACAAAACCTNCAATTCAGCACGGATATTGCTGCCGGTGTAGATCATGGCGACATTATCTTTATTGCGGTGGGGACACCCGAGGGTGAAGACGGCTCTGCAGATCTGCAGTATGTGCTGGCTGTTGCTGACAGCATTGGCCAGCATATGACCACGACTAAAATCATCGTCGATAAGTCTACGGTACCTGTCGGCACCGCGGATCAAGTACAGACGACTATTGCCCAGGCACTAGCAGACCGGGACAGCGATATACCCTTCCATGTGGTTTCNAACCCGGAATTCCTTAAAGAAGGCGCGGCCATTAATGACTTTATGAAGCCNGACCGAGTGGTGATCGGCTCNGANAANACNGATGCTGCCAGACAATTAGAGCAGCTTTACGCACCGTTCAATCGCAATCACGACAAGATCGTNCATATGGATGTGCGCTCGGCAGAACTCACCAAGTACGCGGCAAATGTCATGCTCGCCACCCGTATCAGCCTAATGAATGAATTTGCCAATCTGGCCGATCGATTGGGGGCAGATATAGAGGCGGTNCGGCGCGGCATCGGCACAGATCCCCGNATNGGCTANAACTTTATCTANGCTGGCACCGGCTACGGTGGTTCTTGCTTTCCTAAGGACGTTAAAGCGCTTATCCATACAGCGGAAAATGTTGGCTATGACGCAAAGATTACCCGCAGTGTTGAGGCGGTTAATGCGGCGCAAAAACGCACACTATTTGACAAGCTTATGGCGCATTTTGACGGCGANATTACAGGNCGCACCTTCGCGCTCTGGGGNCTCGCATTNAAGCCAAATACCGACGATATGCGNGAAGCGCCCAGTGAAACTTTAATTGAATTGATTACCGGTGCCGGTGCGCATATCCGAGCTTANGATGCGGAAGCCGCTGAAACNGCTCAGCGCTTGTTTAGCAACAACNACAAGCTAAGCATTTGCAGCAACAGTGACNAAACCTTAACTGANGCGGATAACGGGCCAGTTGATGCACTACTGATCGTTACCGAGTGGAATGAATTCCGCAGCCCTGATTTCACCCAACTGAAAAACGCGCTGAAACAGCCGGTGATATTTGATGGGCGCAATTTATACGACCCCAAGCATCTCGCTGAACTAGGCTTTAGCTACTACTCCATTGGTCGTCCGAGCATTGCTCCGAGCTAGCTAGGCGAGCATACGCTCGCATAACACTTGATACTGTATAAATATACAGTTATCTTTTCTGGCCGTAGTAAAAGACAGTGTTATGCGCGCGCTCAAAAAATCTTCCCGCCCGGTCAATACACAGGANTTACTGAAACACCCATTACTATGGCGNGGCCAACAGCTCACACAACCTGGAAGCCAACCGACTGTTAACAGCGGGTTTAGCCGTTTAGACAAACAACTGCCTGGCCATGGCTGGCCATTGGGCGGTCTGACAGAACTGCTTTTAGCCCATGCAGGGATAGGNGAACTGCGTTTATTACTGCCAGCTCTGACCAANCTACAAAGCAGCCCACACAGCACCTGGAGTGTATGGATCAACCCACCCTTTGTGCCCTACGCACCGGCACTACAGGCCGCAGGCATCAATCCTCGACAGCTTCTGTTGGTACATCCAAAAACCACTGAGGACTTTCTTTGGGCACTGGAAGCCGCCTGTAAATCTGTATCCTGCGGCGCAGTACTGGCATGGCCNGTTGCGGATAAACTTAAGCCCCGGGATACCCGACGCATTCAAATAGCCGCCAAACAGGGTCAAACATTAGCCTGCTTGTTCCGNCCCTTAGCCCAACGCCANAACAACAGCATGGCCGAACTTNGNNTAGCTCTACATCCGGGCGAGCATTCACAACATCTGCTTGTAGACATNATTAAGCGCCGTGGCGGTTGGCCTATCGAGCAATTGCNCTTAACCCTTACCGATGCAACTGATTCTGTGCATACCGATGCCCAGCATGTGCAGGCGCTATTTAGAGACTGGCAAGTTAGCCAACAGCGCCAAGTGGTAATGCATACGCGGACAGCAGAAGTTGACGACTCTGTGCTGGCGGCAACAATCGAGGCCAATCTGCATCAAGCACCAAGGCCAACAACCGGACATGCATTGCATTAGCGTTTCATGCTCTGGCTTGCACTGTATTTCCCCCAACTGCCGTTAGAGGCATTTACTGCGTCCAGTTACATCGCGGGCGATCAGAGCGCACAAGTTGTACTGGAGCAGAACCGTGTGCACTTGGCTAATAGTGCCGCAATGTCAGCAGGTATTGTGCCGGGTTGCTCACTGGCCACTGCTCACAGCATCGAACCCTCTTTAGAGCATTTCCGACGTAACCCAAGCCGAGAAACCATAGAACTGCAGAAACTGGCTGAGAGCCTTTATTGCTTCAGCAGCCTTGTTAGCCTTGCCCCACCTGACAGCATCGTTCTGGAAATACACGGCAGCTTAAAACTCTATACCCAAGCAGATTTATTGATGGCGGCAAAACAGTTATGCCAGAAACTAGGGTTTAGCTGTTTAACTGGTGTAGCCGATACGGCTACCGCTGCAATTACGCTAGCGCGCAGCCAAAGCCGGCGNCTTAACGATGCTCTATTGAGCCATTGTGGCCTTGAGCACCAACACATCAAAAACCAAGTTATTGAACAACTGGCAAACATGGGCCTGCATACATTAGGCGCTCTATTGTCTCTGCCCAGAAGCGAAGTGGCCCAGCGTTTTGGCAAAGAGCTGGGGTTCTATCTGGATAAGTTAGAGGGCAAGCGCCGCGAACCCCGTNATGCCATCCAACCCACTGCAACGTTTCAACGCAAATTACATCTATTACAGCCCATAACGAACAAACAGCACCTGCTTAAAGGCCCGATGGCAAAACTGGCTTTAGAACTGCAGCAGTGGTTGATTGNNCATCAACAGGGGTGCGANAAACTCACNTGGCGCTTCGTTGAACACAGNACCAACGCCAGCACACTGTATGTGCGTTTTACTCAAGGCCGACAACTGCAGTCGGAGTTGNTATCGGTAAGCCACTTACAACTTGAGCAAGNCACTCTCCCCGCGGACGTGCTTAGCGTTGAACTGAACCTTATTGCAAGCTCGCCTTGGTCAGCACAATCCAAAGATTTATTTTCAGCAAATCAGGGCGCCAATAATAACGGCCAGAATATTGGCGAGTTGGTGGATACANTAAGTGCTCGGCTAGGCCCTCAGGCGTGCCAACAAATTCACGGCCATAGCCAGCACACCCCAGAACACGCATGGCGCTTTCAGGCGGTTCTACAGCCAACTAGGCACGCAACNGATAACTCACATAATCAAGCCAGCCGCCCCTTATGGCTATTACCTAAGCCACACCCGGTTAAAGCCACAGAGCTGCAGTTNCTACAAGGGCCTGAGCGNATTCAAAGCGANTGGTGGCGTAATAGCGACGCGCGAGATTACTACATAGCCCAACACCANANNGGTGCGCTGTGCTGGGTTTANAGCCCCTGCGCNACTTTTGGCGAACCACCAAGTCATGAGTTCTATCTACACGGCTACTTTGCATAGCGGTGCTTAAACACATGAAGNCTAAGGANATACAATTTGCGGAACTGCATTGCCTNAGCAATTACAGNTTTTTGCGTGGGGCCTCGCACCCCGAAGAACTTGTAACGCGCGCTTATGAATTGGGCTACCAGGCCCTAGCGCTGACCGATGAATGTACTTATTCGGGTTTGGTTAAAGCCCATATTGCCGCAGAAAAACTCAGCATAAAGCTTATTGTNGGCGCTGAATTCAGTGTTAAAACTGAACCTGACAGTATTACCGCAACCGAAAAACTAATACTACTTGCCCCCACCCGCAGTGCTTACGGCCAACTNTCNGCNTTTATCAGCACATTACGCCGGCGCTCAGATAAAGGCCGCTACGATGCTCGGCTTAACGACTTTAACTTTGGACTAAAAGACTGCATTGCACTCTGGGCACCCAGCCAACAGGCGATTGATTTACAGATGGCCCTTGGCCGCCAAATTAAAACTGCACTGCCTAAACTGTGGTTGGCATTAGAGCTATTCCATGACGGCCACGATCTGGATAAAACAGCCCATATACTGACACTGTCCTCGCGCTTACAGCTGCCCATAACAGCCGCCAATAACGTTCATACACACCTGCGAGAACGTCAGCCGCTGCAGGATATTCTTACCGCCATACGGCATAAAACAACGTTAAATGGGCTTGGGCATCACGCCTTCAACAACAGCGAGCGCACCCTGCGATCGTTAGCTGAACTGGCCAGCATTTATCCTATTGAACTGCTGAATGAAACCATGCGTATCGCTGACCTGTGCCAGTTCAACATGAGCGAACTGCGTTACGAATACCCAAAAGATTTAGTGCCGCCTCATCTCACAGCAGCACGCTATCTGCGCCAGCTGACATTTGCCGGTGCTGCCGAGCGTTGGCCTGAAGGCATACCCAGCGACACACTAGAGTTGATTGAGAAAGAACTGACACTGATCGGCAAACTCAACTACGAACATTATTTTTTAACTGTACAAGACATCGTGCAATTTGCGCGTAGCAGAAGAATTTTATGCCAGGGCCGAGGCTCTGCAGCGAATTCAGCGGTCTGTTATTGCTTATTTATTACTGAAGTTGACCCAGCGCGCATGCATTTATTGTTCGAGCGGTTTGTATCTATGGAGCGCAACGAGCCGCCGGATATCGATGTAGATTTTGAACACGAACGTCGCGAAGAAGTGATTCAGTACATCTACACCCGCTACGGGCGGGATCGCGCAGCACTGGCCGCAACATTGGTCACCTATCGTCCACGCAGTGCAATCAGAGATGTTGGTAAAGCTCTCGGCTTTGATCTGGATGCGCTTGAGTTATTAGCAAAATCTCTAGCCTGGTGGGATAAAAATCAAGACATCAGCGAACGCTTACGCAGTATTGGCATCGATCCCGACAGTGTTAAGGCCCAACACTTTGTGCGCTTTATAAGTGCAATTATCGGTTTTCCACGCCACCTCTCACAGCATGTAGGCGGCTTTGTTATTGCCAGCGGCCCAGTTACTCAATTGGTACCCGTTGAAAATGCCGCCATGGCTGAGCGCACGGTTATTCAATGGGACAAAGAAGATCTTGAGGCGCTGGGCTTACTAAAAGTCGACGTTCTGGCCTTGGGTATGCTTACCGCAATCCGTAAAGCTCTGGATCTTTGCAATGCTGATCCACAACAAACGGATCCGTTAACCATTCAAGGCATCCCTGCCGAAGATCCAAAGACCTACGACATGCTGCAACAAGGCGACAGCATTGGCGTCTTTCAGGTTGAATCTCGCGCACAAATGGCGATGCTGCCGCGCTTAAAACCAAAATGCTTCTACGATCTGGTTATTGAAGTTGCCATTGTCAGGCCAGGCCCAATACAGGGCGATATGGTGCACCCCTACCTGCGCCGCCGACAGGGTCTAGAAAAACCAACTTATTTAAGTCCGGAAGTTGAACGGGTTTTAGAGCGCACATTAGGTATCCCTATTTTTCAGGAACAAGTAATTGAACTGGCCATGGTGGCGGCCGGATTCAGTGCAGGTGAAGCGGACCAATTAAGGCGCGCTATGGCGGCCTGGAAACGACGCGGCGGATTGGAGCAATTCCGCCACAAACTAGTTACGGGTATGCGAGCACGAGGCTACAACCAAGATTTCGCCGAACGCGTGTTCAACCAAATTAAAGGATTTGGCGACTATGGTTTCCCAGAGTCTCATGCCGCCAGCTTTGCGCTATTAGTGTATGTATCAGCCTGGCTGAAAAAGCATAAACCTGCAGCGTTTTACTGCGGCTTATTGAATAGCCTACCTATGGGGTTTTATTCGCCCTCACAATTAATTCAAGATGCCGAGCGCCACGGTATAGAGATTCGCCCCATAGATGTGCGCATAAGTCAGTGGGATCACACACTGGAGCGCCGCAGTTCAACAACAGCTAATGCTGACTC
>NZEI01000048.1 GCA_002690405.1 Gammaproteobacteria bacterium
TCCAGAAGGCCGTCACCGCCCCAGCCCTGAAGACAGGCGGCCAGTTTCCAGGACAGGTTGCGGGCGTCCTCGAACCCCGTATTTACGCCATAGCCACCATAGGGCGGGTGCGAATGGGCCGCGTCACCGGCGATAAACACCCGGCCTTTGCCATAGTCGTCAGCCAGGCTGAGCCGCAATTCCCAGAAGCCGACATAATCGAAATCCACATCGACCGGCGCGCCGACGGCTTGTTCCAGAAAAGCCTGGAAGTCGAAATTATCGCGGGTTGTCCCTGCCGGCACAGGCGCGTGGAAGAACCAGTTGCAGTCGAGGTCGACACGGCCAAGGAACTGCCAGTAGCCATTCATGTCTGGATTTATGGCGTTGAAGATCGTCTTGTCGCCATAGGCAGACAGCCTTTCATCAAGCTGTTGCGAGCGGAAGACAAGCAGCGCCATCAGCCTGTCATGCGGGTCGTTTGTCTGGGTGATGCCTGCGGCCTCTCGCACCGGCGAGCGGGCACCGTCACAGCCGACAAGATATTGCGCCGTCAGGCTACGTTGCGCTTGGCCTTTTGTTTCGCGGATATCGACCGTGACACCTTGATCACTTTGGTCGAGCGAATCAAAGCTCCAGCCCGTCAGGATCGAGATACTGGCAAACTCGGCGGCGCGGGCACGAAGTACGGCCTCGGTTTCATATTGCGGCAATCTTTCGTTGGTCGCGGCGTAGTAATTGATGATTTTCGCCCGATTGAACCACTCATAGTGATAGTCGGACAGAAAGCTGCCGTAGGTTGCCACGCCGCCGCTGCCATAGCTGCGTGGAATGGGAGAGGCGTCACGTATGGCCTTGGTGACGCCCCACCGGCGAAAATGCTCTCCTGTGCGCGGGGTCAGGTTTTGGCCCTTGGGAATGCGCTGGATACTGTCATGGCGCTCGACAACAATGCTGCTGACCCCATTGATTGCTAGATCAATCGCCAGGCCGATTCCGACCGGGCCGCCGCCGATTATGACAACATCAGCCTGCATGATTGTGACACCGCTTTGATGGAAGGCAACGAAACTGAATTCAAAAAGCTATGGTGAGTTTCATTGGCCGTTATTGCAATAGGCTCAGAAAAGTTCGTGATACTCGGCGGGCGCGCTGGAATGTTCGCGCATCATGTTGAAGGCTCGGGTGCCGTCACCCGCCTCTATGGCCTTCTTGATGATCACATGCTGACTGTGGCTGACAATGATCCGGTTCAACGACCAGCTGACCCTGTCGCTGGCAAGCACCTCGCCGACCCCGCTTTCCGGCATCACCTTGAGACGGCGCAGGCAGTCCTCAATGAACGGATTGTCGCTTCCCTGCATGATCGTCCGATGGAAAATCAGATTGGCGACAGAAAACGCCTCGATTGCTTCGTTGTCGATGATCCCGCGGCCGATGATGGCGCCTGTGGCCTCGACTGACTTGTCGAGACGCTCTCGGTTGAGGGATGAAAGACCTGTACGCGCAAGCCTCTGGGCGGCAAGCCCCTCCAGAACGCCGCGGACTTCGGTTGCATGAAGATGCGCCTCGTCGCTGAACTGCCGTGCGCGATAACCACGCCCCTCGAGCTTGGTCAGCAGCCCTTCGGCATGGAGGAGTTTCAGTGCCATTCGGACAGGAGTGCGTGACGCACCAAGCTTGCGGCTAAGGTCGCTTTCGGTGATACGCTCATGCTCGGCAAAGGCGTTGTCCGTGATCAATTCGCGGATCGCGTCGGCGACAGCTTCGTCACTGTTGTCCTGACGCCCTGCATGGGTGTTTTGTCTCATGCTGTTTCCCTGCCATATGCCCGATTCGGTTTTGCCACATTTAATGGGATTCACTAATGTATGACATGAATTCATAATATCCAAATATGCCATCAAAATCGATATATTTTTCATTTATGAATTCAAAAACACAAAATTTGAGTTCAAAAATTTTTCATGGTCGGAAATTTGTTGCGGACGCTGTGTGGTTTTCTAAGGTTTTGCCTATCAAAAGATGGCCAACCCGGGCCAACCGGGTGGTCGGACGATATCGTTCTGGGAGGACAACCATGTTGAAGAATCTGTTCAAGGCAGCTGCGCTCGCGACGGCGGCGTCGTTCCTTGCCGTTTCCGCGCAGGCTGCGGATGTGATCAAGATCGGGCAGGTCGCGCCGAAGTCTGGTCCGTTGGCTGGCGGTGCCACCGTTACGCAGTGGCCGAATGTCGAGCTTTGGTCGAAGCAGGTCAATGCGGCCGGCGGGCTGAATGTTGGCGGCAAGAAAATGATGGTCGAGATCGTCGAATATGATGACAAGACCAATCCGGGCGAGCACATCAAGGCTGCACAGCGCCTTGCCGAGGTCGACAAGGTGGATTTTGTGATCGCGCCTTATGGCACCGGCTTTAACCTCGCCGCGGCGCCGATCTACGCCAAATACGGCTATCCGCAGATCGCTGTATCTGCCATTTCAGACAAGATGCCTGAGCTGACTTCGCGTTACGACAATCTGTTCTTCACGCTTGGCAACACCACATCCTTCACCGATTCCGTCATCGAGATTCTTACGGACATGCGTGATGCGGGCACCATCGGCAACCGTGTTGCCATGGTGAATGTGGCAGATGCCTTCGGTATCGAGCTCGCCGAGGCGGCGCGCCCGAAGATGAAGGACGCCGGGTTTGAAATTGTCTATGACAAGTCATACCCGCTGGGCACGCCTGACCTGTCGCCAATCATCAAGGGTGCCAAGGACAGCAAGCCTGATGCCTTTGTCGCATGGTCCTATCCGCCAGACACTTTCGGTCTGACCGAGCAGGCGATCATCCAGGATCTTGATGTGAAGATGTACTACACCGCGGTGGCAACCTGCTTCCCGGCCTTCAAGGGCAAGTTCGGCTCGAAGATCGAGGGTGTGTTCGGTGCAGGTGGCGTGAACCAGGATTCGGACAGGATCCAGGCTTACTTCAAGGCGCACAAGGAAATCACCGGCAAGGACGCTGATGCCTGGGCATCGGCAAACACCTATGTGTCGCTCGAGATTCTCGGCCAGGCGATCGAGGGTGCCGGCACGCTCGACCGGAAGACGGTTACCCAGTACATCAAGGACAATACCTTCGATACGATCATGGGACCGATCAGTTTCGAGAACCAGATCTCGAACAAGTACTGGACCGTAGGCCAATGGCAGGACGGCAAGTTCCGCGGCGTAAAGTCGTCGCAGATGGACGGCGCTGCTCCGATTGTCGCCAAGGACGGCTGGAACTGATCCGGACATAATTCGAGGCCGGCCACCTGTGCCGTGGCCGGCTTCATCTTCCTTGATTTGTTTCCCGGGAATCCGGCGTAACCACGTCCACCATACAGGTGCGCGGACCGGGTTTCGTATCCCTGGGGTAAGGTGAGATGGATATCATCATCACAGGTCTGTTGCTCGGTGGCACTTATGCGCTGATCGCCTTTGGCCTGAATATGCAATATGGCGTCGCCAGGATCATGAACCTGGCCAATGGCGAATTTCTGGTGCTGGGAGCGCTGGCCGCCTTCTGGATTTTCATCGCCGACGCCATCAGCCCGATCCTGACGATGCTGCTCGTTGCGCCGCTGTCATTTTTCGGAAACTGGCTGATTTACAAGGCGCTTTTGCGTCCTCTTGTGCGGCGTGCGAAAAATCAGGGACAGCTGGAAGTTGATTCCATTCTGGCCACCTTCGGCATGAGCTTTGCGCTCGTCGGGATCATGGTGTCGATCCATGGCGAATACTTCACCTATTCCTATCTTGCCGAACCTTTCGAGATTGTTGGCGAGACCTTCGCTCTGAACCGCATCGTCGCCTTCTGCTTCGCGGTCCTCATTGGTGCCGTTCTCTGGCTTTGGCTGTATTTCACGCGGCCCGGCATGGCCATGCGCGCTGTGTCGGTCAGCACCGAGGCGAGCGGCCTGGTCGGCATCAATGTGCCGAAAATGTCGGCGCTGGCATTCGCACTCGGCGGTGCGGTGACCACTATGGGAGGCACGCTGATCTCAACCTTCATCACGCTGGATGCCTCTGTCGGGGTGATTTTCACGATGAAGGCGCTGATCATCATCATCATGGGCGGGGTCGGTGATATCCGCGGCGCGATTGTGGCGGCGCTGATCCTCGGCCTTGTCGAGACAGCGGTGGCACGGTTGATCGACCCCGGCCTCACGCTGGCGGCTGCCTACGCCATCTTTGTACTGGTTCTGCTGTTCCGGCCCCAGGGCCTGTTCGGAAGGAAGCCGACATGAGTCATGGTTCCGACTTCAAATCCCTGATCTGGGGCGCGGTCCTGCTGTTGCTGGCAGCCTGCGTGCCGCTGGTGGCCAACGGTTACTGGATGTCGATTGCGCTGACGATCGCGATGTTCACCGTATTGGCGACAAGCTGGTCGCTGTTTTCCGGCCCGACGCATTACATCTCGCTGGCCACCGCGGCCTTCTTCGGGGTTGGCGGCTATCTGGTTGGCACCGGTATGTCTGACTACAATATGGGCTTCTGGCCGATGGTCGCCATCGCCCCGGTTGTCGGAGCTGTTCTGGCCTTCCTGATCGGTATCGCCACCTTGCGGCTGTCAGGCGTCTATTTCGTGATTTTCACGCTGGGCCTTGCCGAGATGATCCGCACGCTGGTGTCCTGGATCCAGAACAACTTCACCGGGTCGCGCGGCCTGTATGTCCTCACCGACCTGACCGAAGCCGACATCTACATCTATCTGGTGATCCTGGCGGCGGTGGTCTATCTCGCTGGCTGGTGGATCAACCGGTCGCGACTGGGATTTGCGCTGAGGATCATCGGCAATGACGAGACGGTGGCCCGCCATGTCGGGATCAACACCGCCACCTCCAAGGTTATCCTGTTCACCTTCTCGGGCTTTGTCGCGGCACTGGTCGGCGCTCTGATCGCGCCGCGCTACACCTATATCGAGCCAAACGGCGTGTTTTCGCCGGAACTCTCCTTCATCGTCGTCATCATGGCCCTGCTTGGCGGCACGGGCAGGCTGTGGGGGCCCATTGTCGGGGTGATCCCGTTCGCGCTGCTGCAGGAATATATCAACGCAAATTATTCAAGCTATTCGACGCTGGTCATGGGCATCGCCTTTCTGGTGATTGTCTATTTCCTGCCAAGGGGCGTGGTTGGGCGGATCGAGCAGCTTCTTGCAAAGCGGGGGCGTTCGACATGGTAGCGACTGTTCTCAGCGTGGCGAACGCCACCAAGCGCTTTGGCGGCCTCGTTGCTGTCAACAACCTGTCCTTCGAGGTACAGCAGAACGAGGTGATGGGGATCATCGGCCCGAACGGATCGGGCAAGACAACGATGATGAATCTGATCTCGGGCGCATTGCGGCTGAGTGAAGGGTCTGTCAGCCTCGATGGCCGTTTCATCAGCACGCTGAAAGCAGACCAGATCAACCAGCGCGGCATTGCGCGCACCTTTCAGCTGGTGCGTGTACTGCCGGGGCTGAGTGTGGCTGAAAACTGCATCGCCGGCATGGTGTTCGGCCACAGGCGGCTGTGGGGAGATCAGGCTCGATACGAGGCCGGCAAGCTGCTCTCACGGGTCGGCTTGTCCGGCAAGGAAACCGTGCCGGTCGGGTCCCTGACCTATATCGACCAGAAACGCCTCGAGCTGGCTCGGGCCCTTGCCTCGTCGCCGAAGCTTCTGCTTCTCGACGAATGGCTTGCCGGCCTGAACCCGACCGAACTGCAGGAGGGCATAGATCTCATCAGGTCGCTTCGCGAGGAAGGCATCACCATCATCCTTGTTGAGCATGTGATGGACGCCATCCGCTCGCTCTGTGACCGCTGCATCGTGATGGCGGCGGGAGCCAAGATCGCCGAGGGATCTCCAGGCGAGGTGCTCGCCGATCCTGAAGTGGTGAAAGTCTATATCGGGGAGGATATCTGATGCTTGAGGTCAAAAACCTTTCCGTCAGCTATGGCCAGCATCGCGCACTGGAAGATGTTTCCGTGCAGATCGCAAAGGGCGAGGTGGTTGTCATTCTTGGCGCCAATGGCGCCGGCAAATCATCTCTGCTGCGCGCCATTGCCGGCTTGTCCGAAGGACATTGCGACGGGGATATCAGCTTTGCCGGGCAAACGCTTCTCGGCCACAGCCCTGACGAAATCGTAACCGGCGGAATTGCCCTCGTGCCGGAGGGTCGGGCCATTTTCGGTGACCTCAACGTCGAGGAGAATTTGCGGCTTGGCGCCTACAGCGAACGGGCGCGGATGAATGAACAGGCCAATCTCGACCGGGTGCTCACCCTGTTTCCGAAACTTCGTGAGCGCCGCAAACAGATCAGTCGCACCATGTCGGGCGGTGAGCAGCAGATGGTGGCCATCGGCCGTGCGCTGATGTCGGATCCGACCATCCTGATGCTTGACGAGCCGTCGCTGGGCCTGTCTCCGCTATTGAGCAAGGAGCTGTTTCAGGCGCTTGGCCGTATCCGCGAGACCGGCCTCGGTGTTCTGGTCGTCGAGCAGAATGCAAAGCTGTCGCTTGCCATCGCCGACCGCGGCTATCTGATCGAGAACGGGCGCATCGTCGGGGCGAATGACGCTGCGAGCCTGGCGGCCGACCCGGCTGTTCAGGCAGCCTATCTCGGCGGCAAGCCGGGACGGGTGGCGGCACCGGCTCCGAGGCCCGTTGCAGCAACGACAAAGCAGCCTGATCCGGCAGCGGTCGTCACATCGCCAGCAACAGCGAGCGCATCTGGCCGTGTCTATGTCACGCCGGCGGGCCTGTCCGGCGGGGCTGCCGATGCCGGCTCGCTGATAGGGGAAAATCTCGACAGTCTTCTCGGGAGGGCGAGCGCTGCCGCACGGTCGTCATCAACGGCCCTGTCGTCTCCGGCTGCCGGCGGCAGGAAAGGCCCGAAGATCGTCGAGATCACCCCCGAGCCCGAAGCGCCGGTGCCTCCTGCTGTGCCGGCAGCTGCGCCGGCTCATCAGAGGGCCGGTGGTGAAGACCGCATTTCTGCAATGCTGGCCGATTTCGAAGCTGCGGCACAGAAGGCGCGTGAACCGCGCCATATCAGCAGGGCGCCTGCAGCAGAGCGATCCAAAACGCACGGCGAAGAGCCTGTCGGGGTGCCGGAGATTCCGGTGTTCCGCAAGGCCAAGGTCGAGGTGTTCAAGCGCGACAGGAATGGCGCGCTCGTGAAAGCAAGGGAGGCTTAAATGGCACGATCCTTCGACAACCTTTATATCGGCGGGTCCTGGGTGCCGGCAGGTGGTGCGTTTGACGACCTGAACCCGGCGGACGGCTCGGTCTGGGCGCGCGTCGCCGACGGCAATGGCGGGATGGCCGTCCGTGCCATTGAATCGGCGCAGGCTGCCTTCCCGCACTGGTCCGGACTGACCTATAACGAACGTGCCCACTACATGCTGAAAGTCGCCGACGAGTTCGAGCGCCGTCGTGACGATCTTGTCGCTGCGCTGCAGGGCGAGGGTGGCGGCTGGTTCGGCAAGGGGATGTTCGAATCCGGTTATGTGCCTGAAGTGTTCCGTGCCGCCGCTGCCATGACCTACAACGCCATTGGCGAGGTGCTGCCTTCCGACCATGGCAAGGTATCGATGGCGATGCGCCGCCCCATGGGGGTCGTGACGGTTATTTCGCCCTGGAATTTTCCGACACTGCTCACGGCACGCGGCCTTGCCTTTCCGATCGCGGCCGGCAATTGCGTCGTGCTGAAGCCCTCCGAGGAGACACCCTACACTGGCGGGATGATCTTCGCCGAGATTTTCGAGGCTGCCGGCGTTCCGGCGGGGGTCCTGAATGTGGTCACCTGTTCACGCGAGAATGTCCCGGCCGTTGGTGACATGATCGTCGAGCATCCGCTGGTCAAGGGGATCAGCTTTACCGGATCGACCCCGGTGGGGCGGGTGATCGCGGCCAAGGCAGGCGCGCATCTGAAGAAATGCTGTGTCGAGCTTGGCGGCAAGGATGCGCTGATCGTCTGTGACGATGCCGATATGGACCGCGCCACGGCGGCGGCCAATTTCGGCAGCTTCATGCATCAGGGCCAGATCTGCATGTCGGTCGAGAAAATTCTGGTTCAGGAGACGGTATTTGACGANTTTCTGTCACGGTTCGCCGAGCGCGCGTCGAAACTGAAAGTCGGCGACCCGACCGCCGACAAGGGACATGTCATCGGCCCGCTGATCAATGACAAGCAGGCCGGCAAGGTCAGGGAACAGATCGAGGATGCTGTCGCGAAAGGCGCGCGCGTCGTGATCGGCGGCGGGGTTGACGGACGGTTTGTCGAGCCGACGATTCTGACAGGCGTCACTCCCGACATGAAGGTCTATGCCGAAGAAACCTTCGGTCCGGTGGTGCCGGTGATNCCCTACCGGACCGACAGCGAGGCCATCGCCATCGCCAATGACAGCGAATACGGGCTGTCTTCGGGCGTCATCACACGGAATGAGGCGCGTGGCCTTGCGATTGCGTCNGCGCTGGAGACGGGCATGTGCCACATCAACTGCAGCTCGGTGAATGACGAGCCGCATGTGCCGTTCGGCGGATCGAAATCATCCGGTGTCGGACGGCATGGCGGCCGCTGGTCAACCGAGACGTTTACCGAAACCAGATGGGTGACGCTTGAGCGTGGCGGGCGCGGTTTCCCGCCGATGTTCTAGGCGCAGGGGAGGAAAGAGGATGCAGGATACAGAGATGCGGGATACGGACTGGGCATCGCGAGACTGGACCTATGGCAAAATTCTCCGCGACAAGACGATCGTGGTGACCGGCTGTTCGTCGGGGATCGGGCGCGACACGGCAAAGCTGATCAAGCAGCTTGGCGGCGATGTTATCGGTGTCGATCGCAACAAGACCGAGGATTATGTCGACGAGTTGTATCTTGCCGACCTNTCCGACCGGCGCACCATCAAGGCACTGGTAGGCGCGCTGCCCGGGCGGATTGACGGCATTGCCAACATTGCCGGTCTGCCGCCGACAGCACCGGCCGATCTGGTGGTGAAGGTAAATCTTGTCGGCCTGAAATATTTCACCGAACTGATGGTTCCCAAGCTGAATGACAATGCCTCGATCGTGAACCTTGCTTCGCTTGCCGGGTTCGGCTGGCCGAACGCGCTGGAGGCGATCAACGCTTCCGAGCATCTGGCTTTCGAGGATGTCGAGCGTTTCATGCATGATCACAGGATCACCAACGAAGGTGGTCGCAGCTACTTCTTCAGCAAGGAAGCTCTCGTCGTCTGGACGATGAAAAACCGCTGGACCTGGCGTGACCGTGGCATCCGCATGAACGCCGTCAGCCCGGGGCCGGTGGAAACGCCGATCCTTGGAGATTTCGTGAAGACCCTCGGCGCCCGCGCCGAGGAAGACATGTCGGTCAATGACCGCCCCGGGAGGCCCGATGATATCGCGCCTGTCGTCTGTTTCCTGTTGTCCGACATGACCCACTGGTTCCGCGGAGCCAACCTGATGCTTGATGGTGGAATGTCCTCGCACATCTACCAGAACATGCACCAATTCTAACCCGAGAAGGAGAGAATGTGATGTCCGCTACATCGATTATTCTTCTGGTCATTGTCCTTGTCGTCATCCTTGTTGTGGTGGCGGCCTGGCTTTACGAACGTGCATCACGCGAGGTCTCGCTGGTGCGCACCGGCCTCGGAGGGCGCAAGGTCGTCCTTGATGGCGGGGTGATCGTGCTGCCCTATTTCCACAAGGTCAGCCGCGTCAACATGCAGACCATGCGCCTCGAGGTGAACCGTCATGGCGAACAGGCCCTGATCACCAAGGACAGGTTGCGCGTCGATGTCGGGGTCGAATTCTATGTGTCGGTGGAACCGACCGAGGAATCGATCGCGCGGGCGTCGCAAACGCTTGGGCGGCGCACATTCGAGGCCGACNAGCTTCGGGATCTGATCGAGGGCAAGCTGGTCGATACCTTGCGTTCGGTCGCCGCGCAACAGACCATGGACGAACTCCATGAGGGCCGGGGTGCGTTTGTGAAAGAAGTCAAATCGGCGTTGACCGAGGAGATACGCAGAAACGGTCTCGAGCTTGAATCCGTATCGCTGACCGCTCTCGACCAGACGCCCTTTACAGCACTCGACGAGAACAACGCATTCAACGCCGTCGGCATGCGCAAGCTCGCCGAGGTGATCGCGAATTCGAAGAAGGAACGTGCCACCATCGACGCCGATGCGGAAGTATCGGTGCGGCGGTCTGCCATGGAAGCGGCGAAGCGGACGCTGCAGATTGATCTGNAGGAGCAGGAAGCGCAGATCGAACAGGTGAAGACGCTGGAATCGCTTCGCGCATCCCAGCTTGCTGAAATCGCCGCAAGCAAGGCGGAATCCGAAATCGCGGCCAATGCCGCGAAGATCGAGATGGAGAAATCCATTCGTGCCAGTGATATCCGNCGTGAAGAGGAGATCAGCAAGGCCGAGATCGCGCAGCGGCTGGCCGTTGAAACGGCCGAGCAGCAACGCAACATCACGCTTCGCAAGCAGAGCATGGACGAGGCAAAAGCCGAGGCTGCCGCCAGCGGCGCGCGNGCAGAAGCGGTGAAGGCCGCCGAGGATGTGGAGACGGCAAAGGCGATAGCCGCCGCCGAGCGTGGAAGAAGCCTTGATCTGATCAGCGCCGAGAAGGAAAGCCAGGTGCATGGTCTGCGCAAGCAGCATGCCGCNGACACNGAGGCGGACACCATGNTCAAGCTGGCAGGNGCGCGTCTGAAAGCGGCGCAATCCGACGCCGATGCAGAGAAGGTNAGGCTGTCAGCCATGGCCGAGGAAATGGCGATGAAGGCGGACAATGCCCGTGCCATGAACGAGGCGGAAAATGCCATGTCGCCCGAGGTTATCGACCTTGCGCGTGACAAGGCACGTCTCGAGGCGCTGCCGAAGATTGTCGAGCAGATGGTCCGCCCGGCCGAGAAGATCGACTCCATCAAGATCCACCACATTACCGGCGGTGCTCTNGACCGCAGCGGGTCGTCCGGCGGTGGCGGTGAACGTGGCAATGACAAGCCTCCNGTCAACCAGGCGCTTGATTCCATCATGGACATGGCTGTGCAGCTCCCCGCCCTTCGCAAGATCGGTGAGGATCTCGGCGTCAGCTTCGAGGACGGGATGAGCGGTGTTGTCGATGGCGATCGCAAGCCTCCAAGGGACGAGACGTCCTGAGGCGGTGACAGACAGGGAGTGAGCCATGTTGCGCGCAACCGGTGGTGACGCACCCGTCACCACGGGCAATTATATCGACGGTGTGGCACGCCCGGCCGAAGGTGGCAGGACCTATGCCCTGTATAATCCGGCACGTCCCGACGAGCTGGTAGGTCANGCGGCCCTGTCGTCCGCCGTTGATGTCGATGCAGCGGTGCGTGCCGCGCATGCCGCCTATCCCGCATGGTCGAGAACAAGCTATGCCGAGCGCGCCGCAAAGCTGAACGAGGTGGCGGACTATCTTGAAGCCGGCCAGGACGATGTCGATCAGCGGGCAAGGCTGTTCTGCCGCGAGCACGGAAAACCGATCAAGGAAACCCATCTCGAGGTGTCGCGCCTTGGTGACCGGTTCCGGACAACAGCGGCCTATGCCGACAGGCTGGCACGCGACGAGATCGAGCACGGCCCGCCCTTCGATACCATCATCACCCGCCAGCCGCGCGGTGTGGCGACATTGATCGTTCCCTGGAACTGGCCTCTGTCGATCCTCGGCGCCAAGCTGCCGCAGGCACTGATGGCCGGCAATACAGTGGTCGTGAAGCCGTCGGAGCTGTCCGTTCTCGCACCCAGCATGACGCTTCAGAAAATCGCCGAGATGTTTCCGCCCGGGGTGATCAACATCGTCACCGGTGATGCCACCGAGATTGGTGACAATCTTGTCGGGCATCCGCTGGTGCGATTTGTCAATTTCACCGGGTCGGTGCGTATCGGNAAGCATGTGATGAAGGTGGCGGCCGACCAGTTGACGCCGGTGACGCTGGAACTTGGCGGCAACGATCCGGCCATTGTCTGCGCTGATGCGCGGCTCGACGACAAGGCCTTCATGAACATGTATCTCGGCACTTTCATGTCNTCCGGGCAAATCTGCATGGCGCTGAAGCGGCTTTATGTTCACCGGTCGCGCTATGACGAGGTAATCGAGGGGCTGAGCGCTGTCTGCAACAGGATGGTTGTCGGCGANGGATTGCTGCCNGAGACGAATATGGGCCCGGTCAACAANGCCAANCANNTNAANACCGTCACNGACATGATTGGGCAGGCACGAGCAAGCGGTGCCGAAGTGCGCGAATGCGGCCGGGTACCGGACGAGGTGCTCTATCGCAGGGGATATTTCCAAAAGCCGGCGCTTGTCTTCAATCCTGATCAGAGCCTCGATATAGTGGCAGAGGAGCAGTTTGGCCCGGCGCTGCCCATCATGCCGTTCGACTCCGAGACTGAGGCCATCCGCCGTGCCAATGATTCGCGGTACGGGCTGTGTTCGTCAGTGTGGACAGAAGATCGTGACCGGGCGCTGACGATCTCTCGCCAACTNGAGGCTGGCTACACATATCTGAACAACCACGGACCCACNGCGCAGGATTTCCGAGGCCCCTTCGGCGGTTTCAAGGACAGCGGCTTTGGCCGCANCCTCGGCTATGAAGGTGTTGTCCAGTTTCAGGGACATCATTCGATTTCGAGCGTGCCTGCNTGGTTGTTCTGANTGGGCTGCCCTGCATGTTTCGTTTGGAGGCCCCTTGCGGAGGNATTTATGAATGAACCGATAAACCTCTACAGCAANGANATTGATGCGGATCCNTTTCCCGCTTATCAGCGCCTTCGTGACGAGTTTCCCTGTTACTGGAGCGAAAGCGCGGGCATNTGGTTCCTGTCACGCTATGCGGATGTTGCTNGCGCAGCTGTGGACTGGGAAACATATTCATCCCTCAGTGGCAATCTGATCGATGAAATACCAGGGCGCTCCGGNGGCACGCTNGGNACGACCGACCCGCCNTTTCATGATCGTTTAAGGCGTCTCGCCAATCACGCCTTCGCTAGAAAGAACCTTGCTGCGGTCGTTGACCATGCTGAAGCTGTCGCTCGGCGCGCCGTTCATGAATGCGCCAGTGGGGGTAGTTTTGATTTTGTCAGTTCTTTCTCCAGCAAAGTGACGGTGGACACAATTCTGCATATGCTTGGTCTGCCACAACGCGACCCTGCAGAAATCAGATCAAAGGTCGTACTGTCCATTTCGACGGATAAGGCCAACAAGGGTCGTAGTGTGGAAATGAACGAAGCCTTTGCGCAGATTTCCAGTTTTCTTGGAGAAGCAGTGGCGATGCGCCGGCGCGAACCGGCAGATGACCTGATCACGAGGCTTGCAGAGGCAGAGATAGATGGAGACGCACTTACCGAGCGGGAGATTGTTCTGACAACTGCCATGTTCGTCGTGGCAGGTGTTGAGTCGCTCTCCAGTTTCATGAGCATCTTCGTGATGAACCTCGCGCAGATGTCGGATGTGCAAAGTAGCCTACGCAAGGATCCGGCTCTGATGAAGTTAGCGATCGAGGAGTCGCTGAGATTCAATACCTCGGCACAGCGTTTCAAGAGAGTGCTGACCCGGGATGTGGAACTTTATGGGCAGCAAATGCGCAAGGGTGAATTTGTCGTGCTGGCCTACGGTTCAGCAAACCGGGATGAACGCCAGTTTCCAGACGCAAATAAATATGATCTTCATCGCAATCCAAAGGGACACCTAGGGTTTGGTACAGGCAAGCATTTTTGTATAGGCAATGATTTCGCTCGCATGGTCATGGAGCGAGCAATGAACGTCTTTATTGAAAAAATGCCTCAATTCGGTCTTGAGGAGACGAAACTTGACTGGGTGCCATCCTCAAACTTTCGAAGCCCGATTGCGTTGCAGCTTGTGACTTAAAGGTCAAAAAATCGGTGCTTGTGGGACTAAAATAGTACCAGCCATCACCGTAGAAAACGATGCGAGACATTGATTACAACATCTCGCATCTGAAACTTATCTGGCAGGATGAAATTTTTCCTACTTGAGCAGGCAGTCTTTCAAAGACTTCGCCATGTTCCGGATCAGGGTGAAATAGAGCTCAGGACCATCATCAATCGACGCACCAAGAGGGTCAAGAACACCTGTCCCTGCATTGGTGTTCTCAGTAATTGTCATTACCAGCTTTGGCTCAAACTGCGGCTCAGAAAACACGCATGTCGCATTAAGATTACTGACCTTTTCTCGAAGCTCGGCAACCCGTTCAGCTCCAGGCA
>NZEI01000049.1 GCA_002690405.1 Gammaproteobacteria bacterium
ACCGTCTTGTCGGCCAGACCCGTCAGCCCTCCGTCTGGACCGCCACCCGTGTACTCGTAGTCCCAGCGACAGGTGTGAAACGAATGACCTGTGAATTTCTCAACACCAGGGATGCCTGGCAAACGCGGGCGGTTGGCTGGCCCGGTGCCCAGGCAGACATGGCGGGCACGCATCTCATCACCGCGGTTGGTTGCCACCAACCACATGGACTCGTCTTCAAGCCAGCGCAATTCGGTTACCCAGGTTTGAAAGACGGCATCTTTATACAGATCGAAATGTTTGCCGATTCTCTGGGCGTGCTCGTAGATCTCAGACGCGTAGGAAAATCGCAGCTTTGGTATATAGGCTGTTTCTTCCAGCAGCGGCAGATAACTGTACGACTCGATATCACATTGTGCGCCAGGGTAGCGGTTCCAATACCAGGTGCCACCAAAGTCACCGCCGCTTTCGACGATGCGCACGTCGGTTATACCCGCTTCAACCAACTGCGCCGCGGTCAGCATCCCGACCCAACCGCCGCCGATAACAATGACCTCGCGCTCATCTTTTAAGGGCGCACGCTCCAGCGGTTCGCAGTAGGGGTCCGCTTCCAGATATTTGTTCGTAAAGGGCGAATCGTGGGAAAGCTGTACGAATTGTGCTTCAGCATCTGCGCGGATGCGTTTGTCCCGCTCTGCAGCGTAACGCTGCGAAAGGGCGTCGGGGTCGAACCCAAGCGCCTCGGGCGAAATTACTTTGTCATTTGTGTCCATGTCAGCTCTCCCCAGAAACTACGCTAGCAAGCATACCGCAAGGGCTTGGCAATTTAAGCCTGTTGCTGAAACTGTTTTTTCTGAAATAACGGAGTCTTTGTAGCCGATTACTGTGGCGCATTGTGCCGATTGAACATGCCCCTCCTGTGCCCTCTGTCAGGACTCATGAAGCGGTCAATTGAAATAACTAAGCGCTGTAACTGCAAACTTTAGCGCGCATTATGATTCCTAAAGTGCGCTACAGTTACGGCTGTAAAGAGGAAGTTATAGGGGAGAGGCGAGCATGCATATTAGCGGTGAAGTTAAACCGGCATTTGAGCCCGTGCGTGAACTTTTTCAACAGTCTCTCTCGGCCGCAAGAGACAAGAACGCGCAGCTTTGTATCTATGTCGGTGAGGAGCGGGTTGTTGATCTTTGGGCCAGCTCTGGCTCCGATGATTTCTCTGCGGATACGTTAGTAAACGTGTTCAGCAGCGGTAAAAGTCTAGAGTCAATTTTGATGGCCATGCTCGCCGATCAGGGTTTATTGGATTTCACCAAGCCGGTATCCGCCTATTGGCCTGAATTTGTTGGTGCGGATAAGGATACGCTGACGGTGGCCGATGTGATGCGGCATGAGGGCGGGCTTGCTCAGTTAAACGTAACTCTGTCTGCCGCCCAGTTAGAAACCTCCGCACTGCAACAAAATAGTGTGGGCAGTATATTGGAACAGCACCCGCTGCGGTTTCCTGAGGGAGATTCTCCCCGGGAATATCATGCGATCACGCGCGGCTGGATCGTTAATGAGATTTTTCGTCGCATAGAACCCAGCAACAAAACTCTCGGCGAGTACCTACGCGCGCATATCAGTGAGCCGCTAGGCGTCGATATATTCTTCGATGTCACCGAAGACGAAGCGCGCAGAGTCTGCCGGGTGCAGCCACGTAGTCTTACGGCCCAGCTTTTAGACAGTGTTGCGCCGGGCTCACAGGCCCGCAAGATTGGCCTGACACCGTCGGAGTTATTCAGGAGGGCGCGTAAATTGATCGCTGCGTTCTCAGGCGGTGCTCGTGCCAAGCTGCCAATGCCTCTGGAAGGGATGAAGGAAGAAAATTTTGGGATTTTCGATTCGCCCGCCTATCTGCCTGCGCAAATACCCTCTGCGGGGGCCAAGTGTTCGGCGCGGGGGCTTGCGAAACTCGCCGCGGCCATGGCCAATGGAGGCCAAATTCAGGGCCATACCGTGTTAGGTCAAACCGGTCACCATGCCTTGCACGCGGTACCTGTTGCGCGAAGCATGACAATAATGGATAGCAGCTTTACTCAGGGCGGATTGGCTTATTTTAGTGAGGCTGACGCCGCCAAAGGCCCTTTAGAGGCTGGTCTCAATGCAGGGCGCGGTGGGTTTTATGGCTGGATGGGCTTGGGTGGCTCGGTGTTTCAATGGCATCCCGAGCATCGAATAGGGTTTGCCTATGTTCCGACCGCGCTGAATCCAATCGATCTTTTTAATGAGCGTGGTAAGTCGTACCAAAGGGCGATGCTTAGATGTGTTGAGGCGATAACAACTCCCTAGACCATATACATTAACTCGCGTTCGTGCGAGAACTGATGTAGATTGTTGGTCATGAATGACCCCTTTGATCTAAAACCTCATATNGGAACGGTGCAAGACTATCCAATTGATGGCATCACTTTTCGCGATATCACCACATTACTTGAAACTCCGAGCGCCTTTGTGCGNGCGTGTGATGAAATGGCCAAGCTCTGTGCNGAATTTAATCCTACCGCCATTGCCAGTATTGAAAGCCGCGGCTTTGTTTTTGCAGGTCCGCTCGCGCGCGACTTAGGCCTGCCACTGGTGTTGGCGCGGAAGCCAGGCAAGCTGCCGAACCCAGCGTTCAGTCGTGAATTTGATTTGGAATATGGCAGTACAGCACTCGAGATCCAAAAGAATACTGCCTTAACAGATCAGGATACGGTGATTATTGTCGACGATCTGATTGCTACTGGGGGTACTGCGATCGCCTGCGCGGAGCTGCTTAATGAGNATTTTGCTGTGGCGAAGCAGAATATCTTGGTTTTGGCTCTGATTGATTTGCCAGCATTGGGGGGCAGCAAGTTGATCCGTGAATTGGGATTTCAGGCTGCATCCTTGGTCAGCTATGACTGACTGAATGTGCTTTGGAGTTGCGGTTTTTTACTGCACCATCGCCGACGCTGCGTGATTTACGAACNTCCATACCGATGCTCTACGAATTCCAGAATGGTCTTTCGTACAGCTTTTGTCTGATTTGCCCAGCGGCGCCCCTTACCTAGAAAAATGGTCGTGCCTTCCAATAAGGACATTAGCGCGAGAGCCTCTGCTTTTGGCGCGGAACCTCCCTCACGTATTAAGGCCTTGGTCAANATAGAGTAATAGTAAGCGTATAGGTCCTCNACGAGCTCTGATATCAGNGGCTCCACCTGNTGCATAGCCCATAATTGTGGCCACAGNTGATCACTGCTGATATTGCCCCCNGCTGTATCATCGAGAATGAAGACCACGACCTCCCGAACGCTGGGCGGTTCTTCGCGGTCTTGTAGTTTGCTAAACGATTGGTTGTAAGCGTCAGAAATATAAGCGACCAATGCTCGCAGCAAATCTTCAGAAGTTCGGAAATGGTATTGCAATGCGCCAAGCTTCATACCGCTTGCGCGCGCTAATGCGCGCATGGTCAAACTCGCGTACCCCTCGTTCGCGATTATGTCGACCGCGATTTTAAGAATCTCTTCTCTTCTTTCAGTCATTTCTACCTAGGAAGACAGTTGACACAACGGTTTCCAGCTTTGAACATGTCGACTGACATGTGAGCGGCCAAGTGTCCAAAGTGGGCATTAACTTTATAAGGACTGGCTTACGCCAGTTGCCTAGTAGTTCTNTTGCAAGCGATCGATCATAGCTCTCGGGTCATCGTTGCGAAAGGCGTAATTCGGCTTGGTCTGCGGGCTGTCAAAAAAATCGGCTGATTGCTTATGTGAGGTGACTGAATGAGCGAAAAAATAACTCGTCGTGATTTTTTGAACGGTGTGGCGCTGACCACTGGTGCTGGCGTACTGGCACCGAGTAATTTATGGGCGCTAGAGTCGTTGGAGGCTGACGCCGTTAACGCAACTTACCCACCGACGCTTACCGGTATGCGGGGTAGCCATGCGGGCTCGTTTGAAGTTGCCCATGCGCTTGCGTGGGAGGGCAGGAAACCCGCGCGCTATGATGCGTTAGAAGAGCATTACGATTTGGTGGTTGTAGGTGCTGGGATGAGTGGTCTTGCGGCGGCCTACTATTATCGACAGCAGGTTGGGCCGGATGCGCGAATTCTAATCCTCGACAACCACGATGATTTCGGTGGTCATGCGAAACGCAANGAGTTCCATCACGAGGGTCGTATGGTGCTGAGCTTAGGCGGCGCGCAGAATCTGGATAATCCGGGTAACTACAGCGACCACGCAGGTGCGCTGATGATCGAGTTGGGCATCGATGCGGATGCAATTGCTGCTATGGATGCNAATACGCCGGATGATTTTTTGCTTGGTGGCAAGCTGAATGCAAACGTCGGCATGTCGATGCCCGGTGCAGATGGTAAGCATGTCAATGTTGACGGTCATTGGTACAAATTTATGCATGGGCGTGGGGACTATGCGGCGGCCGTACGCCAGCTCCCTATATCTGCGGATGAGCAAGATCGGCTGATCGCGTTTTTCGGTGGCGCAGAAGATTTTCTCGATGACCTGTCCTTGGGTGAACAGTTCGACTACATCAGTTCGGTGAGCTACAACCGTTTCTTAATGGATAAAGTAGGCTTGTCACAGCAGAGTATTGCCATGTTCGACGGGCATTTACTGGTGCTGAATGGTNTATCTGGGTGGCAGCATACGGTGCTCGANGCCATTTCTGCTGGTGCCCCCGGTTTGCGAGCTATGGGCTGGGTGACTAATTTTGTCGATTCACTTGCGGCAATGATGATTGGCGGGGTTGCAGAAATAAGGATGTTCCCTGACGGCAATGCCTCTGTGGCGCGGCTTATAGTGCAAAAACTAATTCCNAGTGTTGCGCCAAATATGCAAGGTATCGCTGACGTTGCGGTTGCGCAGTTTAACTACGNAGCACTGGATCGCGAGAACCAGTCGGTAAGACTTCGGCTCAATAGCACCGTAGTTGGCGTCAGGGAAACTGCTGATGACNGCGTGGTTGTTGAGTACGTGCGCGGAGGTAANCCGCTNAGTGTTACNGCCAGTCATTGTGTACTCGCNTGCTACAANAATTTGATACCCCATCTATGTCCGGAAATGAGCGAGCAGCAAAAGGCNGGATTGAGCTATGGCGTTCGTTCGCCCTTCGTATACGCTAACGTTTTACTCAACAACGGGCAGGCTTTTTCCAAGCTTAATCTTACGTTTACCCACTGTCCCCAAGACGCTTTTCAATGGGTGAGCAGTGCGCCGACCACGTCTAATGGAGGTTACCAACCGCCGCGCGGTCCGGAAGACCCAATGGCGGTGTTTATGATGGGATCTCCGACACCTGCGGTTGAAGGGAGTTCCGCGCGGGAATTGTGTCGCGCAGGGCGGTACAAAATCTATTCCACTACGTTCGCACAATACGAGGCGCAAATACGCCAACAACTGCAAAGTCTGCTTGGGCAGTATGGGTTTGATCACGAAACCGATATTCAAGCGATCACCGTGAATCGTATTCCCCACGGTTATGCCTACAGCTATTTGGGGCTAGACGACCCTGAGTGGGAGGAGGGCAAGGCACCCCACGAGATTGGTCGCGCCCAGTTCGGCAGAATATCTATCGCGAATTCTGACTCGGAAGCGATGCCGCTAATGGATGCTGCTTTTGATGCCGCTTGGCGCGCCGTAGCAGAACAGACCGCCTAAAAATGCTTTTGTCACGTCGGTGGCAGTTGTGAATATCTGATTCACAGCGCATGGCGCCGTAAATGCCCAACAAGCAGTTCAGTTAGTTTCTCTGGAGCGGCTTGCAGGATCGGCTGATGCACGTTTTCTAGGGTCTCAAACGTATAGGGGCCAGTGACTTGATTCGCATTTAATTTGGCAGCCATGGGCGCAATGTTTGCTGATTCGGGTGGCCAGACATATAGAGTTGGCATGGAACACTTAGGTAATCGATCGCGCTGCCAGAGGGGAATCGCCCGATAGTAGTTATACACGGCCTGTAGTGCTTCTTCGCTATCAAGCGCCTTTCGATAGGGTTCCGTCTCTTCCAGNGGTAGTCCCTGTTTCTCTAACATACGATGGAACATAACGCGTTCGTTACCGGTCTTGCTGGAATCACCGAAGTAGCTGAAGCGCTCGCGCTGATCNTTGGCATTGGCTTTAGACGCCTGTGCAGCCTCGAAGAATGCGCCTTGATGTGGAATATTCAAACACGCCAGTGTTAAAACCCGATCAGGATTNAATGCTGCTAGGCGCCAAGCAATCGTGGCGCCAATACTGGTTGCCATAAGGTGAAAGCGGACACCTTTGCCGCCAAGGGTATCGGCGATTTCCAGCACATCGTCNACGTATTCCTGCACATGATAATCCGCTACCTCAATGGGCCTTGCGCCGGCGCAAAAACCCCGTAGATCGGGCGCTACAACCCGAAAGCCGAGTGCTGCTATTGCGGGTATCTGGTGATGCCATTCCCAACAATTACGCGGCAGGCCATGCAGCAAAATCACAAGGNCGCCATTTTCGGGTCCATCGGTCAGCGCCTCAAACTCAAAGCCGCGCGCGGTAATNCGTGAAGATTGCAAGATCTGTCCCTCCAAAANGGCTTCNNCCTAGTNCATTTTCCTAACCTGCCGGAGGCTACATTAAAGCGTATGGGTGCNTACGTGAAAGTCCTATTCTCCGGAGGCGGTATCGCTAAGATGGTNGNTTNTGTGTCGGTAGCATGATTGAGAAGCTCCTCNGGGCCGAAAGATTAGCGACTTCCNGCTGACCATTTCANTCAGGAGCGCTAGGCGCGCGAGATGGCCAAGCGCCTGCTAGACTTTATCGCGACAANCTAACTAGGCATCGCTCATGGGTCAAAANGAGACACTNAACGTTGAAGTATATGGCGGCAATCACTCGCCTTGGGTGCAGGCGGTGTTACTGGCGTTGCATGATAAAGGTATTGCACACAGCCTACGTCAGGTGCCACCGATTGAGGCCATGAAGAAAACTGGTGTACTAATGCCCGCAGTCTCTATTGACGGTGGACCTTGGGAGACCGAATCGTCGCAGATTTTGGTAAAGCTTGGGATGGAGCCTATAGCCGGCAAAGATCTACAGGCCGTGCAAGTAGCTTGGCGCGGGGTTTGGCACCGTACAGACAATCCACTGCGGTTTTTTGCAGCATTTGCACGGGCTGGCGACAGATCGCCCTCGTTGCTAACCCGCTCTATGCGTAATTTTTTGCGCAGCTTTATTCCCCTATACATGTTTACGCTGATTAATTTCGTTAAGTTGCGCATGCAGCCCCAAGAACCTGATGATTTTGCTGACCAGTACCTGTATTGGGAAAGGGCGCTGGAGGCCTCTACTGGACCTTTCATAGATGGGCAGGCTCCTGGGATACGCGACTTGTTATTATTCGGCGTGGTGCAGTGTCACTCTAGTATTCCGGTGCCGCCACTTGAGCCTCTTCGCAGTGATGAGCGATTGCGTGGCCTGCGACGATGGCTGGCCCATATGCATGAACGATTCGCGGACTACCCACATCTTTATTCTGGTAGTTATTTTGAGCCCGCTAAGCCGCCGCCGTTACCTGCGGGCGCGCTGCAGCGTGGCATTTTTTATCTCGGTGTCGTCGCCATGTTGTTGCTGATTCCAGTGACGCTGCCGCTGGTATTTTTGCTGATGCGCAAAGTGCCGCGTTAG
>NZEI01000050.1 GCA_002690405.1 Gammaproteobacteria bacterium
AGAAAGAAAAGCAGCGCTTCGCCTTGGTCGTGGACGAATACGGCGACATTCAAGGCATTGTAACCCTAGAAGATATACTGGAAGAAATTGTTGGCGAATTCACCAGCGACTTTGCAGCCAACATTGCCGACATATCACCCGAAGCGGACGGTGCCTTCCTAATCGACGGCATGGCAGTACTGCGCGACATCAACCGCGCCCTACGCTGGAACCTGCCAACCAACGGGCCAAAGACGTTGAACGGTTTCGTTCTAGAGCATCTAGAGACCATTCCAGAGTTCAATTTATGTATTCAAATTAACGAATACCAGATCGAGACCCTACAAATTAAAGACAACATTATTAAGTCGCTGCGGATTCGCCGCATCGAAGATCAAAGCACGCCTGAGGACGACAGCTCACTGGACGAGTAATGGCGTTGCGCCTCAGGCCGTGCGAATAATCGCTAGTTCTTAGCCCACCGCCGGTTCAACGCACTAACAATCGCATTCAGACTCGCCGTAATGGTATTGCGACTGACGCCAAGACCATAACATCGAGTCTCAGTTTCTGGGTCGTCTATGGCGAGGATGCAAATTGCTTGAGCATCTGAACCCGTGCCCAGAGCATTCTCTTGGTACCCTAATACCGTCAGCGGCTCATTTAGAGTTTCCACCATTGCATTAACGAAGGCTTCGATAGGACCTGAGCCTTCACCATCAATGGTGACCACATTATCCGATACTTCTACCCGCGCGACACAACGCTGATCCTCATTACGCCCCGTCAACAGGTCGTAATCCATCAGCCGATAGGGACCACTGTCGCTACCATAGGTATCCAATAGCGCCTGATAAATTTCATCTGGTTTAACTTCACGATCCAGCTGCTCTGTGAGTTTCTGTACATGGGTACTGAATTCAACCAGCAGATCACGAGGCAATGCCAGTCCATGGTGCTCTTCGAGCAAAAACCCCACACCGCCTTTTCCGGACTGGCTATTCACGCGCACTGTTTCTTTGTAGGAACTGCCAACATCTTCTGGATCGATGGGCAAATATGGCACTTCCCAGCTACTACGGTCGACTTGGGACATGCCTTTCTTGATTGCATCCTGATGCGAACCGGAAAACGCAGTAAAGACCAGTTCTCCCGCATAGGGATGACGCTCGTGCACTGCAAGCTTGGTCACCGCTTCGGACACTTCACGGATTTTCGGCATATGCCGCAAATCTAGAGTGGGATCCACACCCTGACTGAACATATTCATGGCCACAGTGACCAGATCACAATTACCAGTGCGCTCACCGTTACCAAATAATGTACCCTCGACCCGTTGGGCCCCAGCCATGAGGCCTAATTCGGTAGCTGCAACGCCTGTGCCTCGATCATTGTGGGTGTGCAAACTGATCACAGCGCTGTCGCGACGCGGAAAATTTCGACAAAACCACTCGATTTGATCCGCATAGATGTTCGGTGTCGCCATCTCCACCGTGCTTGGCAGATTGATAATCATCGGATCCTCTGGCGTCGCCCCCCAGGTATCCGCTACTGCTGTGCAAATCTCAGCAGCAAAATCCAGCTCCGTGCCGGTAAAGCTTTCTGGCGAATATTCAAAGGTCACATTGGACGCGAAACCTTCGAGGCCCTGCCGAACCAGTTCCGTACCCTGAACAGCCAAATCGATAATGCCCTGGCGATCCATACCAAAGACCACCCGTCGCTGCAGTTCAGAGGTCGAGTTATAAAGGTGGAAAATAACGTTTGGCGCACCTTCCAATGCCTCTACTGAGCGCGTAATCAATTCTTCACGGGCCTGACACAGCACCTGAATACTGACATCTGCTGGAATGCGTCCCTCATCGATAATGCGACGAATGAAGTCGAAATCAGGCTGGGATGCGGCTGGGAATCCCACCTCAATTTCAGCAAAGCCGATTTCTAACAACAGATCCCAAAGTCGCAGTTTTTCATCTACATTCATCGGGTCGATCAGCGCTTGATTACCATCGCGCAGATCCACACTGCACCAGCGCGGCGCCTGTTGCAGCACATTGCTCGGCCATTGCCGGTCCGGCAGGTCGATGGGCTGAAATCCCTTGTATTTCTGAAATGGCATCGCGCCTCGGGCGCGACCAGCTTGCGGTTGATGATTCATTTTAATGCCCTTGGACATATCGTCGTTCCACGTATTCGCCGGCTCATTAGGCACAGGCGGTTGCAATATACATCACTCCACAGGTCCTGTGGTGACTGCTTGTTTGTTTCTGGGTGCGCTAATACTGCGCTGGGGTATGTTTATTTTGCCGGTGCAACCGGCAGCAGGTTTAACGCAAGCAGCGCCAGAAGGGATAACAGACCAGAGTTCTTGGCGTTCACTGCCGAATTACTGTTGGCATAGCCGAGGCAGTTTTGGTCACGCACAGCCCACCGCACCGCAGTCGCGGTGGCGTAGCATTGAACTGGGCGTCTAACTAAACTCATGGGCGGACTATAACGCTACCCTGTTAACTTGCCAAGGGGTGCTAGCTGTAATGCACGGTAACCTGGGCGGCAGCGCGCATCGCGCGCTGCCGCGCACTTTCTATATCGTCATCCAGAGCCAAGGCAACACCTACTCTGCGCTCACCGTCTACCTCTGGCTTGCCGAATAAGCGCACCTGAGTATCTGCAGCGGCGAGCGCCTGTGTGACGCCACTGTAGCTGAGCGTGGTGGATTTTCCATGGGCCAAAATTACTGCTGATGCGGCGGCCCCGCGAGCGCGGATATTCGGCACAGGCAGGCCCAGAATAGCGCGAACATGTAGAGCAAATTCGCTGAGATCTTGACTGATTAGAGTCACCATACCGGTATCGTGCGGTCGCGGACTGACCTCAGAAAAATAGACTTGGTCGCCCTTGATAAAAAACTCTACGCCAAATAGCCCCCAACCACCCAAGGCTGTGGTGACCTGCTCAGCAATACGTTGGCTTTGTTCTAAAGCGATGGGACTCATGGGCTGAGGCTGCCATGATTCTTGATAGTCACCACCCTCCTGTCGATGGCCGATCGGCTCACAGAAACTCGTACCGCCTACATGGCGCACAGTCAGCAGAGTAATTTCATAATCGAAATCGACGAATCCCTCTACGATCACCTTTCCTGCGGCGCCGCGGGCGCCCTCTTGGGCGTAATGCCATGCTGCATCGACATCATCTTGGGTATGCAGTGTCGACTGCCCTTTGCCGGAACTGGACATCACCGGTTTGACCACACAGGGCAGGCCTATTGCGGTAATCGCCTGCTGGTATTCTTCATAGGTTGCTGCAAATCGAAATGGCGAAGTCGGCACCCCTAGAGTTTGCGCTGCTAAGTTACGTATGCCTTCCCGATCCATGGTCAGACGCGCCGCCATGGCGGTGGGAATAACCCGCTGCCCCTGAGCCTCCAATTCCACCAGCACCGAGGTCGCAATGGCTTCAATCTCTGGCACGATAAGATCCGGCCGTTCTTGGTTGATCAGTGCGCGCAAGGCCGACTCGTCAAGCATATCGATGACGTGGCTGCTGTGGGCGACCTGCATTGCCGGCGCATTTGGGTACCGATCTACCGCAATGACTTCCACTCCAAGTCGCTGTAGTTCGACCGCTACTTCTTTGCCAAGTTCACCGCTACCTAACAACATCACCCGGGTGGCAGTAGCCGCCAGTGCTGTACCTATCCGCGTTTGTTGATCGCTCATAACAACAGACCCTAATTCGTCACCGCACTGGCCTGGGGCACCAGTCCATCACGAAAACGCCGGGAATTTTCAACATAGTGTTTTGCACCCATGCGGATTCCTGCACCCTGCTCCTCGGTCAACGTTTTAACCACCTTGCCTGGCGAACCCATAACCATGGAATTATCCGGGATCACTTTGCCTTCTGTGATCAAAGCATTGGCTCCAATAATGCAATTTTTGCCAATTTTTGCTCCGTTCAAAACCACAGCATTAATGCCGATCAGCGACCCCTCGCCAATATCGCAACCATGCAGCATGACCTTGTGACCAATGGTGACATGGGCGCCAATATTAATGGGGTAACCGAGGTCGGTATGCAGTACTGAACCATCCTGCACATTGGACCCCTCACCTACCGTGATTAACTCGGTATCGCCACGCAGTACAGCGTTAAACCAGACGCTGGCATCTTGGCACAACAACACATTACCAAGCACCACAGCGTTATCAGCGACCCAATAGTCGCCCTCTGCCTGCACCTGCAGATCATCAAGTTGATACAACATTTAACCCTCCTTTGTTGCCATGGTAATGAAGCCCTCGCTTGAGTACCACCGCGCCTGCCAAGGGCTATTAACGGTATACTCTGCCGATGAATTATTGCAGCTTGTGCGGTGCTCGCACCGAAATTAAGGTTCCCGAAGGTGACAGCCTGCCACGCTCAGTGTGCACTGCCTGCCATACCATCCATTATCAAAACCCGCGCGTCATCGCAGGCACCCTGCCAATTTGGCGCGATCAGGTGTTGCTGTGCAAACGCGCAATAGCACCCCGCGACGGCTACTGGACTCTGCCAGCCGGCTTTCTGGAAAATTCTGAGACCATTGCTGAGGGCGCTGCCCGGGAGACGATGGAAGAGGCAAATGCAAAGGTCAGCGATCTGCAACTGTATACAGTCTTCAGCCTGCCGCACATTTCTCAGGTCTATACGTTTTTTCGCGCCGCTCTGGAAGGGCCAGAGTACAGTAGCGGGCCTGAATCCTTAGAAGTCGAGTTATTTTATGAACAAGACATTCCTTGGGATCAGTTAGCGTTTCCGGTAATTACGCAAACGCTACAACACTACTTTGCCGATCGTAAAACTGACGTTTATCCGACCCATTACCAAGACTTATTATTCAAGCGCCCAAAGTCCTGACGATCGATGGCGCCTACAAGGCTTTGCGCGCGTTATCAAAGAGGCGCATCCACGGGCCATACTCGCCCCAGTTAGACTCGGCGACCACATTTTGACAGCTACGGAACACCCGCTCCGGATGCGGCATCATCAACAACACCCGACCATCGGCGCCGGTAAGACCCGCCAGACCCTGGCTGGCACCATTCGGATTATGCGGATAGCGCTGGGTTATTTGATGCTGCGCATCCACGTAATTCAGGGCTATCTGACCCTGTGTAGCCAACCGAGCTAAATCCTCAGGGTCAGAAAACTCAGCACGGCCCTCGCCATGGGCCACCGCCACCGGGATGACACTGCCCTGCATCCCATCTAACCAAGGCGAAGCATTCGTCGCCACGTTGACCATGACTGTCCGACCTTCAAATTGCTCGCTGCTATTGCGCACAAAGCGTGGCCAGTGTTCAGCCCCAGGGATGAGCTCGGCCATTTGCGCGAGCATTTGGCAGCCATTACAGACCCCTAGAACCAGCGCATCACTGCGAAAATAATCGGCAAATTGCTGACGCACTTGCTCATTAAACAGCGCGGTCTTAGCCCAACCGCCACCGCCGCCAAGGACATCACCGTAGGAAAATCCGCCACAGGCGACCAGACTGTCAAATTCGCTAAGGGTGCGGTGACCGCGAATAAGATCCGACATATGCACGTCAACGCAGCGAAAACCCGCCGCATCAAAAGCCGCAGCCATTTCTATATGGCCATTCACACCCTGCTCCCGCAACACTGCCATGGTGGGTTTCGCCCCTGTATTGATATACAAACTCTCGGGCGCTGAGCGCTGTGCTGGATCAAAGGTGAGCTTTGAGCTTAATCCGGGATCGTCATTGCGAGTCTGCAGGATGTCGGCAAACTCTTCATCCGCGCACGCCTCACTGTCGCGCAAACGCTGCATTCGGTAACTGGTCTCGGCCCATTGCTGCTGCAATTCCTGACGACTGAACTCTCCCACAAGGCTATCGCCGTGCTTAATGAGTACTCTTTCATCGTCTCGGAGGCGCGCTATGGGTGTACATAGGCACGGCGCTGAGGCTTGCAACTCTTGCAACCGCGCCGTATCCACTTGGGCAACAAAGCCTATTTCTTCGTTAAATAACGCCGTAAGCAAATTTTCTGCGGCCGCTATATCCACATCCAGTCCCATGCGGCTGGCAAATGCCATCTCCAGCAGCGTAGTGATCAAGCCGCCGTCGGAACGGTCGTGTAGGGCATGAATTAATCCCCGCCCTTTCATATCAATTAGCCATTCAAGCAGTGCTTTAAAGGTCCCCGCATCGTCAACATCGGGCGCAGTATCGCCCAACTGGCCATAGACCTGGGCTAAACAGCTGCCGCCCATACGCTGCTGTCCAAACTGCAAAAGCACCAGCACAGTGTCCATGTGCGGCTGCAAAACCGGCGTCAGTGTCTTCCGGACATCCTGCACCGGCGCAAAACCTGAAACAATCAGCGTGAGCGGCGATACGACCCGCTTATCTACGCCAGCCTGCTGCCAGCGTGTCTGCATGGATAAGGAGTCTTTACCTACTGGTATGGCAATACCTAATGCCGGGCAAAACTCTTCTCCAACCGCGGTCACTGCATCAAATAGCGCTTGATCCTCAGTATCGCTGCCCGCGGCGGCCATCCAATTTGCCGACAGCACCACGCGATCTAAGGCACTAAGATCTGCAGCAACCAAGTTTGTTAGGGTCTCCGCAACGGTCATACGTGCTGCAGCTGCAGGATTGATCAGTGCAAGTGGACTGCGCTCACCCATGGCAAAGGCTTCGCCAGCAAATGTTTGGTAGCCGCTTAAGGTCACCGCTACATCCGCCACTGGCTCTTGCCAGGGGCCGACCATCGGCTGGCACGCCACCAGTCCGGTGATACTGCGGTCGCCAATGGTTATAAGAAATTTCTTGCTGGCCACTGTTGGAAACCGCAACACTCTGGGCAGCGCCTCTGCTAAGGATACTCCAGTCAAGTCCAGGGCCGGCCAATTCTGGGTATGGCGCTGAAATTGCCGCTGGGTCTTCGGCA
The DNA here is from genome assembly GCA_002690405.1 of Gammaproteobacteria bacterium. Classification (GTDB taxonomy): domain Bacteria; phylum Pseudomonadota; class Gammaproteobacteria; order Pseudomonadales; family Azotimanducaceae; genus UBA4421. The sequence goes on from NZEI01000050.1 coordinate 6,943, forward strand.
CTTTGCCGAGTAAGACCTCTAGAGGCAGATCCACCGGATTGTTATCAAACCATGCATCTGCGACTACTAGTTGGCCGTCGTCAGTGGACTCACCCACAACCGCATAGGGGCATCGTTCACGCTCACACAACGCCGCGAATTGCTCGAGCTGAGTTTGCTCGATGCCAAGTACATAGCGCTCTTGAGCCTCATTGCACCAAATTTCTAATGGCGACATCCCAAGGTCCGCATTGAGCACATCACGCAGGCGGATGCGCCCACCTGACTTTGCATCGTCGATGAGTTCTGGCAACGCATTGGACAGACCGCCGGCACCAACGTCGTGAATCAACAAGATCGGGTTAGCTTCACCCATGGCACAGCAACCATCGATAACCTCCTGACAGCGCCGCTCCATTTCAGGATTGCCACGTTGCACCGAGGCGAAATCTAGATCTGAGGAACTGACGCCGGAGGCCATACTGGACGCGGCACCACCACCCAAACCGATCAACATCGCTGGGCCGCCCAACACCACTAGCGCAGTACCCTGTGGAAATGGTTGTGCTTGCACATGCTCAGTGCGCACCGATCCCACACCGCCGGCGATCATTACCGGTTTGTGATAACCACGCACAACCTCGCCGGCATCAGCTTGTGTAATTGGATCAGGCATTTCAAAGCTACGGAAATAACCACAGATCGCCGGGCGTCCATACTCATTATTGAAACTGGCGGCACCGATCGGTCCCTCGAGCATGATCTCCAAAGCCGACGCCATGTGCTCAGGTTTGCCAGTGGCTAGCTCCCAAGGTTGCGGCGCATCAGGAATATTGAGATGCGAGGTGGTAAAGCCACTGAGTCCCGCCTTCGGCTTAGAGCCTCGTCCCACCGCGCCTTCGTCACGAATTTCACCGCCTGAACCCGTCGCGGCACCAGCGAACGGCGCGATCGCTGTGGGGTGATTATGGGTCTCTACCTTCATCAAAATGTGCGCGGGTGCGGTCTCGAAGACGTAGTCTTTAGATCCCTGCACGGACAATCGAGCCACCGAATGCCCTTCGATCACGGCGGCATTATCGCTGTAGGCACTGAGAATGCCTTGGCCATTAATTTGCTGATAGGTGTTGCGAATCATCGCGAATAGAGACTTCAACTGTGGCGATCCATCGACCACCCAATCCGCATTAAAAATCTTATGCCGGCAATGCTCGGAATTTGCCTGAGCAAACATCATCAACTCTACGTCGGTCGGATCACGCTCAAGCTGCTCGTAAGCGTTTTGTAGATATTCAATTTCGTCCTCAGACAACGCCAGCCCAAGTGCTGTATTAGCTTCTACAAGGGCCTCTACGCCCTGTGACCAAAGTGGGACATGGCCAACCGGGGCGGGTTCAGACTGGGCAAAAATGCCCTCAAAGTCCTCCTCAGGCCAACACTCTTCAGTCATTCGATCAAATAGATGGACAGCATCCTCCGCGGCAAAACCTGAGTCTTGCTGGGTAAACCAGCGTATGCCCCGCTCTACCCGAACAACTTCCGACAACCCGGACAACGCAAAAATATCCGTGGCCTTACTCGACCATGGAGAAATGGTGCCACGCCGCGGTAATACGGTGTGACTGCGCGTNCCTGCAGGCGCCGGCATTTGCTGTTGCGGACCATAACGCAATAACCGCTGCGCGCGCGCCAACGCGTCNCCAACTAATGGCGCACGCACCTGCAGAATATGTACAAATTCAGCGTAGGCGATACTTGGCACCCGCCTTTGCATACGCTGCAGAGCGAATTGACTTAACGCTGGAGGCCCAGCAAGCACTTGAACAGTAAGCGCCTCGGAACCTTGTGTATTACTCATTTNTTTCCCTAACTAAATCCAACCAAGTCACGACCCTGCGGGGCCGAACGTTCACCCGCTGGCCCTCACAGGGCGTTATCACCGGGNAGTTTCTTNGCGCGCCGTTGCTGGTTACGACGAGCCGCGAAGAACGTACTCATTAACTCGCTACACGGCTCAGCCAACACGCCACCGATGATTTGCGGAAAATGATTAAAGTGCTGGCGCTGACTGGNCGGCTGACTCACCAACGCTCCNGCCTTGGGCTCTGGCGCGCCGTAACAGATGCGCGCTACCCGCGCATGAATACTCGCTCCTAGGCACATCATGCACGGTTCTACTGTGACGTAGAGGGTCGTGTCTGGCAGCCGATAATTGCGTGCTGCACGCCCTGCGTCACGCAGAGCCATAATCTCTGCATGGGCGGTCGGGTCATCGAGACCGATACTCTGGTTCCATCCTTCACCGATGATTTCTTGATCACGAACCACTACTGCCCCGACAGGCACCTCTTGCGCACAGCCGGCGTGCTGGGCGAGTTCCAAGGCTCTTCGCATCCAGCGCTCATGCTCATTGTCCAACNCCGACTCAGACACAATCGTTAACCGAATGCAGCCACTGCGTGGATTAGCAGGGTCAATCTTGTTCTGTTATGAAACGAGCAAGTTGCATACTTCTGGTGCAGTAAAACAGGCATCCCTGGATGAGTTCCGCGTTAGGACAAGCCCAAGTATACGCTTGTTCAAAGTGTCATGGGTTTAACTTTGTGTATGAACAACGGCGCCAAGGAAAATTTCCAGATCAGTTGCTCGAGCAGAAAATGCGCCCACGCCTTGAGACCCTCGAACTATTATCTTTGCCTAGACAAGCTCAAGCGGTTGGTCGATGTATATCTCCAGTGGCACTAGTTCCTGCCGCAATATCGAGGCGATGGGCAATGACTGAGTAGCCCAGGCCTGCTCCAAAACCTCACGCTTGGCGCTACCGGTTACATGAAGAATGATGGAGCGGGTATTCAATAACCTAGACAACGTTAAGCTAAGCCGTTGATGGGGTGCGGTAATCGGATCGACTACTGCGCAACAATTTGGATTCTGCGCATCCAATAGCGCTGCAAGATCTGCCGCTTGCGGAAATAGCGACGCCGTATGACCGTCGGTGCCCATGCCAAGTATGACAACGTCAAACTGATCATTGCCCAGCATTTGTTCCTGTAACCGCCGCTGCGCCTCGGCACTAGACGACTCAACACCCCGCAGGGATAAAAATTGTGCGCCCGTATGATCAATGAGCAGCTCGCGCACCATGCGCTCATTACTGTCTGCGTGTTGCACCGGCACCCAGCGCTCATCAGCCAAGGTAACGAGCACCTGAGACCAGGGTAATTGCTGCTGGGCCAGCAGGCGCAAAAATCCCAAAGGCGTACTGCCGCCGGAAACTACCAGCGTTGCCTTACCCCGAAGCTCTATCGCCTGCCCGAGACTCTCGCTAACGAACTGGCACAAGGCCCTGTCCAGATCCGTGGCCTGAGCAAAGGTACGAATCTGCGGTCGCGATACCGGCACACTAGCTTTCATGCCAGCTCCGACCGTCGTTCTCGATTAATAGTTCCGCCCGCGTCGGTCCATTAGAGCCGGCTCGATAGCCTTTGACCTCAACACCCTGAGTGCGCCACGCTTCGATAAGGGTATCGCACCAGCGCCACGATTCTTCGACTTCCTCACGCCCCACAAACAGCGACTGATCGCCTCGAATCACATCCAAAAAGAGCCGCTCGTAGGCATCCGGAATCCGCTCCATACTGGAAGAGTTTAGGAAATCTAACTGCAGGGTTTGGCGCGCGAGCGTCATACGATTTTTTAAACTATGCAGCTTCGAAACCATGTGCATTTCGATGCCCTCATCAGGCTGCAATCGAATCACCAACTTGTTGGGGATATTTTCACCGGCAGAAAAAATATTGTGTGGCAGGCTTTTGTAACTGATGACAATTTCCGTAACCTTGTCCGACATACGCTTACCGGTACGCAGGTAAAAAGGCACCCCTGCCCAACGCCAATTATCAATATAGGCTTTAACCGCAACAAAGGTTTCCGTATCACTGGCTTGCTCGCCAGCGCCGGGCTCATCTTGATAACCAAGCAGTTCCTGTCCCTGGCGCCAACCGGCGGTATATTGCCCCCGCACCACACTTTCCGCGACATTACTTTCATCAATTGCACGCAGCGCCCGGACTATTTTTATCTTTTCGTCCCGAATATCCTCAGCAGTCATAGTGTTGGGCGGCTCCATCGCCACCAAACACACCAGCTGCATTAGATGGTTTTGCACCATGTCACGGAGTTGCCCAACCTGATCGTAATACGACCAGCGGCCCTCAATACCGACGGTTTCAGCTACGGTAATCTGTACGTGATCGATACAGCTGGAGTCCCACTGAGCATTAATAAAACGGTTCGCAAAACGCATTACCAATAAATTCTGTACGGTTTCCTTGCCCAGATAGTGGTCAATGCGGTAGATGTTGCGCTCAGGAAAAAATCTCGCCACCGTTTCATTAACTTCTCGACTGCTGGCTAGATCCCGGCCAATGGGTTTTTCTAACACTACTCGCGGCTCATTAAATAAGCATTGAGCGTTGCCTAAATTAGTGCAAATAACCTCAAATAGACTCGGTGGTGTCGCAAAGTAGAAGATCGGCTGACGTTGCTCAGACAAACCCTCGCGCAGCGTCTCGAAGTCGGCCGCATTACTAAAATCAATCGCTATATATTGGCAGCGCTGGGCGAACCGCGCCCATAGCTCCTCACTCCAGCGTTCCGGGTCAACATATTTCAGCAACGAGTCTCGAAGATCTAATAGAAACGCTTCGGTAGTTGCAGGCTCCCGAGCTAAAGCCAAAATTCGAATATCGTCTTCTAGCAAATCACAAGAGTCTAGATGCCAAAGCGCCGGAAATAGCTTACGCCCAGCCAAGTCGCCTTGGGCGCCAAAGATGACTAAGTCTATCGGCTTAACCACGGCGTTATGCGTTGGCCGCTAGATCAACATCACTAGCGAGCGCCACTGCCGCGCTCGCAAGTTCAGTGATCGCGTTCCAATCTCGAGTACGCATCAGTGCATGAGGCGTAATCCACGATCCGCCGACACATACCACGGACTCGATGTGCAAATAACTGTGCATATTACTCGGACTGATTCCGCCCGTAGGACAGAAGCTCACGTCTGCGAATGGGGCGCTTAGGGCCTGCACTGCGGCAACACCACCAGACGTTTCCGCTGGGAAAAACTTAAATGTCGATAACCCTGCCTGCAGTCCAACCATAACTTCACTTGCCGTCGCCACACCAGGGATCATAGGCACAGATGCGTCTAGACCCGCGCGTAATAGTTCCGGGGTAAGTCCCGGTGTGACTATAAATTCAGCGCCGGCGTCAATTGCCGCCACCAGTTGTTCTTCATTCAATACCGTACCGGCACCAACGATCACCTCAGGGACCTGTTCTTTAATCGCCTGAATCGCTTGTAAGCTGACAGGCGTGCGCAAGACAACTTCGATGACACCAATACCGCCACGCTTAAGGGCCTTTGCTAGGGGCACCGCCCAAGCCAGATCAGCGATCGCTACCACCGGCAATACCGGCGTTAGTTGCAGAAGATCTCTACTGTTCAAAATTACACCTCTATGCTTTTAACGACCCAGAGCTGGATTACCCACCAGCACCGGACCTATTCAAGATTCGTTTGCCAAGAATTGCGCTGCACCGTGCAAACCTAGGTCTGCGCGCGTTACTACCCGTACCGGCACATCAGTCAGATAGGAGCGGAAGCGCCCCTTGGATTCAAACCGGTAACGGAACTCACTGCTCTCAAGAAAACTGATTAATTGCGGGGCTATGCCACCGGCAATGTATACCCCGCCGAGAGCCCCCAGCGTCAGAGTCAAATTGCCGGCGAATGAACCCAACACCCGACAAAACATCTGCATGCTATTCACCGCTAGGGTTTCAACACCATGGGCTGCTGCTTTGTGTACTTGTTCGGGCTGTTCATGCAATACCGGTTTATTTGCGAGCTGCGCCAGAGCGCGATAGATATGCAACAGCCCGGCACCAGACAATAGCCGCTCTGAGGAAACCCGGCCGAACCGCGCTTTGAGAATTTCATAAACCGCAATCTCTTGCGGGTCGACAGGAGCAAAATCAGCATGACCGCCTTCGCCAACCACCACCTCATAGCGACCATTCACTGCTACTAAACTACATACACCAAGTCCGGTCCCGGGACCCAGGACCGCAATTGGCCGCCCTTGTACGCCGCAACTGCCGCCAATTTGATGGGAATCACGCTCTTCGAGAGCCAGCACCCCATGCCCCACTGCGGCAAAGTCATTAATGATGTGNACTGGTGCGCCCTGAAAAAAGCACTCAATATCAGACCGACGCAACGACCAAGAACTGTTGGTGAATTGCAATACTTCGCTCTCTACCGGACCNGCAACAGCCAGACAAACTGCGCTAGGCAATTTGGTTAATTGATGTGAAGTCTTTAGGGCCTGCAGAAAGTGCTCTAACGCGTCCGTAAATACAGCGTACTCAGCAACACTNAACCGCTGNGTGTGCACGAGCTTNTGCGTGGCACAGTCAATAACGCCGAAACGCGCATTTGTGCCCCCAATATCTGCTACTAATTGCCAGTCTACTACCATCGGAGAGCCCCTAGTCAGCACCTGCTAGTGCCGGAAAAAGTACGCTCGCGCCTTCTTCTGCTCCGGTCACCGCTTGACGAAACACCCCAAAATACTCTCGGCCTATACCNGACGATGAATCCATCGTTGCAGACTGCAATTGTCGAGCCGACCATATNTCCNGCTCNACCTGACACTCTAGGCGCCCGCTGGCTGCATCCAGTGCGATCACATCACCATCCTTTACGAATGCCAACGGACCACCCGCAGCTGCTTCAGGACTGACATGTATCGCCGCGGGAATCTTTCCAGATGCTCCGGACATGCGACCATCAGTAACCAGCGCCACGGCAAAGCCACGGTCCTGCAGGCTACCTAAAATTGGCGTCAACTTGTGCAACTCAGGCATACCGTTGGCACTTGGCCCTTGAAATCGCACCACCACAACGCAGTCTCGGTCTAACTCGCCAGCGTCAAATTTGGCTTTGAGTTGATCCTGATCATCAACAACCACCGCAGGGGCACACACCGAGCGATGCTCAGCTGCAACCGCNGACACCTTGATCACCCCACGACCNAGATTGCCCTGCAACAATCTCAAGCCACCTTCCGGATCAAACGGCTGTTCAACATTAGTAAGCACCTGGGTATCTAAACTCTCGTCACAACCCTCAGACCACCTTAGCTCGGCTTCTGCAAACTTAGGCTCCTGGGTATAGTCTGCTAACGAATCACCCCACATGGTCTGCGCATCGGCATNCATCAAACCATGCTCAAACAGTTGCGCGAACAAATAGCTGGTACCACCGGCCGCCTGAAAGTGATTAATATCGGCTTGCCCGTTGGGGTAAATGCGACACAGCAGCGGTACTATCCCGGACAATTCATCAAAATCATCCCAATTTATAATGAGTCCTGCGGCCCGCGCCATCGCGATCAAATGAATGCTGTGATTGGTCGATCCACCCGAAGCCAGCAACGCTACCACCGCATTCACAAAGGAGCGCTCGTCCAGCACCTTACCTANGGCACGCAGCCTACCGCTCTGGCGGGTTATACGCGTGATGTGCTCAGCNGCCGCTTGGGTTAGTGCTTCGCGCAGTGGCGCATCTGGATTGACAAAGGATCCCCCAGGCAGCTGCAGTCCCATGGCCTCCATCAATAATTGATTGCTGTTGGCAGTACCATAAAAAGTGCAGGTTCCTGGTGCGTGATAAGACGCAGCTTCTGCCGCTAGCAACTCTTCACGCCCAATTTCTCCCTGGGCGAACAGTTGGCGCACTCTGGCTTTTTCACTGTTGGCAATGCCAGAGGGCATTGGTCCTGCGGGCACAAACAACATAGGCAGGTGACCAAAACGCAGCGCGCCCATTAACAGTCCCGGCACAATTTTGTCGCAGATACCCAAACATATGACCCCATCAAACATTTGATGAGACAGCGCTACTACGGTCGATTGCGCAATCGTGTCGCGACTGAACAGGCTTAGCTCCATACCGGCCAGGCCTTGAGTAACGCCATCGCACATTGCGGGCACTGCCCCAGCGACCTGGGCGGTGCTGCCCACGGCGCGAATATATTGCTTCAGTTTCTCCGGATATTCAGCATAGGGCTGGTGGGCTGACAACATATCGTTGTAAGCCGTNACAATGCCTATATTTGCAGCATTCATAAGCCGGATAGAGGTTTTATCATCCTCACTGCAGGCTGCAAAACCATGCGCGAGATTACCGCAGCTGAGTTTTTCTCGGGCCGGCTGCTCGGCCATAGCCTGATCAATAAGGTTCAGGTAGTCGGCTCGATGACCGCGACTGCGCTGAGCAATCCGCTGCGTCACCGCGGCAACCACTGGATGGACATTATTTGTCATAACAATCGCTAGCTAGGTAAATACCAACGGTTATGGACAATCAGCGGCGTATACCCTGACGTAGTCCACAACCAGTTCGCCGGGCAACACGCTTTTATCAATCTCACCACCAAGGGTACCGCCAAGGGCGACATTGAGAATGAGATAAAAGGCGCTGTCATTGAACAACCAAGGGTATGGGGCCACATCCTTCGGTGTCGCGACCCCATATTCTTTATCATCTACGTACCAACGAATCTCGTCTTCCGACCAATGCACCCCGTAGACATGAAACTCATCGCCCCAATCTTTGGGTGCCAAGATTGATTCGCTGTAATGCACGTTATCCGGCCACGGATTTCCGAAATGTATAGCGCCTAGTACCTTCTCTGGGGTATGGCCGCTATTTTCGAGGATGTCGATTTCTCCAGCCAAAGGCCACTGCAGATCAGTATTCGCTGGCATGGCCCAGAACGCTGGCCAGAAGCCGGCCCCCTTGGGCAGCTTCATGCGCGCTTCGATACGCCCATGGACAAAGGAGACCAGCCCTTCTGTCGATATCTTGCCCGAGGTGTATTTGCGTCCCTGATGCTTCTCGCGTTGTGCCGTAATCCGTAACGCACCGTCCGCAACTCTGACATTTTTTGGGAGGTACCACTGTTCCTCTCCATTACCCCAACCACATAGATTCTGATCACAGCCATCGCCGGGGACATGACGCCAACGACTGGCATCTAGTTGCTGACCATCAAACTCGTCTTGCCAAATCGGCTTTTCGCATTGGGCAGCCCCAGGGGCGGCGGCGCCTGCAGCCATCGCGCTGCCTGCCCATAGGCACAGCAACACGAATGACGCTTTACAAAAGACCTGTCGGCTCAAATACAGCATGGCATTACCACCAAGTGATGTAGAAAGCACAAAGGACGAGGGTTACCAGTAGCGCAGCTAAATTGAANCCACTAGAGGTCTTGAAGCTGACCTCGCTCAGATCTACCGCACCCGCCTGGGCCACCGGCCGCAGATGAGAAATACCAATGGCCAGAGCACCACACAACAGGAACACCAGCCCAACGCGATCAATAAATGGCAGTTCCGGCCACCATACTGAGAAAGCTGCCGATAATACTGCTGAGCCAATAGCCGCGACCAAGGCTGCGGTCGCCGTGGTTGCCGGATAGAACATTCCCAGCAAGAAAATCACAACGATTCCAGGAGTGAAGAAACCTGTGAATTCTTGAATGTATTGGAAGGCCTGATCAAAGTTGCCGAGCAGCGGTCGTGCAGCCACCATGGCTATCAGCATTGCCGCTACCGCGACGAGCCGTCCAACCATCACCGGGTTTTTATCGGCCGCTGACGGCGCCACCTTGGGCAGGATGTCCATGGTAAAAATAGTCGAAATACTGTTCGTCATCGACGCCAGAGACGACACAATGGCGGCAAGCAATGCAGCAAAAACCAAGCCCTTTATTCCTACTGGCAACATTGTCATTGCGTGAGGATAGGCCTCGTCAGAGCCACTGATATCGGCACCCAGCACATATACAGCGATGCCCGGCAGAACAACAATGACCGGCATAAGGAGCTTTAAAAAAGCCGCAAACGCAATGCCCTTTTGGGCCTCATCAATACTCTTGGCCGCCAATGCACGCTGGATAATGTACTGATTGAAGCCCCAGTAGGACACATTCATCACCCACATACCGCCGAGCAAAACCGATAGCCCCGGCAAACTCGCATAATGCGGATTGTCGGCGCTCAGGATCATGTCGAATTTTTCCGGAGCACGCTCCATCAGCGTGGCAAAACCAGCCACCACACCGTTACCGGCCGAGACCTCGTTTAAAAGAATCCAGACAATCAGCAAACCACCAAGAATCAGCAGGACTACCTGAATAATATCCGTCAGGGCCACCGCTTTGAGACCGCCGTAAAGGGAGTAACCCGCAGCAAATGCGCCTAGAACGATCAACCCAAGAGTTAGATCCACGCCCGCAACAGTATTGATCGCCAGCGCTCCCAACCACAGGATTGAGGTTAGATTGACGAATACATATACGCCGAGCCAGAAAAACGCCATGACCAGCCGCACCCGATCGTCATAACGTTGCTGCAGAAACTGCGGCATGGTGTAGATACCGGCGCGTAGAAACACGGGCAGCAGGTATTTACCTACTAGAATCAGCGTTATTGCCGCCATCCACTCATAGGACGCAATTGCCAACCCGATCGCATAACCAGAACCGGACATGCCGATAATCTGTTCTGCGGAGATATTTGCGGCGATCAGTGAGGCACCGATTGCCCACCAGGGCAGCGATTTGCTGGCCAAAAAGTAGTCTTGGGCGTTCTTTTCGGCGCCCGTCTTTTCTCTGGAAACCCAGTGTGCCAGCACAACGAGTGCGCCGGCATAAAGAGCGACTATGGCTATATCAATTGTCTCAAGCATAAGTCAGTTCCTCCCTCCGAACTTCTTATTCAATCACTGGGCAACTCACCAGTGTCATCGCTGGCGCCTGAGTTAACAGTGAAATTTCGCTAATGCGCAGGCTCAGCGCGCTATCAGTCGCCAGCAAAAATGGCGTGGTAATGCGTTTGAAATCAGCACCAGCAGCGGCAAAACAGTCTAGGGGGATGGATACTCTCTGCCACTCGCCAATCGCGCGGTCTCGTAACATCGTGCTGACGTCGAGAGCCCCAGTGCAAGGGTACTCGCAATCCATGCGCAACATTACTGCACCTGCTGGTGCCTCTTCCAATTGCAAAACCATACTTAATACGCCGCCCGCAGCGTGTAGCTCAGACAGATCTACCGGGGCATTCGACTGCCAATAGAGCTGGCTGGTGACGCTGCCATCGCCACTCCAAGTAATCTGCCGGGCATCTTCTTGCACGTACCGATCAACCGCTTTCATCACCAGTTGACCCTTTGACGTTGAGGCAATCGACCCTTCTGCCAGGATCTTCCAATTATCCGCATCGCCCAAATATTCCCGCCAGGGCTCTTTGGAACCACCAGAAAATATTTTGCGATCGAGATCTACGGCCTTGCCCACTGGCGTCTCATCAAGCACCCGGAGTGGTGCCGCCGAACTCGCATAATCCAAGCCGTAGCCATATTCGAATAGTAAGTCGCTGACTGGCAACGCTGGGTCATCAGCGTTTAGGTCCTTATTCGGCCAGTCGAAAGACAAGCGACCGGTAAAGTCATAACGCGGCTTACCGTCGGCATCTGCAACTAAGACGTCCGCAACACCCTTGCCCTCACTACCGGGCAGCCACGCCACAACAAACGCATCAGCGGCGTTAATGTGCGGGTTCAACCACAGCGGCCGGCCGGTCAAAAGCACAGCAACCACCGGGATTCCCTGGGCCTTTAGTTGTTGGATTAATTTTAAATCCCCATGGCTGTCGCTTTGCCAGGCTAAGGTTTGGACATCGCCCTGACCCTCGGCATAGGGGGTCTCGCCAAATACCACAACAGCAACATCAGGCTGCTCTGCAAAACTGCCGTCAACGCTTAAAATCGCCTTGCCCCCAGAGGCCGCTGCAGCTTGTTGTAAACCACCAAAAACCGAAACAGCACCAGGGAAATCGCTATTGCTATTTCCCGTGCCTTGCCACGAAATAGTCCAGCCCCCGGTCTGCATTTCTATGCTGTCAGCGCCGGCCCCTGCGACCAATATGGTNTGATTAGGTGCCAGCGGTAGNANGNTCTCGTTATTTTTCAANAACACCAAAGATTTGCGCACGGCCTCTCGAGCTATCTCGCGGTGCGGGTCTGAGCCTATGCTTGCTGTGTGATTGGCTGCTCGCACCGAAGGCAGTGGCGCCTCAAATAAACCNATCGCAAGCTTGGTGCGGAGAATTCGCGTTACCGCATCATCAATACGGGCCTCAGAAATTTCCCCAGAGCGGACTTGGGCGATTGTNTTCTGCAACAGTTCACGCCAATCCTCAGGCGCCATGATCATGTCCATACCAGCATTGATTGCTTGGGCACAGTTGCCATTGGTGCAGCCCTCTACTTGGCCCACGCCATTCCAATCGCTGATCACGAACCCATCGAAGCCCAACTGATCCTTCAATACATCATTCAACAGCGTCTTATTGCCGTGGATCTTGTCACCATTCCAGCTGTTGAANGATGCCATGACGCTTTTCACGCCTACCTCTAACGCGCTGTAGTAACCCTGGCCATGAATGGCGAGTAATTCGTCTAGGTCTACGCGGGTATCGCCTTGATCAATTCCCTGAGCGGTACCACCATCACCGATAAAGTGTTTGGCNGTCGCCAGCAANCCCTGTTCCTGCANCGCCTCAACAATNACCCCAGAGTAGGATTTGACGATTTCTGGNCGATCACTATAACCCTCGTAGGTACGACCCCAGCGGTCGTCTAATACCACTGCNACAGTCGGCGCAAAGATCCAATCGATGCCAGTAGCGGCTACCTCTTTGGCTGTTGCCGCGCCAATGCGGCTAATCAACTGAGGATCATTCGCCGCACCCAAACCGATGTTGTGAGGGAATAACGTCGCACCGATCACATTGTTATGACCGTGGACCGCATCTGTACCCCAAATTAATGGAATGCCTGCTGTGCCTTGAGAGGTATCCAGCGAAGCCTCGCGGTAGGCATCGGCTAGATTCACCCAATCGGCAATAGTCGCGTGTTTGTTATTGTCCGGAAACGAGCCGCCGCCATTGAGCACACTGCCAATACCATAGCGTCGTACATCATCCGGCGTAACATGCTTAATCTCACCCTGAATCATTTGCGCAACTTTTTGCTCCAGCGTCATGCTACCGAGCAATTGCTGTACACGAGCGTCGATCGCCGGGTTAGTGATTGATTCAGAATTTGCACTCTTCGTTTCCGGTGTCACACCAGTACCCTCAACGCTAGAGGCGCACCCTGCTACTGCCCACAGGAGCACCCCAGATAAAAAACTAATGCGCATCGCGCTCATCTCTTTGCAACTCCTGCTGCAGACGATTGCCTATTAGAGAAACAAGCTCTGCCCCGGAGCACATTTATGCNCCGCACTGAACTGTGTTTCTTTTCCCCAATCGTGACTTTAGATAATGCTTGGCGCAGACATAATCCCTAATGCGACAAGTAGGCATCTGGCCGAGGCGAAACGGTCAAATTTCGCCCCTTCAGCCGTTAAAGACGGAGCAAGCCCTCAGGAATAGGGCATTTGCTTAGGCTATTTGTGGTTGCGGCGCCTTGCAGTAGTGATCAATAAAACGCTGGTGCGGCGGTAATTGTCGAACCATGTTGTTTACAGATCCCTTGATGCTGGTAAGAAATTCTTCCAACTCTTTGGCGTCCATCATATTTACGATTGGATGGTATTGCTCAGGCAGAAGGCCTTGGCCGAGCATTACTTGCACCCACGAGTTTTCTCCAAACAACTCCGTGGGAACTTTGAAGACACGTCCTGTCTCCTTAAACAGATCGATTCGGTGCTGCAGCGAATCAGGTATCTGGGCACTACGACAGTGCCGCCAGAAACGCGAATCGTCGCGCTCAGTCACATGGTAGTGCAGGACAATAAAGTCCCGAATATTTTCAATCTCGAAGGTCATCTGCGAATTGAATTCGTCAATATCGGGCTGCCGAACGCCATCGTAGGGGAACATTTGCATAAGACGAATAATTGCCCGCTGCGCCAGATGAATGCTGGTAGACTCCAACGGCTCCATAAAGCCGCTGGCGAGACCCATCGCTACGCAATTCTTATTCCAATGCTTGCGGCGCGTACCCGTCGTGAATTTAATCACTCGGGGATCAGTAAGCGGCTCACCCTCAAGGTTACCGAGCAGTTTCGCGGTAGCCTCATCATCGGACCAAAACTTGCTGCAATACACTAGACCATTACCGACTCGGTGCTGCAGCGGTATACGCCATTGCCAACCCGACTCATGGGCAATAGAGCGGGTATAGGGTAACGGTTCGCCCACGCTGTGTGTCTGCACCGCGACAGCACTGTCTGCCGGCAGCCAATGACTCCAGTCGTCATATCCGGTATGCAAAGTTTGTTCGATCAACAAACCGCGGAAACCAGAGCAATCAACAAAAAAGTCGCCTTCGATCAGCTGACCGCTCTCTAGCTCAACACCCGTAATAAAACCGTCGCTGGGATCTTGCAGCACTTGCCGCACCTTACCTTCCTGGCGGACCGCACCGTTATCTTCAGCGATTCCACGTAAGAACTTCGCATATAGACTGGCGTCGAAGTGATACGCGTAATTCAAGCCATTATTCGGCAGCACGGCAAAGCGCTGATCTTTTGCAGCTACCAACTCGGTGCAGTAATCGCCAAATTCCTCACTGAGGCCTAACTGTTTACCTTTGAGCCAAAAATGCTGAAATCCAGCAGCCCAACAGTCTTTGCCGGTATAGCCGAATGAATGAATATAATCCTCGCCGACGTTGCGCCAGTTCTCAAAAGAAATCCCTAATTTAAAAGTGCCTTGGACAGCAGCAACGAAGTCTTGCTCTTTGATTTTTAGCAATTCGTGCAAGGTCAGCAGTGTGGGAATAGTCGCCTCACCGACCCCAACCGTACCAATCTCGTCAGATTCAACCAGGGTTACATGCAGATTTTTACCCAACAGTTTGGCTAACGAAGCAGCCGCCATCCAGCCCGCGGTGCCTCCACCTACAATCACTACCTTTTGCACTTTGCTGTGTTGCACGTTTGCCTCCTTACCAGCCGATATAGTATCTATCGGTTTAGCGTCTCAATTATTCAACTTATTCAGTAATACCGCTCGCAGTTGCTGCGCTCCAGCTTCGTCTAACGGCGCTAGACATCCTCTCGCATGCTCTGGGATATGCGCGTAGGTCGATTCGTCATTTGCGAACACGTAATGCCGCAACAATGCCTGCCACCCCTCTTTTTGCCGGGCGGGCAGATCCCTTATGGCCCAAATTGCGTGCAATAACGCCGCTGCGGGCGATCCCAGCGCTTGATGGGAATCAATCCACCAGTAGTTAACTAGCAAATTGAAATCACTCAACGATTCCACATGATGCCACCACATGCTCGGAATGAACAAAGCATCCCCCGGGCCTAGCTCTGCCACCACTGCGTGTTCTAACGCTTGCGCAAATTTTGGGAATCGCTGCAAATCCGGTTGGGCGAAGTCCACCAAACTTATGGTTTGCCCCGAGGGCGTGTGCTCCATAGGCCCCACATAAAGATTTTCTACCTGCTCAGGGGGAAACAAAGTAAAGCGGCGGCGCCCCGCCACCACACACGCTACGTTATCAGGATAATCGTAGTGTGCCGAAATGCGCGATTGATTACCTAACCAAAAGCTCACCAACGGTTGCTCGCTCGGCAGCTTTAGATCATTGGCCTGACGAAACCCAGGCAACCATTTATCCACCATGGTTGAGCCAACATAAATAGTTTGCGCATCAGCCTGACCCCGCTGGTTCGTCAGACGTTCCAATACCGCGCCAAGCGGTGCCGCCCCACTGCGAAAGTTGAACCCGTTAAACTCTTGGTTGTAAAAAAAGCGGCCGTCAAATTGCTCATCGCCCAAGTAGGCGGTAACCGGCTCTTCGGTTGCAAACTGCTGCAGATAGTTCCAGGCATCAGCGGCCGATTGCCGACACCCTGAAACCGCTGGCCAAGACTGCACCAAATCGCTGAAGACCACCGGCTTGTCGCCCTCAAGCAAATGCGTTGGCGGCGACGTTGGAGTAAAACCACCAACCCTTACCACCTCTGGCAGATCCGCCAGATTCATCCGTTCTGCCCTTCCAGCAAGTCATTTTTGCGGCGCACCAACCGCCCCATATTCGGCGTCGAAGCCAGCGCCATATAGGTAGGCAATAAAAATCCCTGCTGTTGCAGTTCGCGCAGCTGCTCAGCTGACAGGCCTGCAAGACGGTCTTCGTCGATGGTTTGAAACCCAAACAGCTGGTTCGTGCTGCCGTCCGCCAGCTCGATTTCTAAAGACACATTTTCCAGCAGTTGCAGTTCGGTCAATGCAGCGACATATTTCTGGGCATGTTCAAAGCCAGCGTGCAAATGCTCGAGTAAATTTGCCATCTGCTCGAGATAGGGTGATGTACCACCCAGAGGCTCAAACAAACGCTCGCCTTCCACCGCACTGACTCTTGGGTGATCGAGGTCTATGGAAATCACCCGCTTCTGCGCCTCTCCCTGACCTTGGGCGCCAATAAGAAAGGGTTGTCTGCGAATACTTGCCGGCACGTAATCGGCATGCCACTGATCATTTTGCAAAAATAAATTTTCGCCACGCTGGAAACCAAACAAAGCCACCGGCAACGTACCCTCTTCTTCTGAATTTTTGAAAAACAAAATCGGGTACTCGCACTGCACATCGCGGAACTCAGCAGGGTACGTCATACCGTACATCACCTGATCACCGAGCGCTGCCGAGCGATTAATCGCCACGCGCAGGTCACGATGTTCTTCATTATTCAGTAAGGCAAGTCTTGTCACATCCTATTCCTTTTCTTTAATCCGGCCCTGCTAGCCTGATTGCCCAACCAATGCAGTCAGCAACTCGCGATTACTGGGCAGTCCCTGACGCAATTTTTCGGTACGTTCCCTGTTCATGCGCACCACTTGCGCAGCCTTAGCCTGCTCGCGTATGTGGCTTGCTCGAGCGCTGCCCCCTTGGGCGGGTTCAAAACCCATGCCGTACAGTACGTACTGATAACTCGCCGATGGAAACAATTCGTCAATGCGCGGCGCATCTTCATGCCAAGGTGGCTGCTGCTGCCACAGCCGTAGCTTTTCAACCAACGCGTCAGGGCAACTTTCGCGGCGGGCATTATCCTGCCAGTAGGGTTCAGAGCGTTTGCTCAAGACGTAGTGCAGTTTCAAAAATTCTAGGATGGACTGCCAGTGGTAATGCATTTTCTCGTTGAAACGTTTTGCCACGATATCCATAACCTGACGGGTGCGCGGCAGATGATCGGTAATAATGTTGGCAGATTGCTCAACCAAGGCCAGTGCAGACGCCTCTAGAGGCTCTACGAATCCGGCAGACAACCCTACGGCAACACAATTGCGCACCCAAAATTGCTGGCGAAAGCCCGGTTGAAATTCAATCGGACGCAGCGCTAAAGACGCCGTCTCGACACCGGGCGACGTTGCGGCAATATACGCTCGCAACGTACTTTCAGCGCCTTGAAGGTCTTGATATTGATCAGAGTAGACATAGCCAATACCGCGCCGCGACTGTAAACCAATATCCCATATCCAACCCACCTGTTGGGCAGTGGCGCGCGTAGTCGAGGCGATAGGCGCCTGCGCGTCGGCATAAGGTACCTGCACTGCCAGAGCGCGATTGTTGAACAACAGAGCATCCACAGGTTCGAGTGGGGTCCCGAAATGCTGACCGATCAGCAATGACCGCTGGCCCGTGCAATCGATAAAAAGATCGCCTTCGATGTGCCGACCATCGCTCAGGACAAGCGCCGCAATATCGCCCTGTTCATCACTAATAACTTGCTCAAAGTGTCCTAGAACATGTTCAACACCCAAGGCTTGGGTAACGTGCCGTTGCAGGAATTGGGCAAATTTGCCTGCGTCAAAGTGATAACCATAATTAACGTTAAACGCGAATTCAGGAGTCTGGCATTGTTTCGGCGCAAGGCCCGATAGCGCAACTTGCGCCTGGGGCGATACAAAGTCCGCGAAATCACTGTGCTGACGTTGATCAAGCCAATAATTTGCAAGGTTTAGACTGGCAAATTCACTCGGCAGACTGAACGGGTGAATATAACGCGCCGGGGCATCGTGGTTACTCCAATTTACAAACTCAGTACCCTGCTTAAAGCTCGCGTCGCATTCGCGCAGAAACTCAATTTCGCTTAAACCTAACTTCTGCAGGGTACTGCGCATGGACGGCCAAGTGCCTTCACCAACCCCAATAATAGGCACATTTGGTGACTCCAGTAGAGTTACGCTGAAATCAGCAGCAGATTCATGTCCATGCTCCGCCGCTAGCAGGCCAGCAGTGATCCAGCCCGCGCTGCCACCCCCTACGACCACTATACGTTGTATCGCGTGTTCCATTTTGCTGCCCATTACCTCTGACTAGCACTCTTACTCTGTTTTTGCACCTCAAACCCGAAAAGGCTTATACCCTGCAAAATTGCGTTTTGCCAAATGCAAAAAAAGGCCGCCCACTGGACAGCCTTTTAATTGTACCTATTGGAAGAGCGCCGCGGCGAGCCGCGGCACCTCGAAACACTAGAAGGTGTATCGAATTCCTAGGTTGTAGCGAGTTCCGTCTTGCGAAGCAAACAAGGTTTGCAGCTCCGTGCGTCCGTAAACGTGACGGGTCTCGTCAGTCAGGTTGATGATATCCAAGAACACCTTGGCATTATCATTGATTTCATAGCTTACGCTCATATCCCACTGGGCGTAATCTGCTACGTAGGTCGGCGGTATTGCACCGACATTGGCCTGTCCCGTACCGTTCAAGAAATCATCACGCCAGTTGTACGCGAGTCGCGCCTGGAAACCGTCCTTATCGTAGAAACCGATGAAGTTTGCAGTATCACCCAGCCCGCCTAATACGAACTGTTGACCCAGACCCATATTGTCGTAACCCACATCTGCTTCAACCAGCGTCGCATTAACGATGAAGCCGAAGCCAGTGGCTCCGAAGTTGTGCTGAAGATTCAGCTCCCAACCCTTCATGCTCGCCTCAGCGATATTCACCGGCACTGTCAGATCAAATTCAGCAATCGGNTCNCCAGCAANACCAGNNATCANNTTNGCNGCGGCGTNNACACCNGGCGANCCATCTTTGTTCGCCAAGATCCAATCGCGCAANTCACCCGAAGTNGCAGTAACGCCTAGGGCTGCCTGGGCTTCTGCCACGTAGCCGCCTTGGCCTGGGTGGTTAAGATTGAACAGCGGCTCCGTTACAGAGGCTGATCCAATGAAGTTATCCACGTCCTTACGGAAGTATCCAGCCGACAGGTAGCTGCCCTCACCGTAGTAATACTCAAACGAAAGATCGTAGTTNGTGGACTCAAATGGCAGCANTTCNGGNTTACCACGGCTACCGTCACCGCCATCGATACGCAGCAGCTGAGCAATGGTTATACCGCCCTGAATATCCCCATAGTTAGGACGTGTGAGGGTCTTACTGAATGAGGCGCGAAGAACCATCTCATCTGTAACATCCATACGTAAGTCTAGGTTTGGCAGCAGGTAGTTATAACTACCCGTTAGTTCGGTAAAGTCCGTACCATCCTGCACCGCGC
Organism: Gammaproteobacteria bacterium; assembly: GCA_002690405.1. GTDB lineage: Bacteria > Pseudomonadota > Gammaproteobacteria > Pseudomonadales > Azotimanducaceae > UBA4421. The sequence goes on from NZEI01000050.1 coordinate 26,573, forward strand.
TAAATTCATTACCGCCTACCCAGTTAATACCGCTGTAGTTCGGCGCCAATGCCTGAGACTTAATTGTGGTCTCTTCCCAGCGCAGACCAAAGCGCAAGCCAACCGGCTTACCCATCAGTTCAGTGCTTGCATCAGCCTGTAAATAGGCTGCAGTCGACTCTTCTTGAGTCCTGCGGTCGGAGGAGTAAGTGCTGGACGCACAAAGACCCGTACCACAGTCGCCCATATCATTCGCGTAGAATGTAGACGCCGCCCCTGAAGCCATTAGCGACTCAGTGCGCGCAATCATCGCCGGCATACTGAAGGTGTAGTAATCCGTAGTCAGACGCGAGTCATCACCACCAGAGAAGTTATCGAACGCTCCAGCTGCAGATGCAGGGGTCAANAGGTCCGCAATAGCGTTCGCCTGGGTTACACCACCCCAAGCGTCACGTTGCACGACTGAACCCGCAGAGCGGTTATTCACCTCAGTCACCTGAACACCGAAATCGATGCTATCGACAAAGCGATCTGCGTCAAACTCGAAAGTACCGCTGAGTTCGGTTTGCTCAATACCCATCTTCGAAAAGTTATTGGTAAATACGCTACCGGTAACGATCATATCGTCTGGTGACAGCGGATTTGACAGATCCAAAGANAGAATCGGTAGCTGACCACCNAAATAAGTAGTGGTCTTATCACGGCTGAATGCAGAAATTGCGAGCTGAGAAGAGTCACCAAAGACACTGCCTGGTTGCTTGGTCGCCATAGAGTTATGGTGATCTAGTTCCAGCACCAACTGCTCGCTGACATCCCACACTAGGTTGAAGCCAACTGATTTGTTCTCAGCAACGGTTGCATCAGATCCAGCACCCATGGCGAAATCGCCGCCNCCGCCGTTATATTCCGCATAAACCAGCGGTGAGGCNTTAGGACCATCAGTCCACTGGGATTCTTGTCCGCCAAAGTTATACCAAGCNGAGTAATTGCTGTAAGTGCGCTCTAGCTCAACTTCAGAATATGTGTAATCCAGAGTTCCTGTAACCGTCTCGAGAGGACGCCATTGCAGGGTCAACTGGCCATTCGTTCGCGTGCGCTTCCACTCGGCTAGTTCATAGCCGGTGTTCTGCGGTACCGAATATACTTCGTCTGCTGATGTTGTTCGGTTNACCTGAGTATTTGGGTCGTTGGGTATGCCACCCCATTCGGTNGGGCTGTTAGGGTTGCCCCAATCGTTATCGACGTTACCCGCAAAGCTTCTCCAACCGGCAACGCTTGCAGTGTTTGCACCATTGTTGCGGTCTTGACGAATAAGGCTCAGCGAAACACCCACTGTGTCATCCGCGAAGGTGTTTGAAAACAGTGCCGAAACTTCTGGCGTGTAGTCATCGCCTAGTGTGGTGGACTGATCGTTCATCACAGAAGCTGAAATGGTGCCCTTGTAGCCTGGGGCTTCCAGCGGCCGTGTGGTACGAATGTCTATGGTCGAACCAATACCACCTGTCGGAACGTCTGCCTTACCACTCTTATAAACACGCACTGATGCGATGCCTTCAGAGGCAAGGTTACCGAAGTCAAAAGAGCGATTGAGACCGCTCGCGGTTGGCATTTGACGTCCGTTGAGAGTAACCAGGTTGAAAGGAGGTCCAAAACCGCGGACCGTAACTTCCTTTCCTTCACCGCGTTCACGGTCGATGGCAACACCGGTAATCCGCTGTAGCGATTCCGCAAGGTTACTATCAGGGAAATCACCAATATCCTCAGCCGAGATCGCGTCTACAACACCCGCACTGTCGCGCTTGATATCAGCCGACTTCTTTAAACTTTCGCGGATACCGTAAACAATTTGTTCTTCTACCTGTCCGGCAGCATTGGCTTCTTCAGCCACAGCAAAACCATAAGGAAACGGTACGCCTACAGCTAGGGCAATGCCCGCAGCCAGAGGTGCTTTCTTAAATTTCGTAACCTGCATACTCCCCCTCCCGGGATGTCGTATTGAATCAGCGATGGTTCGCCACCACAGAGAGNTCTTATCCCCACACTGCCAGCCAAGCTACTTGACACCGCTTGCGCGATTTTGGTGCGAATATGAAGATCCTCTCCAANGTGCACTTTCGGTGTGCACGCGCACAAGGGCAAGTCCAATTGCGATAAAACGGCACCCACCCGCGATGAAGCGGTTTAAGAAATCTAGATTGGCCCTANGGTCACAAAACTCGGCGGTTCTGCNCTCAAACTNTCACTAGCACNTGGCCGCATAACCCNGCGGCAGCCTTGGCTTAACAGGCTNGGCAAGATTATTCAAAAGACTATGGCTGTGAACTATTNGGCGTGTAATACCTGCACTTCCTGGCGGAAGTTACGACTGACTTTTAAGCGCACATCGTTGGGCAACAACAGCACACTCTCTCCGCGCGGCAANGCTTCCATTGACTGTACTTTGTTCAGATTGACTANGGTCGATCGATGTATTCGAGCGAANGGGCCAGCGCTTAGCCGCTGTTGCAGCTCTTTCATGGTGCAGCGCATGACATAGGTCTTACCTGTAGCATGTACACACATGTAGTCCCCCGCTGCATCAATCCAATCGATATCAGCGAATGGCACGAGATCNGTATTCAACCCGTCGCGAATCGCTAACTTATCCTCCAGCGGACTTGCTGCAGCATCATTCACTGGCGTCATATTATGCGGTGTAGCGCTCTGACTGCGCGCTGCAATTTCCAACACGGCGGATTTTTCGCTCATCTGTTTGGCTGCAATGCGCTCTTGGACCTGCTCTATTGTCACTGTTAGCCGCTCAGGGTCTACCGGCTTGAGCAAGTAGTCCACCGCGAAAACATCAAAGGCCTGTAATGCATATTCATCATAGGCGGTAACAAACACCACAAGCGGCATAACATCCGCCTGGATTTCCCGCACCACATCAAAACCACTATTGGTCGGCATCTGAATATCCAGAAAGACCAAATCAGGCGCTAATCGCTGTATTTGTTTTATCGCGTCGACACTACTGCCGCACTCCGCAATTACCTCAATGTTGGAAAAACGGCCAAGGATTTCCACCAACAACCGAACCGCCAGTGGCTCGTCGTCAACAACAATTGCACGGATCGGCTGCATTACTGAGAATTGTCCAAAGGCATCTGCAACAGAGCTTNCAAACCACCTAAGTCTGATTGCTCTATGCTCAGGCTGGCTCGATCGCCGTAACGCATGCGTAAGCGCTCGCGNATATTCTGCAAGCCAACACCACTACCGCTATCAGATTGGGTGTTTTGGCCNGAACCCGAATCCGCAATCCAGACATTCAACCTGTCNCCNACNGGGGCCGCNCGAACCCGAATCACACCGCCCTTTTCTGCTAATGCAATCGCATGCTTAATGGCGTTCTCAACCAGGGGCTGTAACAACAAACTCGGCACCTCCACCCGGGACACCGAATCATCGACGTCGATGATGACCGTGAGCCTATCTGCAAATCGCGCCTGCTCAATTTTCAGGTACAGTTGCAGCGCCTCAACTTCCTGTTGCAACGGCACATTGATGTCGCCGCCATTGTCCAAGGAATAACGCAAAAACTTACTCAGTTGCACCAACATGGCGTTGGCCTTATCTGCCTCTTTCAGCGTTACCAATGAAGAAATCGCATTCAGCGTATTGAACAGAAAATGCGGGTTTAATTGGTAGCGGAGTAGTTTCAACTGCGCTTCCTGCGCCATTGATTCGGCTTGCGCACGACGCAGGCTTTCTTCTTTTTGCGCGCTCGACATAACCATCAGACTATCGTGTTCTTGCTGCAGCAACTGGTAATACTTGACGCCATGATAAGACGCCATCCAGCACACGAATATGAAAATAGACGTAAACAACCAGCCACCAAAATCCTGCCAGAGATTGGTTTCACCAGTCATCATTTCAAACGTCCACAACCGCAATACAGACCAAATCGCCGCGAACANTAACGCTGCGATCAGNGAAACAATCAGCCGGGGNAGCAGGTTTGTTTCCCAAACCCTACGAAACACCCAGCGCATCGGCCAACTGACAAATATGCCCAGTACGGATTGCAGCAGGTTATGGAGGATGTAGACGAATTCTGGCTGGTTGTACCACAACGTCAAACTGGCGTAGCTAACCAGCGATAAACCGAACCAACCGACCACTTGCGCGGCCCAGAATTGATTGTCACGACTGCGCTGTAAGAATTGTTGTAGGCGCGCTGGCAGACGGACCCGACCCACCGGGGTTTCAACCAATGCTGTTGACGCTAAACCGTGTTGATCCTGCATACACACAAACCTCTCTGAGTCAGCATACCCTAGGCGAGCCCAAGCACGCCACGACGCAAATGAGACACGACCTGTGCCGCTAGGCCTACGCCTTTGCCTTGGGCTCGTAACGGCCCAGCCAGCGGTCAAATCGCATCAACAGCGGTGGTAAAAACAGCAGATCTAAGAACAGTGCAACCACAATAATCGGGGTGATCAATAAGGCCACATTCTGAAAAATTTCGGTATTGGAAAACACCAACATAAGGGTGCCGAGCGCCAAGCTCGCGGTAGTGATGGTGATCGCCGAGCCAGCTTTATCCATGGCGTAACGCATCGCCTCCTGCACACTGCTGCCGTCACGTTTAGCAGCAATATACTTACTCAATACATGCACCGAGTCGTCCACGACTAGGCCGATACTGATCGAAAACAACATAAGGTTATAGGGACCCAATTCTCCGACAAAGAGTCCCCATAAACCGAAAACGATGGTTGCTGGAAACAGATTCGGTAACAAACTCAACAGGCCATAGCGCACGCTCTTGAGTCCTACCAACATGGTGAGCGTAATCAATGCAAAACTCATGGCGAAACCCTGCATCAGTTCCAAACTGAGGACGCTATTTATGCGTGCTCGCAAAATCGTTTCATCTGCTCGGGTTATTTGGAACTCTGGCGATACATTAGATGCGGCCCACTCATCAATGCGCGCAGCAAACGCCAAAATGTCGTTGTTGGATAAATTTGAGGTGCCCACCACTAAGCGCACGCCTGAATAGTCATTATTGAACATTGGCTGCAAGCTCGGCTCGATCTCCTGCACTAACTGATAACCAACAAGGTAATCGATGATAGTAAGTCGATCTGTGGGCAGGCGATCCCACGCCTCATCGTCGTCATGATCCGCTTTGTTCCGGGCACGTAAGTAATCAGTATAAGTCGCCACAAAATTAGCTTCAGGCTGCGCCTCTAGCCATTCAGTGAAGACATTCACATCCTGCAGGAATTCCGGCTTGGTGATGCCGTAGTACTCGTTACTGCGAATAACATAGACCAAGGCTTGATCATTGCCGATGCGCTCGCGACGAGCCTCCAGCACATAATGCAGGTCTGAGCCTTCGTCAATGAACGAATATTGATTGAAATCCAGCTTGTTCAAAGGCAGCAACGCAATGGTGCCGAGAATTAATGCCCAACTGCCCCAATACAGGGAGCGATGACGCCGCTCTACTAGGCGCGTCATCCATTGAATAAAGCCGCCCACCCCGAGAGGTTTAGGCACCTTATGTGTGGGCAGCAGGAGGATCATTGTCGGCAGCAAGGTAAAGGTAAGCACGAAAGCCCAGACCACACCGATTGCGATAATGTTACCGAAGCCGAATATCGCCGGCGACGAGGAGTAGTTGAGACTCAGGAACCCCATCGTGGTAGTAATTGTCGCTAGCGTCACCGGGCGCAAATTGACCTGCAAACTACGAATCATTGCCGCCGTTTTGTTCATACCCCGACTCAATTCTTGGGCATAGATGGACACCACATGAATACCATCGGCAAGTGCGATCACAAACACNACCAANGGACCCAANCGCGAAATCTGATTAAGCGGGATACCTAGCCAGGCATGCGTCCCCAGTGTCATCGCAAGAGTCGCGGCAGTCAGCATGAAAAGACAGANAGNCGCCAAGAGCGACTTNAGACAAAACCACAGNAGCCCCACACCGATAANNGTCACTAATGGAAATAACACGNGGTTGTCACGCTCAGCAGANAGTTTGCTGTCGCGCATAAACAGTGGTCGCCCGATTACATAAACGTTTACCTCGGGGTGGTCCTCGCGCAGTGAGTCCCGCAGTCGAATNGCTGAATCAGCNAGAGCGATATTTGCCGCTTGGGTATCGTCGACTAGGTTGTATTTAACCGTGGCCAGGGCCATGGACCCGTCTTTGGCCAAAATCCGTTTAGTCAGGTCTTCATCGGCCAGCGCCAATTTCCGCACTTCATCCAAGTCTTGAGTCGTCAGGCCCTGAAGCTCTGGAATCAAGTATCGACGTCCAACAGCTGCGCTGTCCGCATCATTAAGCGGGTAGTTCAATAGCGAGCCNACCGCTACTGCNGAATCGATTTCTAAATAGCGCTCATTGAACGCTTCCATTGCCCCAAGGGCAGCTGCGTTGAAAACATCCGGCTTCCCTTCAAAGGCAAAAAGAATGGACGGCGAGGANGGAAANTCCGCCTTATTTTGATCGATTTCTTCTTTATANGGNTCGTCCTGAGCAAGAATGGCCTCGGTGGAATTATCTTGAACAGTTTTCGAAATTCCAAAGGCGACGAAACCACCAACCAGTAGAGTAATGATGCAAAGCAGGAAGCGCTGCCGGACGAGCAAGTGGGCGTAATCAATTGTCATATTTTGGCGACGTTATTTTTATGCTGAGTGGATAGTTTTTTGTTATATATGGGGGCTAACTTTAAGATCTGGACCAATTATGCACATCGCTAAATTTCTCTGTGTATTGATAACCTCCTTGAGTGCAGTCGCAAGTTTTGCGGCCAATACCCAAGTAGCAGACTTCGCGCTCCTAGATCACACGGGCAAATTTCATCAAGCGAGTTACTACAGCGACCATGATGCCATAGTTATCCTCGTCGAGAGTAGCCAAACCCTAGCGGATAAACGCGGCCGATCGGCGTTGTCTAACATTACTGCACTNGAGCAGAAAGATAAGGTCAAAGTTATGCTGCTCAGTCCGGTAGCGAATGAGCTACGAGCNGACCTGCAAGCCGCGATCAACAACAGCGGACATCAACTCCCAGCGCTAATGGATGAAACCCAACTGGTCATGCAGTCTCTAGGCCTGACCCAGTACGGCGAAGTAATCGTTATCGACCCAGAGACTATGAACGTTTTGTATCAGGGTGATTCAACCCCGCTGCAGAGCATTGCTGATCTCGATTCGGTCACACCCACTCGTGATGCTCTAGGTTCGGCAATAACCTTGAGAACGCCTGAGCCGGTGTCTTACAGCACAGATATTGCTCCAATCCTCGAGCGCAACTGTGTTTCGTGCCACCGCGATGGCGGCATCGGTCCATGGTCAATGTCATCCCACGCCATGGTTAGGGGCTGGTCTCCTATGATGCGTGAAGTAGTGATGACTCATCGCATGCCGCCCGGGCGCATAGATGCCCATGTTGGCAAACCCATGAGTAATGCTGGTGGCCTNAGTGTGAGTGAACAACAAATGCTCATAGATTGGATCGACCAAGGGGCAGAAAAAGACCCAGGCGCGGACCCGCTTGCTGAACTGACATTCGGCACTGCCGCATTCACCCTCGGCGAGCCGGACATNGTGCTAGACGTCACCCCTCAGGAAATACCCGCAACTGGCGTGGTGGACTACCGGTACATTCCCGTACCGCTGAATTTGCCCGAGGACAAATGGCTGCGAGCTATCGAGTTCATACCCGGCGACCACGAGGTCTTGCATCATGTCATTACCTATCTCTCAAGCCCGGCAAACAAAAGCGAAACAGCCGAGGACGGTGGTGCAGGCCAGGGTCAAAATCTTGGCGGCTTTGCGCCCGGCCGGCAGCCCGATGAGTTCGCTGACAACAGCGGCAGGCTGATACCCAAGGGCTCGAACCTCTTGCTGCAAATGCACTACACCACGTCCGGACGCGAGACTGTGGATGCCACGCGGGTCGGNCTGTANTTTCACGATCAACCTCCAGCCCACGTGATGTCAGGAGCTGTTGCCGGACAAACGCGCTTTATGATTCCGCCGGGAGCGAAAGAGCACAAGCTAACCGGTGTGCAAGAAATCGAACGCGACGCTTACCTTTACGAGTTGAACCCACACATGCATTTCCGCGGCAAATACATGAACTACTCCGTTGAATACCCAGACGGCAGCGAAGAAATCTTGTTATCGGTACCAAAGTACGACTTCAATTGGCAGTTCAANTATCGCTTGCAGGAACCGTTGTTATTACCAGCCGGCAGTAAAGTTATTGCGCGCGGAGCGATGGATAACTCAGCGCAGAACAAGGGTAACCCCGACCCAACGCGGCCGGTTTTCTACGGCCTGCAGACCATGCACGAAATGTTCTTCGGCTTTATGACTCTGCGTTACGTGGGCGATACACCAAATAGGGTGGCCGCAGGTTCTAAGCCAACAGCCTCGACNGACGCNGCGGGTCGCTAGCAGGACTCGAACCNCGTTATGCAGGCCACCACAGTGAGCTTGGCGCAGCGGCAACAACTTCGCGATCACGGCTACGTGATCTTGNNAAATGTCCTGAGCCAAGCCCAGGTTGATGCTGCAAAATCCATTATTACTGCCGCCCTACCTAAGCATGAGCGACGGCTTCTGGTACCAGCAGCAGTCGCGACTCACCCCGACGTGATCGGCTTATTTCAAGACAGCAACATCGCTTCTATCCTCGCCGATCTCATGGGACCNTTCCCACCNGTAATCAGTTGCCAAGTCGCCGTAACNCCTGGCCACGACGACCTGGGCGGCGCACCGGACATCCACGTGGACGGCGGCTGGAGCGGTGTTATTCCAACCCGGGCAGACGCAATAGATCCGTTAACCCACCGACCCAAAGACGCTACACGTTACTACGGCGCCAATGATGAGGTGCGCGGTAACAATGATGGCCTCCTGTGGATGGACCCACAGCGGCGTATTTCTAACGGCAGTTATACGGCATTAGTAGGCATATGCCTGAGCGACCAGAGCCAACCAGGCAATGGCCAATTTGGCGTGCTCAAGGGTATGCACGAGGATGTGGAAAAAGTTTTTCAACGGCAACGGGATTCTGGCGGAGTCATCGGAGCCGAGGGCGTGGACTGGCCTCGGATAAAAATCGACGCCCGCGAACGCCCATTTTGTAACGGCTTACCGGACAGCATACGCGCACTCGGCATCGAGCGCGGGAAAGCTAACCGTGCCCTAGCGGATTGGCCATGGCCGGAGCTTACGCCGGTACTTATGGAGCCAGGAGACGCGGTGATNACACTGCATAGTTTGCCCCATACCCCAACTCCAAATTTCGGNCCCAACCCGCGCATAAACGTATATTTTCGAATTCGTCGCCTGCGCCCGGAAAATCCTCATGAGGGCAGCCGACGAGTTGCTCACGGCGTCAGCGATCACCCAGACCGCGGCTATTTCGGCCAGTATCTCGACTATCCGGACCATTATGACCCCTGGCAAACCAGTATCGATCGGCTCTGCGATCACTGGAGCGAATGGGATGGCATGCAAGATTTATTACCAACCGATCAATCGACCAACGCCTGATACAGTAACGAACGGATTTTTGCGTGATCGTCGAGCCCGGTTGCAGGTATGAGCTGGGTCACGTAGGAAACAACCAGCCCCTCGCGCGGGTCTACCCAATACGTTGAGTGATAAGCACCACCCCATCCGTAGCTGCCAGCGCTACCCAGTTGCCCAGCTTGACCAACGTCCAACAACACGTTGAATCCGAGTCCGAAGCCGGATCCTGGACGTGAGTACGCGATGTCACGCGACAAATGATTCGCGGTCATCAACTCCACGGTCTTACGCCCAAGTATACGTACGCCATCCAACTCACCGCCGCGCCGGAGCATTTCAAGAAACCGCGCATAGTCCGCGGCAGTCGAGACCGCACCAGCACCACCAGAGTAGCTTCGCGGGCCACCAATTTGGCCTTGAAGGTAATGGCCCTGGCCAAAATAGAAATTCCCCGGGTTCGCAGTCGCGATATCAGCCGTTGGCTGCCTCTGTAGACCGTCTTTCGTCATAGCGTAGACGGTGCTGAGTCGCGCTTGCTGTTCCGGCGGCACAAAGAAATAGGTATCGCGCATGCGCAGCGGCGCAAATAATTGCTGCCGTAAAAATGCACCGAGGGTCTGGCCTGACAGATGTTCCACCAGCGCGCCGAGAATGTCTGTATTGTAGCCGTAAACAAATTCACTGCCGGGATGGGCTGCTTGGGGGAGTGTCGCCATCCGTCGCACCTTGTCGCGCATGGACTCGCGATCGCCGGCAAAGTACCAGCCGAAAATATCGGCCTCCTGCCAAGCGGCCTGGGCCACACCTCTGCCGTAATTGATACCGGCGCTGTGAGTTAACAAATCGCGAATGGTAATCGGGCGGGTTGCCGCCTCCAGCCGATAACCTAGGTCAGCATCACTGTCCGCGACTGCCACCTTTACGTCTCCCCACTCTGGAAAATATTTACTCAGCGGATCCGAGATTAGCAATGCGCCCCGTTCCTGCAGCAACATAATCGCAACACTCGTAAACGCCTTNGTCTGGGAGGCAATGCGATGCAAACTGCGAGTATTCATAGGAATAGATCGCTCTCGGTCTTGCCAGCCAAATGCCTTGTGTAACACAGTTTCTCCATGCCTCGACACGTACAGNACGCCCCCNGCAAGACGACCGTCTTGCACATACTGATCCAAACTGTTNTCCAACACTGCCAGACGTGCGGAATCAACTCCGGGAGCTGCCAACGCATTGGCCCCAGCGAGCATCCAGATCAACCATCCATATAATTGCAATTGCTTCATCTGCTTCATCCTAGGCTCCGAAAATTTCNCACTTCNCGCCATTCAGACTGTGCCACATCCAGAAAAAAATTTTGACTCGCGCAACGGAAACAGCTAACAAATAGGCTGCAACGGGAGAGTGATATGACTAAAAACATTCCAACGTCCATGCACGAGGTCACTGACCAATGGCTGATCGACATCCTAAGTAGCCAGCAGGCTTTCGCTGATGACCCAATCAGCAGTGTAGACCGCCAATCCGTCGGCGACGGGATTGGTCAAGTCGGNGAATTCAACAAAGTTGTGGTGACGACCGAATCAAGCAAACAAANCACTTTATTTTTGAAACTTCGGGCACCCATTGAGGGNATGCACGCAGTCGCTCTGCGTTACAAAATGTATGAAAAAGAGGTGCGCTTTTACAACGAACTGGCGGCACAGATGGATGTTCGTACGCCAGAGGTNTACTACGCCGACTATGATCCAGAGACTGAGAATGTTGCNCTGCTGATGGAGTTTTTGGACGGCTGGCACTCACCCGATCAAATCACAGGCGCATCGCATAATCAGACCTTGGCGGCAATNAAGCAGTTGGCGGCCATTAACNCACCCTATTGGAACCGCACCCAAGACCTGCCCTGGCTGCCCACTATGCAGACCGACTATATGCAGCAAACCATTTCCGACATGGCAGCCTGCAGCGATATCTTTTTTCAGCGCTTTGACGAAGATCTGCCTATTTCTAAGTCAGACTTCGATCGGATTATTGAATCTTGGCCGGCAATACTCGATGGCTTGAGCGAGGGTAATTTAACCCTGACTCATTACGATTACCGAGTAGAGAACATGTTCTTCTCCAGCGACGAGAGCGAGGTCGCNGTAATCGATTGGCAACTCATCGGNGCCCTCAGGGCAGGCTGGGATCTGGCTTATCTTATTGGGACTAATATTCCCNCAGAACAACGCCGTGCCAATGAGCAGCAATATATCGATCTATATCTCGACTGCATGCGCGACCAAGGGGTTAATTACAGCGAAGCCGAGTTACGCCATGATATGAAGTGGTCACTACTGGGACTATGCAGTATTGCGGTTATTGGCGGGGCAAACTTTGACGTCAGCAACGAGCGAAGTTTCGAGCTATTCAAGGTCATTTCCATACGTTTATTCGACGCCATTGCTGAGCACGAGGCCTTGTCCGTAATCAGTTAGAGCAAAACGCCTGTTACACTCNCCCGACAAATTGACGAATCGGATGAGCATATGCTGGCAATTATAGGCGGGTCAGGCCTTTACCAACTGGACGGCCTGACTGTGGAGACGCAACACGAAGTCACCACACCGTTTGGCCAACCCTCATCCAGTATCACCGAGGGTCGCTACCTTGGTCAGCCAGTGTTGTTTTTGGCGCGGCATGGGGANGGCCATCAATTTCTACCCCACGAGGTGAATTATCGAGCCAATATTTTNGCCCTAAAGTCGCTGGGGGCACGGCGCATTCTAGGTTTCTCCGCTGCCGGCAGCTTGCGTAAAGAAATNCGCCCAGGCGAACTCGCACTGACAGCTCAATACTTCGATCACACCCGCGGCAAGCGCAACTACAGTTTTTTTGNTGACGGCGTATCGGCACATATCTCTACCGCCTATCCCACCTGCCCTGCACTTGGTGCAGACATTGTCGACGCGGCAGTACGGATTAATGCGCCAGTGCATGTCGATAAAACTTACGCCTGCGTCGAGGGGCCGCGACTGGGCACCCGCGCCGAGAGCTTTTTCTTACGCGACAGCGCTCAATGCGACCTGGTAGGTATGACCAACGTACCAGAGGTATTCCTCGCCCGCGAAGCCCAACTCGCCTATTGCACNCTGTGCTTAGTCACTGACTACGACTGCTGGATGGACGACCCTGCAGAGCATGTGAGCGTCGACAAATTCTTTGCCACCTACCAAGGCACCCTGACTAAAGCTCAGGCGGTACTGGCAGAATTACTGCAACAGCCGCTTCGCCCAACACCCGATGAAGTGCGCCAGTCATTGGNAGGCGCGGTGCTGACGCCCGATACAGCGTTGACTGATGCACAGAGGAGCTGGCTGGACGTGCTGCGNGCATGACCAAATGAACGACCATTAAGCAGTGCGNATGGGCACTTCAGTTTTTTTCGCCACAGTGCGTAACGCAAATGACGAATGCACCCGGGCAACCCCTGGCAGACGGGTNAGAAACTGACTGTGCACCCGCTCGTAATCGCGTGCATCCGCGACAATCACCCGCAACAAGTAATCTGCATCGCCACTCATCAAATAACACTCCATTACCTCAGGCAATTGTGCCGCCTCAGCCTCAAAGGCGGCTAGGTCCGCTTGCTGCTGGCTGTGTAGGGTAATGCGCACGAACACATTGTCTGGGTATCCCGCCATGGCTTGGTCTACGAGGCCCACGTAGTCCTGCAGATACCCCCGCTGCTCTAACGCTGCCACCCGGCGCGAGCACGCTGACTCCGAAAGGTTCACCTGAGCGGCCAATCGAGCATTNCTCAAGCGACCATCTACCTGCAACAGATGCAAAATNGNACGGTCTACGCGGTCTAGTTGGGCGATTTGATCCCTTCGATTNAAATTAGCGGATTCTTGCATAAAAACCTCTAAAACCACTTGATTCGGGTGTAGTTAGGGCAATTTNCCTGTTTTTTGCAATATATCACCTCNAAATTAACAAGATAATTCTACTTTCAGCGAAGTAGAGCCTATGTCATGCGTATCGGTGTACCAAGGGAAATTAAGAATCACGAGTATCGAGTGGGGCTGACCCCCAGCAGCGTTAGGCAACTGGTACAACTGGGCCATGAGGTTTGGGTAGAGGCCGAGGCAGGATCCGCTATTGGCTATGGCAACGCAGACTTTGCCCATGCCGGCGCTAAGATCGTCGATACCGAGCAAGCGTTCAGTGCGCCGCTAGTGGTTAAGGTAAAAGAACCACAATTAGACGAATGCGCACGACTGANNGCAGACCAGATANTGTTCTGTTACTTACATCTAGCCACAGCCAAATCTCAAGCCAAGGCGTTAATTGAGCGTGGCGTTACCGCCATCGCCTTCGAAACGGTTACTGACTCTGCGGGCCGCTTGCCGTTGTTGGCACCCATGAGCGAAGTAGCCGGGCGCCTATCCGTNCAAGCCGGGGCCACTGCATTACAGGTTACTAANGGCGGTCGGGGCACCTTNCTCGGCGGCGTCCCCGGTGTCGCACCCGCAAAGATAACGATCCTAGGCGGCGGCATCGCTGGTACTAATGCTGCGCAAATGGCTATCGGCCTGCACGCAGACGTTACAGTTATNGATCAATCTACGGAACGTCTGCGGACCCTGGCGAGTGAGTTTTCTGGACGCATAAAAGTCTTGAAAGCGACCCCAGATACCATCGCTAATAGCGTCTGTGAATCGGATCTTGTCATCGGCGCTGTACTGGTACCCGGAGCCAGCACCCCAAAACTAATCCGCCGCGAGCAACTCAAAGATATGTTGCCCGGCGCGGTATTAGTGGACATCGCCATCGATCAAGGCGGAGCCTTTGAATCCAGCCGCCCCACTTGCCACGATAACCCTACATTTGTAGAGGACGGTATCGTCCACTATTGCGTCACAAACATGCCCGGCGCNGTAGCGCGCACGGCTACTCAAGCNCTGAACAATGTAACCCTTCCCTATGTGCTGAATCTGGCTGAGCGCGGTTGGCAATGCGCATTTGCAGAAGATCCTGGGTTTGCTCAAGGATTGAATNTCAGTGCAGGCAAAATTCGTCATGCCGCTGTGGCCGAGGCACTGGCGTAGAGCGCACCTACGCAGAGTCGGGAGAGCTGGCCGGGGCAAACGCGAGTAAATCTGCGCCACCGTCAACTAATTCACCCTTGGCTACAAATACTTCGCTAACGGTGCCATCGGCTAATGCGGTAACCGCATGCTCCATCTTCATAGCCTCCATGATGACCAAAGTTTCGCCTGCCGTTACCGANCCGCCAGCACTTACGAGTACGTCAATGACCGTGCCATTCATAGGCGCCTTATAGTGACTGCCATCGTCAAAGACCTGCTCNACCCCTAAATCAACAGCCACGTANTGCACCTGAGCATTACCNAAGGCTGCAAATACGCTGATAGAATTCTCATCGGCGACGACTACAGCATTGCTCAGATGATCATCCACCACCGCAGCCAGCTTGTTTTCTGTCAGCTCACCACTTACCCGGTATTCGAAACCGTCCACAGTGATTAGCAAATCCTGCGCAGTCAAAAACACGATTGTTACCGCATACTGCCGACCATCTAACAGCAGCTCTAAGGTGATCTTTTGCGGTCCATTGAGGCGCCATTGATCTTGCGCGAGCCATGGTGAGGATGCCGCCTGCCTATNTGCGAGCTGTTGTTTGCTCAACACATGATAAAGCGCAGCCAAAACCACTAACCGCGCAAGCGCAGTGTCGTCTGAGCGCAGTAAAGACGCTCTNTGTTGCTCAATAAACTGCGTACTCAACCGCGCATCGCGAAACTCAGGGTGCTGGGTGATGTGACGCAAAAAGTCGATATTCGTCGTCAGCCCGGCTACGTAATATTCAGACAGAGCACGGAACAAACGCTGCAATGCGGTATTGCGGTCTTCTCCCCAAACGATCAACTTGGCGATCATAGGATCATAAAAGACCCCAACCTCATCACCTACGGCGACGGCACTATCAACGCGCACATCAGCTGTCGCTAACGGCTGCTGGAGCCAAGTAACCTGACCAGAGGTGGGCAAGAAGTCGTTATGCGGATTTTCCGCATATATTCGAGCTTCAAAACTGTGGCCACTAATCGTCAGTTGCTCTTGGGCCAGCGGTAGGCACTGCCCAGCAGCAACCCGCAATTGCCATTCCACCAAATCTTGACCGGTAATCATTTCAGTTACCGGATGCTCCACCTGTAAGCGCGTATTCATCTCCATGAAATAGAAGTTGCCCTGCTCATCAAGCAGAAACTCCACGGTGCCAGCGCCCACATAATCAACCGCCTGGGCGGCCTGTAGCGCTGCTTCGCCCATACGCACCCGTAAGTCCTCTGTAAGTCCAGGCGCTGGCGCTTCTTCTATCACCTTCTGGTGACGCCGCTGCAGCGAACAATCCCGCTCAAACAGATACACGCCGTTACCTTGAGCGTCACAAAATATTTGTATCTCTACGTGTCGAGGTTGTCGCAGAAACTTTTCTACCAGCATATCGCTATCGCCAAAACTGGCCTTTGCTTCGCGTCGAGCCGCTGCCAACGCCTCAGCAAATTCATCCGCGCCCTCAACCTGGCGCATGCCCTTACCGCCACCCCCGGCCACAGCTTTCAGCAGCACCGGATAACCTACGGTGTCGGCCGCCTGCTGCAGCCGCTGGTCGCTTTGGTCCGCTTCATGATAGCCGGGCAACATCGGCACTTGAGCTGCTTGCATCGCCTGCTTAGCCGCAGACTTAGAACCCATCACCTCAATGGCATTAACCGGTGGACCAATAAAGACAAGGTTATGTTCAGCGCACAGTTCCGCAAACGCCGCGTTTTCCGACAAAAAGCCATAGCCCGGATGCACCGCTTCGGCACCACTACGTAGTGCCGCCTGCAGCACCTTCCAACCATCCAGGTATGATTCTGCTGGTGCACTGCCACCCAGCCAGACTGCCTCATCCGCCATCTGCACATGTTGCGCCTTAGCATCTGCGTCGGAATATACCGCCACAGTTTTTATCCCCAAATCATGGGCCGTACGCATAATACGACAGGCAATTTCACCCCGATTCGCAATCAGTATTTTGCTGAACATTAGCCCCCCTACATCCTGAACACGCCGAAGCGCGTTTCATCAATTGGACGATTCAAAGTTGCCGACAGTGCCAAACCCAACACTCGGCGGCTTTGGGTGGGGTCAATAATCCCGTCGTCCCACAGTCGCGCGCTGGCATAATATGGATGACTCTGAGCCGCAAAGTCGTCCAGAATCGGTTGTTTGAACGCTTGTTCCTCAGTATCACTCCAGGTCTCGCCGGCACCTTCGATCTGCCCCCGACGCACCTGCGCCAATACCCCCGCGGCCTGCTCGCCGCCCATCACCGAAATGCGCGCATTTGGCCACATAAACAAGAAATTAGGATCGTAGGCACGACCACACATACCGTAATTACCTGCGCCATAGGAATTACCTAGGATCAGGGTTAACTTCGGCACCTTGGCACAGGCCACCGCTGCTACCAACTTCGCGCCGTGTTTGGCGATGCCGTCTGCCTCATATTGCTGGCCCACCATAAAACCGGTGATGTTTTGCAAAAACAGTAGCGGGATCTTGCGTTGCGCACACAATTCTATGAAATGAGCACCCTTTTGCGCCGATTCGCTGAATAGCACTCCATTATTCGCCACGATGCCTAACGGCAACCCATACAGGCGCGCAAAACCGCATACCAGGGTCGTACCGAACAGCGCTTTAAATTCATCAAAGGCAGAACCATCGACAATGCGCGCAATGACTTCACGCACATCATAAGGTTTGCGTACATTACTGGGCACAATGCCAAGCAAATCGCTGGCCGGATAAAGCGGCTCAACGACTGGCTGTACGTCCATTTCCTGGGGCTTGCGTCGATTCAGACGACTCACCGCTTGGCGCGCTAACGCCAGCGCATGATGATCATTACGCGCATAGTGATCCGCAACACCGGACAGACGGGTATGCACATCTGCGCCGCCCAACTCTTCAGCGCTGACCTCCTCCCCCGTAGCCATTTTCACCAACGGCGGGCCACCGAGAAAAATCGTGCCCTGATTACGCACAATAATCGCCTCGTCAGCCATGGCAGGCACATAGGCGCCACCAGCCGTACACGAACCCATCACCACAGCAATCTGCGGAATATTCTGCGCAGACATATTGGCCTGATTAAAAAAAATACGCCCAAAATGCTGTTTATCCGGAAACACATCATCCTGATTCGGCAAATTAGCGCCACCAGAATCGACAAGATAAATACATGGCAAATGGTTTTGCTGAGCGATGTCTTGAGCGCGCAAATGCTTTTTTACCGACACGGGGTAATAGGTACCGCCCTTGACGGTTGCATCGTTGGCAACGATCACGCATTCCTGACCCGCAACCCGCCCGATCCCAGTGACCAAGCCCGCCGCTGGCACCTCATCCTGACCGTACATATCTAACCCAGCGAGTTGCGAAAATTCTAAGAAAGGCGAACCAGCATCAATCAACGCATCAATGCGATCACGCACCAACAACTTCCCGCGAGCTTGATGACGCTGCTGGTAACGCTCGCCGCCGCCTTGCATTACCCGAGCAACTTGCGCCTGCAAATCATCCACCAGCCCTTGCATGACCTCGGAGTTTTCAATGAACTCCTGAGATTTGGAATTCACTGCACTATCGATCGTATTCATCGAACCCCTCTTACGTTTTTATCCTGTTCACTGCTGCTCAATCGCTCAGCGCATGCAGTGCCTGAACCGATCGTCGCTCCCAATCTTGAAGATCCGCCAACATCAACTGAATTTGCCGCTGTTGTTCTTCTACGCGCCCCTGCTGCTCTTTAATTTTCTCGATCAGCGCCCGTAACTGCGCCGCATTATTTGATTCTGGGTCGTACATTGCGATCAACTCAGCACTCTCATCCAAACTAAAGCCCAACCGTTTGCCTCGCAGTATGAGCTTAAGCCGGACCCGGTCTGCGCCGCTGTAGAGGCGTCTATGCCCTTGCCGCTGGGGTTCCAGCAAACCCTTTTCCTCGTAGAAACGCAGAGTTCGCGTGGTCACACCAAAGTCTCGAGACAAATCGCGAATAGAGTAAGAAACAGCAGATCCTGACATGCGGGTATAACGCCTCTTGAACAACGTTTATGTGCTGAACGGGTCGATGACCTCATTCATTACCTAACCTTTTTAATTGACGTTAACGTTAACGTCAACGTCGATTTTTTCGTAGAGGATTTGTCGTAATCCCGCAGAACCACGGTGAGGGGATAAGTTAGCCGATCTTTGTTTATGTCAAAGAAAAAGTTCCGCCCATTGATGATTCAACATTGAATTTTGAGGGTCGAAACGACTAGGGTAGGCGCTCATTTTTTACCGACATCTGAGAACTACCATGGAACAGAAATTTGACGTTGCAATAATCGGCTGCGGCTTCTCTGGCATGCTCTGTGCCAACTTTTTACGCGAGGCCGGCATAGATAATTTCTGCATCTTGGAGATGGGCGCTGGCCTAGGTGGGGTATGGAGTCATGGCGGTGTCGGCGGCTATCCCGGCGCAGCATGTGATGTGCCCTCCTACACCTACCTGCCGTTTCTAGACCAAACCGGCTTTATTCCGTCTAAAAAATACGTTAACCAGGGTGAGATAGCTGATTACGCAAATTTGCTCGCCGACCATTGCCAGATACGGAAGCATATTCACTTCTCGCGCAAAGTCTTATCTGTCAACTACGTCGATACCGCAACCTGGCAATTAGACATTTGGGATACAGAAAATGAATGTTCCGCCGAGCCAGTTCGGGCCGCCCATATCGTCTGCGCCAACGGGCCTCTTTCGAGTCCGCGCATGCCCGAGATCGCCGGCGTTGAGTCGTTCGCAGGCCCAAGCTTCCATACCGCAAAGTGGGACTATGGTGTGGATCTCAAAGGCAAGCGCGTAGGCGTAATTGGCACAGGCGCTTCTGCAGCCCAAGTCATTACCACGATCGCTGATGACGTAGCCGAGCTTACTGTATTTCAACGCACACCAACCTGGGCGATGCCACGGGATGACGAACCTACACCACCAGAGATTACCGATGCCTTCAAAGCGGGCGGCTACAGTGAGAAGTTGCGTCATGTGGATTGGAAGGGGGAATTACCACCGGACCCGGATGCACTATTCACCTTTGAGATGTTGCACGATGAAAAACAGAATGCAGCGATCTGCGACGGCATAGCCAAACGCATTCGCGAAGAGGTCGAAGACCCGGAGCTTGCGGCACTGCTGACGCCTGATTACCCGTTTTTTTGTAAGCGCGTGCTGTTTATTGATGACTACTACAGCACCTTCAACAAATCCCATGTGACGCTGGTTAACGATCCAGGTGGCGTCGTGGCAGTGAACAAGACCGGCGTATCCATGGCCAGTGGCGCACAGCATGATGTCGAGGTTCTCATCTTCGCTACTGGATTCGACAGCAACCACATCCCGTTCCCAGTAACGGGACGCGACGGCAAGAGCTTAGCGGACGAGTTTGGCGCTAATGCGGCCAACAATTTTCAAATGACACGACCAAAATCACTGTGGGGCATGCACGTCGCCGGCATGCCGAATTTCTACATGATGATCGGTCCACAAAGCCTAAATCCAGTTACCAACGTAACCTTGCTGTGTGAGGAACAGGGCAAATACATAGCGAACTTAGTCGCGACAATGCGTAAAGACGGGAGTCAAGAGGTCGAACCCACCCCTGCGGCCATTCAAGACTGGACAGAACGCTGCAAGGACAGCGCCGATGGCAAAGTGTGGTTGCGCTGCAACAATTGGTACATGAAGACGACCAAGACAGATCAAAAAGCTGGGCGCGAACGCAGCCAAGGTATGTGGATGGAATCCTACGAGGATTATCTCAAGCACTTGCTAGGAGCTGAGGCAGGCGGTCCTGAGAGACTCCTCAGTTTCTCCTAACAGAGCGCCATGACGGGCTAGCGCTGTGTCCGCTATTTAGGCGCGCAGCGCGCGCCGCTGACGAACCGCCTCGGCGAGTGTATGCAGTAATGGTTCGGTATCACGCCATGCTACGCAAGCATCGGTAATACTTTGCCCATACTTAAGCGACTGCCCCTCGAGGACATCTTGACGGCCTTCTTCTAAATTGCTTTCGATCATGATGCCGAAAATATCTTCATTACCGCGCCCGATCTGAGTCGCAATATCATTGACCACATCAATTTGTCGTGCCGGCACTTTACGGCTGTTGGCATGACTCGCATCAATCATGATGCGTGCCGGCAATCCGGCCTTGGTTAGCATCGCAGCAGTGTCTTGTACTGAGAACATGTCGTAATTTGCATGCTTGCCACCNCGCANAATCACATGACAATCCTCGTTCCCTGCGGTCTGAAAAATAGCCGAGCGCCCCTGCTTGGTTACGGAAAGAAAATGATGAGACTGAGATGCTGAACGAATAGCATCCACGGCCACTTGAATATCGCCATCTGTCGCGTTCTTAAACCCTACCGGACAGGACAAACCGGAAGCCAGTTCACGGTGGGTCTGGCTCTCAGTAGTGCGCGCACCTATGGCGCCCCACGATACAAGATCCGCCAAGTATTGCGGACTGATTAAGTCCAGATATTCAGTACCAGCCGCCAAACCCTGATCCGCCAGCTGCGCGAGCAAACTGCGTGCTACTTTTAGGCCTTTGTTGATTTGAAAAGTGTTGTTCAGATCGGGGTCNTTAATTAAACCCTTCCATCCAACTGTGGTGCGCGGCTTTTCAAAATAAACCCGCATCACTACACAAAGATCATCAGCCAACGCCGCGGCAACGGACTTGAGCCTACCTGCATACTCGAGTGCCGCATCCGTGTCATGAATCGAACAGGGGCCAACCACCACTACTAGCCGATCGTCCTGGTTGGCGAGTATTTGATGAATAGCTTTGCGCGCCTCCGAGACCGTGGCGATAGCCGCGGCCGAAGGTGGCATTTCTTCGATCAAAGCCTCAGGCTCCATCAACTCTGTGATGGACCCGATCCTCAGATCATCCGTGCCCGTCGACATAACGTCCCCTTTTGGAAAATAACTGCTTAAACGTANAGATTACCATGCCCGAACCGGTAGCATGAAAACTGATTACGGGTTGCGCTGATAACTTTGTACGGTTGTATGGGCCACACGCTGCAACACCCGAGCTACTTCAGCATCTAGGCCGCCGGTATAAATCAGTCCTTCAGGATTANGGCCTGTGAGCGTTGCAAATACGGTACANGCGGCNAGGTAAGTGCCGGCCATACTTGGNTGCTTGACGATTTTTTCGTAAACCGGCTCGCCCCCTTCAAACCGCAACAGGTCTGGCGAATACAAATTAATTGCCAAGATCTTCGATGCTGCAGCGAACGCTAGCCCTACCGGAATCACCGTTGCGGCCAATTCTTTGCCCCGTCGGGTATACGCTTCCGCCAACTGTATGGTCATCTCTGGTTGGTCGGCATAGGCCCAAGTCATCAGCANNAGCGGCCGCGCACCTTGTCCTCGAGCAATCTCACCCAGCTTATCGGAGGACGCCACAAATCGCTGCCATTGAGTAAGCGGNCCGTTNCTGTAGTCATGCATAACAACAGCATCCCAATCATCATTCGTTACTGCGCTACGTAAAGCTGCTGGATGCTCCCAAAGACCNGAACCCGAGTAGGTCATCATGCGCAGCTCATTTCGGCCCTCATCGTACAAATTNGCAGCCCGCAGCAGATTGCCATAGTGCATGTGCAGACCATCGTTGTAGTAGGTAAAACTATTACCAACGAATAATATTTTTTCCGGGTAGTCCTCAGGCAACTGACTCGACGCCGATTGCACTGGTGCCTGAGCCTGCACACCGGTTGTACTCATGCACANAAGGCTTAGGGCCAATATCCGTAACCAATCAAATCTCATTGTTCTGCTCATAAGTTTTGCGTCCTTCTTGAACGGCCGGCAACCACCCCTGAATCAAGATCCAGCTAACGGCTCAAGTACCGAATAAGTCGCGCTGTGCACGCCGCCAGAACAACAATCCAATGGCGGCGTTAAATAGAATAAAGAAGTTATGTTGCACGAAGCCGAAGGCTGCCATCTGCCCTTCGTTGTCTGGAAACAACACCACCCAAAACGTAATTGCTGCCGCTCGCATCGGAGTTGGCACCGCCGCAGCAAAGAAGATCACCGGCAACAACGGTAATAAACCGAGGACACTTGCTTCCACACCAAACAAGTTCAGCGCAGTGGCATAAACGAAAACTGCCGCCAATAACGCCGGCGATCTAAGCAAGAAAAAGGCAAAATAATGCCAAGGTCGCGCAGCCTTAAAGGCGTGAAAAATCGGCTTGTCGCGGAGNGTGTTATTGGGCAACAACTTACCGCGGAAAAAGGCTATCCATACCGCCAAAACGATCGCTCCGCCTGCCCCCAGCCAAGGAACCAAGCCAAAGGCAGCCGGCAGGTCATCAGCGGCAAAAACAAATCCTATGCTCGCCCAAACAAGCAAATAAAAAACCTCGCAGAACATGATAAACAACATCACCGATCCCACTTCCCAACCCGGCACCTGATGACGACGGTGTAAGTACCAAGCCATGCCNCCCTTGCCCACTTGCTCGTTAAACAGTGANACGATATACGCGCTGGCGCGGACAGGTAGAATGTCGCGGTAACGAATATCGGTAATAAACCAATTCAGTGCCCGGCTGACCACCAGCGTGTCGATGCCAAAATAGAACAACGAGTAAGCCACCATTATCAGCAGCCATGCGCCCCACTGCACATTGGCAAAAACTTGCACCATATAGGCGGTTAAAGTCAGGCCCTCGCGCAGCGCAGCGCCGTTCAATCGAAAATACAGATAGCCGAAGCACAGTAGCGTGATCGCGGCAAAGATAAGCCGGCCCAAAGTCCCGCCTTTTTTCTTCTGCCCTTGGTGGTTTTGTATATCGTCTGTGGCCACACTGCACCTGTGATCTAAAAGTTGCCGCCACTTTACATAAATCCGCCACTTTTGCAGCGCCTGTTTTCACCAAGGCCAGAAGTCACTATCCTGTAGTGGNTCAAGGAGGGAGTGTTCTGATGAACTTATTTGCTAATGAAAACCTGCGCTGGAAACACCATCGCGGCAGCGACAAATTNGATTATCCCATTGATTTTTCGTCCGCCTTACTTGGCGCCAGGGACGACGGCCATGTCGACTTATTATATCGCTGGGCGCCCAACAGCTACTGCCATTTTCACCGGCACAGCGCATACACCACATCGGTGGTGCTAGAGGGAGANCTGCATGTCATTGACGTCGATCTTGAAACCGGCGAAGAATTAAATACGCGTATTCGCCANGTTGGTGACTATGCTCACAAAACGCCCGGCGATGTGCATATGGAGCGTGGCGGCCCGGAGGGCGCACTGGTGCTGTTCAGCTTATATACGGAAGACGGTTTGCTGGCCGAGACACTGGCCAGTGATGGCAGNGTCATTGGNCAGTCCACCATGGAGCCCATTCTAAAAAAACTNNGCAACTGANAANTAATCGTCAGNANAGGCTACGGTGATTGTATTTAGAATATTTCTNGGAACCTTTTTACTGGCGATAGCTACTTATAGCGCCGTCATTGTCGNCCAATATGGTTTGAATTTATTCTCACCCTTCTTTGGCGCGATTTACGCGATGACCTGGCAGGGACAATTCAATCTAGACTTTTTGGGTTTCCTAATTTTATCTGCCACGTGGGTGGCTTGGCGCAATGAGTTTACGCCCACAGGCATGGGTTTAAGCATCTTGGCATTTTTCGGAGGCATGATATTTCTGCCCATCTATCTGCTGTATCTGCTGAAAACCTCCCCCGGTGGAATCGTACCGGTGCTGTTGGGTACAGCACGATTTGCCAAATTGCAGCAAGGCTAGAACCTCCCATGACCGCGCCTTCAGTCGAGAAAATCTTGCATCACTTCGCAAAAATCAGTACTCGGGAAAATCTATTGCATCTTACCCGATACTCGAAAACCAGCTTTTAGAGGAGAACACTTATGTATCCAGNCAAATATGCAGTCACACACCCAGACCGCGCCGCTTTTATTATGGCCAGCACCGGCGAGGAGGTGAGCTACGCCGACTTTGAGGGACGCAGCAATAGGTTGGCACAGCTACTACGGGCAGCGGGCTTGGGTATCGAAGACCATTACTCGGTGTTTATGGAAAACAATGCCCGGTATCTGGAGGCTTGCGCTGCCGGCGAACGAGCCGGCCTTTATTACACCTGNATCAACTCATTTCTTACGGCCGAAGAAGTCGCATACATTATTCAAAATTCAGAGTCCCAAGTACTCATTACNAGNGCCGCNAAGCAAGACGTCGCCTTGGCCGCAGCCAAAAGCTGTCCTAGGCTGAAATTGGTATTGGTGGTTGNTAGCGACTCAAACAACCTTCCCGACATNTGNCGGGACTACGCTGAGGCCTGTGCCGAACACTCAGATGCGCCCATAAGCGACGAGCGATTGGGCACTTCAATGCTGTATTCATCCGGCACCACGGGACGCCCCAAGGGCATCATCCGTCCGCTACCGCCGCAATCGCCCGTAGAGCCGTTGCCAATTTTTCAATTTCTCAGCCAACTCTGGGGATATCAGGAGGACATGGTTTATTTGTCACCGGCGCCCTTGTATCACTCAGCGCCCCAGGCCGCGGTCAATTTAGCCCTGCGCGCTGGTGGCACTGTAATNNTCATGGAGCGTTTCGACGCATTAGAGTACCTGGCATTGGTTGAGCGTTATNAGGTCACCCACTCGCAACTGGTGCCAACCATGTTCAGCAGAATGCTGAAATTGCCCGAAGAGGACCGAACCCGCTACGATTTGTCCTCTCTGCGTATCGCTGTTCACGCAGCCGCACCTTGCCCAGTCATGGTAAAGGAGCAAATGATCGATTGGTGGGGACCCATTATTCACGAGTACTACGGCGCTACCGAAGGCCTTGGCTTTGCTGCATGCAATACCGAAGAATGGTTACAGCATAAGGGCACCGTAGGCAAAGTAGTGCTTGGTGAACTGGCGGTACTTGATGATGAAATGCAACCACTGCCAATGGGTGAGCCAGGCACCTTATGGTTCAAAACTGCGTCCGAATTCAGCTACCACAATGATCCAGAAAAAACCGCCGAGTCCACCTCAAGCGACGGCAGTATGACTACCGTGGGCGATGTAGGTTATGTGGATGCCGATGGCTTTTTGTACCTCACCGACCGTAAAACTTTCATGATCATTTCCGGCGGCGTCAACATTTATCCGCAAGAGTGTGAGGACCTGCTGATCTCCCACCCGAAAGTTGAGGACGCGGCGGTATTCGGCGTTCCCAATACCGACCTGGGTGAAGAAGTGAAAGCAGTTATACAACCAGTAACGGGGATATCCGCGGATAACGATCTTACCGAGGAACTGCTGGGCTACCTGAGTGAACACTTGTCTCGGCAAAAAATACCAAGGTCTGTGGACTACATCGACGAAATGCCGCGACTGCCCACGGGCAAACTGTACAAGCGTTTGCTGCGAGATAAATATTGGGGAGATGGCAAGTCGCGCATCGTATGAAGCGAACCGCCGTTAGCCGCTACGCCAAAAATTACTGGGGAGGAACAACACCATGACATCTAAGCAACCGGGACGATTAGGCAATCCTGATGAAACCTTAGTCAGCGATCCACGAACTGATCCGCGCATAGCCAATGCTATGGCCATGCTCGGTGAACTCGCGCCGGGCGTTGACGCAATCGATACCGATGCCAACTATGAACAAGCGCTGAAATATTGTGCGGCATTTGAAGACGCAGCGGCGTTGTCACACCCAATGGAATGGCAAACCATGCCGGATTTCCCCACCGTTAGCAGCACTGAAACAGTGATAACAGGTNTAGATGGCAACGACATCACTCTATTTATCCATCAACCAGCACAACGCGATGGCGCCTTGCCCTGTCTGGTGCACACCCACGGCGGCGGCATGGTGTTAATGACCGCTGCCGATCCTGGCTTCGTACGTTGGCGCAATACCTTGGCGGCGATGGGTATGGTTGTGGTCGGCGTCGAGTTTCGCAACGGCGGCGGCAAGCTAGGCAATCACCCGTTTCCAGCCGGCCTCAACGACTGCGCCAGCGCAGTACAGTGGACCCACTCGAACCGTGCCAGTCTGGATATTTCAACCATCACAATCTCCGGCGAATCCGGCGGCGGCAACCTGTCAATCGCAACGACCCTGAAAGCTAAGCAAGAAGGTTGGGGCGAGCTAATTGATGGGGTCTATGCTTTTTGCCCATACATCTCCGGCGCCTATCGGGAGCAGCCGGCTGATCTCCCATCGTTAAAAGAAAATGATGGCTACCTGCTGAGCAGTAGCAGCATGCAGGTGCTGGTCAAGGTATACGACCCCGAATTGGAGCACACAAACAATCCTCTGGCCTGGCCGTTACAGGCAAGCATCGAGGACCTTAAGGGCCTGCCGCCACANGTGGTATCTATGAACGAGTTAGACCCGTTGCGTGANGANGGCATCGCCTTTTTACGCAAACTCCAAGCTGCCGGNGTATCNGCCGTGGGTAAGNTNGTACTGNGCACCGGCCACGCAGGCGATTTATCCATGCCGGANATTGTTCCGGATATCTTTCAAGANAGCGCGCGTGCCCTCTACAGCTTCGCAAAATCTCTCTAGACCGCACCGAAGGAGCTATCGTAATGACTCAAGAAATTGTCGAGGTCCGCGACTACACCATCGACCCCGAATGGCTCGAACCCTATCGGCAGTGGGCTACAGAAGTGGCGGTGCCATGGCTGCGCGCTCATCTTGATCTGGTAGATTTCTGGATGGACGGTGGTTTCGACGCCGAAATGTCAGGCTCCAATCCTGCANCTCCAGTTAACGGCCAGCCTAACGTATGCTGGATCATTCGCTGGCCCAGCAAGGCCGTCCGCGATGAACAGTTTGGCGCCATTATGTCGCAGCCAGAATGGCGAGATATCTGGGCAAAGCACCCTAACAGCAACGCCTACCTGCAGATGAATGTGCGCTTTATGCAACGCATAGACTGACCTAACAGATGCCGAGCTATGATATCTCGTTACCCATTAGCGACAGCATGTGGCGCTATCAGGCGGGTTGGGAAAACACCATTTATGCTCTAAGTGATACCAATCAAGGCGACAGTGACAGCGTCTACCGCTTTAACTTGTGCTCCCATACCGGCACCTATATTGAATCTGCTGGGCACAAGNTCGCCAATCAAACGAACCTTAACGAATTGCCCATCAGTGCTTTTATGCAACTGGATACATTACTCCTGCAGGTTACACCGGATGCCGACGGCTGCATTACTCTTACGGAATTCGAAACAGCGCTTGGGCTTCATGCGCAATCTGCCACTGCACTCACTAACCTGATACTCGGCACCGACTGGGGTTGCCAACATACAGAGGAAAACTACCTCGCACGGGCACCTTGGTTTCAGGCCGAACTGACCCAGCATCTGGCGCGCCTACCGCTGCATATTCTAGGTGTAGACACGCCCATCATTGACAATCAACAGCATCCCTATGATCCAGTGCGACAGCTGTTTGCAGCAAACCAAGAACTGCTGCTACTGGCTCCATTGAACTTGCCCGGCGATCTGCCGAGCGGCACTTATCAATTAGATTGCCCACCATTGAACATTATCGATGTGAGTGCAGCCCCATGCCGCCCCGTACTGAGTAAGGACTAAATCTGTAGCAAGCCATGTTGCAACGTTGACACCCTTCAAATCTATTGTCATTCTTAGCGACATTAGTTACGGCAAACTCTGATCAGCGGCGGCTAGCCGTCGGCACTGTGGGTGAACCTGCTTGACTGATCGCACACTGCAGTCAACTGACATACAAAAAACTGCAGCCGACTAAACTGGCATTGGCACTGTCTAAACGGGCACTGGCACTGTCTAAACTGTAATTGGCACTGTGAGCAAAACCAATGCAGGACCGAACAATAACGAGGTTAATGCGGTAATGAGAGCGATGGCCGAAAGTCACTCAGACAGCGCGGACTAACCTATGGTCCGCCTTGCTGACTTGCCCGACTACGAGCGCGAGCATCTGCTCGCAAAGAATATGCCGCCACTGGGCCCTGCAGCTTGGGTCGCCAGCGAAAAACCCCTTGCCGAATTGCGGATTGCCCTAGTTACTACCGCAGGCTTACATTTTCGCAATGACCCTGCATTTAAATTTGCCGATGCGACCTTTCGCCCGATCTCTAACCATGAGAACGCTGACGATTTGATCATGTCCCATAGCTCGGTGAACTTTGATCGCTCGGGTTTTGCCGAGGACGTTAATCTAGTCTATCCCATTGATCGCTTTAAAGAGCTGGAATCCCAAGGCGTCATTGGCAGCCTCGCTAACGTGCACTACAGCTTTATGGGCGCCGGATTAATGCCAGCGGACTACCAACANAGCGCCTCGCAACTTGCGGGCATGTTAAAAAAAGATCGAGTAGACGCCGTATTCCTGACACCAGTCTGACCCAACTGCACCCGTGCCGTGTGTGCGATCAGCTACTATTTAGAACGCGACAACATCATGACAACAGGCATTAGCCTCGTACGGGAAAATGCCGCCAGCATGGCCCCACCNCGTTCATTATGGGTGCCTTTCCCACTAGGTCGCCCCCTAGGTGTTGCCAATGACCCCGATTTTCAACATCGGGTCATCGCCGCGGCGCTGGACTTATTTANCAGCAACCACGGACCGGTGCTCGAGGACTTCCCAGATGACGCACCAATACAACAAACCGAGAGCGCGCTTGCCTGCCCAGTCACCTTTATAAAATCCGCAACCACCGCCACATCTTGGCAAGACCGTCTGGGCCGCGAACTAAACACGCTAAAACCGTGGCACGACCTCGGCAAACGCCGGCGTAATGGCCGCACCCTTACCGGCGTATCGAATTCTTCAATTGATGAGATCATTCAGCGCTTGGCGGAATACCTAGATACAGCCACGCTGCCCAGCGCTGAGCTAGCTTGGTTTAAGCACGCAACCGAGGACGCTAAAACTTACTATTTAGAGGCGCTAACCGCTCAACCAGATGAGCAAGACCCGGACAATCTGCATAAAATATTTTGGACCCAGACACTGCTTGCAGACGCTCTGATTATGCTAGCAGAGCANCTGAGTTCTACCCCAGGACTTGAACAATTTGCCCGCATTCTAGTGCCGCGCAGGGCTTTGGATATGCGCGCAAATTTTTCAGCGGCCGATTAATTTCATCCTCGAGGATCTCAAGATGCGTATCACTCCAATCGTTAACCCGCAATTTGTCGCGGACATCGACGACATCGATTTACTCACGCTTAGCGAATCCGAGTTCGAGGAAATTTATCAAGCATGGCTGCACTACGGCGTGTTGCGCTTTCGCAACCAAGCTTTGGACGATCATGCGCTGCAACAATTCAGCGCGCGCTTTGGACCACTGGAAGAAATGCCACTAGGCCGCATGTCGCAACAAGAGCGCAAAAAAATTCCCAACATTTACGTCACGGTTCTGTCCAATATAAGAGTTAATGGCAAACCAATCGGCGGGCTAGGCAATGCTGAAGCCTCTTGGCATTCGGATATGACATACGTGGATACACCGCCTCCAGCCAGTGTGCTGTTGGGGGTCGAAATTCCACCAAGCGGTGGCGATACCTACTTTGCTGACCAAGCCGCAGCNCACGCAGCGCTCCCAGCAAGCCTGATACAGCGCGTTGCCGACCTAAGCATAAAACATGATGCTGCCCATACCAGCGTCGGCAGCCTACGCCATGGATACGAACCGTTTGACGACCCCAGAGATGCACCGGGCAGCGTCCACCCGATTGTCCGTATTCATGAGGAGACTGGTAATGAAACACTTTATCTGGGACGTCGTGAATGGGCCTATATACCGGGTTTGCCCCTAGCTGAGAGCGAGGCCTTGCTCGACGAGCTATGGTCTTATGCGGCGCTAGCGCAAAATGTTTGGCAACAGACCTGGCAGCCTGATGACCTAATTGTTTGGGACAATCGCCGAGTACTGCACCGAAGAGATGACTTTGACAACAATGCCCGACGTCTGATGAAACGCTGCCAAGTGCTCGCGCGCAACGCCGATGACTAAAGTCGCCGTGGCAAAGAAGAATGACGGTCGCCATGAACGCACGGAACGCACGCGTCAGCGTATATTGGATGCCACTCGAGACCTGATTCTGAACGGTAGCCTGCGACCCACCACCACAGAAATTGCGCAAAACGCTGGAGTCACCACGCGCACTCTGTTTCGCCACTTTAGCGATGCGGAAACTCTGCACCGAGAAATGATCACAGCGGCGGAGGCGAATGCTGAAGCGGTGATTGATGAGCCGTTTCCGCTGGACATTACCGCACCGCAACAATGGCAACGACAACTCACTCACATCATAGATCGAAGATCGCGAATTTATGAACATTTACTGCCGATTTATGTATCGCCTATTTTCCAGCGTCAACGCGCCAATCAACGACATAAGGACAGTCGGCAGCAACCAACCACGCGCAGAAGAAAACGCCTCAACCAAGTGCTGCCCAATGAATTGAGAAATAACAAAACGCTGTTCGAGGCCATAGATGCAACCTTAGGCATCGAGTTCTGGATCAGTCTGCGCCAAAGCCAAAAACTCGGAGCAGACGATGCTCGTCGGGTGGTAGCACTCGCCATCAGCCNGTTAGTGGAAGCACCCCAAAAATAGCTGCGGAGAGCTAAAGAAAAGGTTGCACAACCCGATAGATATTCTGTAAAGCCAAGGCCAAGCTGGGGCAAGCTAGCCTGCCAAACCCGTAATCTTAAGCTAAACCGAAACTGTACCTAGAGACCTCTATGCCAATACTTTCTCCAGCAGAAAAAGAGGCCCTCGCTGCTTTTTACGAGGGCGGCTGCAGAAATGAAATGCGCACTCGCCGGTGGATTTGGATCCGCTTTTCGATCGTGGTTTTTCTGCTCAGTATGCGGGGCTTGATGGCTGTATATTTCCCAGAGCAGTTCGCTTACTTGTTCTCAAACTCAGCGGTTTACTTCGACACAGTACTGTACCGACTNTGGTTATTTTTACCCTTGACGGTTCTCTACGCNCTGTCGTTCTGGCTCAGACTTTATTTACGCGAGGCATCTCTCGCCGCTGCGGTGATATTAGCCACCCTGCTTTGGGCTGATATAGAACTTCACTTGGTTCAGCAGGCCGCGCTAACAGAGTTCTGGAGCGGCCAAATTGCATTGCGGGTTACCTGCGTATTTCTAGCCTTGGTAAATTTTTTCGCTGCTCTGCGCTTGGATCGAATGCGCTAAAAGCTGCACGCCGACCCCGCATTAAACCGTCCCCTGTGCCGCGAAAATTTTGCCACTCAGGTTATTGCCGCGGACGTAGCATCGGGTGCACGGGTGGCGACGTCTTAGTTTGAATACGGCCCATAACCTCAAAGCCAAATCGTTCATACAAAGAAATATTAGCCGGATTTGATGACTCCAAATACGCCGGCAAACCAACTTCATCACAACGCGCCAATGCATACTTCATTAGTTGCGCACCGAGTCCACGTCCTTGATGCCCAGGATCCACGCCGATTAATGGCAGATACCAACAGTCGTAGTCGGGGTGATAGCTTTGCATCTGCGCCAACACTGTCGCCACTTCTTCCACCTGCTCAGGAACAACCAACTGGGCAAGAGATGCGGAAAATTCAGCATCATCGTTGTCATCGTGCTGCGCGTGGGAGGGCGGCACCCATAGCGCTACGCCGGCAAAGTCTGCTACTTGATAGGCTGTTCCCGCGTCGAAAGCTGCACCGCCGAAGCTATCAAAAATTCCGGCGCTGTGATTTAAATATTTATCTGCGCTAGGCAGTATCCAACGCATTAGCGGGTCAGCCGCGAATGCGGTTACGATCGTGCTTAGCCCAATCCCGCGTACATCCGGCCTTACGATATTCACCTGTGCAGGTTCTTGCAAAACAAAGCCTCCCTCAGCTCTTGCCCAATAAAAAGCCGTGGATTATCCCATATACAGTGCTAGGACTGGGGCACCGAAAGGTGTTTTTTAGCGTAAATGAGCACAGGAATTAGCACCAGTAGCCAGGGCAGACTGAAGGCCAAAACGCCGTTCCAGCCGAGTNTTGCCAAGAGCATGCCGGCGCCNAGGGATCCGACTGCTTGCAAGCCAAAAATCATAAAATCATTCGTCGCCTGAACTTTAAAACGTTCCGACATGCGATAAGACTGAGTCAATAGGGTCGTGCCGCCGAGAAACAAGAAATTCCAGCCCACACCGAGCAACACCATACTGCCAAAGTAATGCATCAGTTCGGGTCGCCCCCAGCCCACCACGACACAAATCAGCATCAACAAAAAGCCGCACTGGATAATNCGCAGCACACCAAATCGCGCAATTAAGAAGCCACTAAAGAATGATGGGATATACATCGCCAGAATATGACTTTGCACCACCCAAGTCGTTGCATCCAAGGAATGCTGGTCGAGTTCGTGCATGCTGACAGGCGTTGCAGTCATAATGAGACTCATGATCGTATAACCCACCACTGCGGATGCTATGGCAAGAATAACCGTAGGCTGGCGCAACACTAAACCTAGCGGGCGCTCATCCCCTGCCGAGGTATCAGCCTGAATTTCAGTGTCGCGAAAGAACAGTAACAAGATAAAAAAAGACATGGCCATCATCACGGCCAACCCTAAGAACGAACCCACGAANTCGGGCAATCCATCAACCGAGCTAAATCTTCGCCCGACCTCNGGGCCAAGCAAGGCCGCCACAATACCGGCAAGCATCAAGATTGACAGGCTTTTGGGCACAGCATCCGGAGCAACAGATTCAGCGACAGCAAACCGATACTGCTGCAAAAAAGCGAGATAAGAACCGATCAGAAATGCAGCTAGACAAAATACCGCAAAAGACTGCTGATAAACGCCCAAGGCAGCAAGCAAGGACGCAAAAACCGCCAATCCGGAGCCAAACAGAAAACCTATCTTGCGACCGACACGCGCCATCAACATAGAGGCGGGGGCAGTGGTCGCCGCGGTGCCGATTATCATAAATGCCAGCGGCAGGGTCATTAAATTCGCACTGGGCGCAATCTGCGCGCCAATGAGTCCTCCCAGCAACACCAAGATCGGCGCTGCGGTTTGACCGAAACATTGAGCGGCCAGCAGTACGATCAGGGTCCNATAAGGTTGCAGCGTCATGCCNTTCTCCCGCAAAGCCNTCANGCTACGCGATATCTAAGCAAGTTCACAGNCTTATACAACTTGACATCCCGCAGTTCGGGCAGTCAATACACNTAGGGCGGTAGCACTCCGGCTGTGTCGCTGAGTGTCCACCTTAGACACTCAGCAGCGATATCACACTGCACGTCAATAAACGCCCGATGTGAATGTATGGCACCGCGCCAGAGTTCCACCCAGACAACCAGCATAGTATGTCGATCTGCGCCCTCGAGATTACGCACAATGCTTAATCCGGTTTGGTTCACTACGATGGTCCCGTCAGCCAGACGCTCTTGGGCACAGGCATCACCCATACCCGCCATTATGCTGCATAGAAACTCCGCCGCGTGACTCGCCCCCCCATCGACAGCGCTAACCTGCTCAGCCATCTGGGGATAATATTGCAGCCCTATCAACCGTGCCGCGCGCGCGGCTAACTCTTCGGTGCGCGCTCTGCCGACAACGGCAATCAGGGCGCAGATACCGTTGCGGATGTATTCGACCGCGTAATTGCGGCTGGCCTTTGCTAACCGCTCTGGGTTCCACTGATCCTCCGGCGGGTTGGGTTGCTGGGCCGGGTTAAACTGCGGCACCACTTCGTTCGGCGCAAATTGCAAACGCTCTTGCGGACTGAGGGCACGATCAAACTCCTTAAAGTATCCACATAGGCCGAATTGGCCTGTCATATCCTCAGAGACACAAATAAATCCGAGACGGGGATTATTAAGACTGACACCGTTTTGCGCATACCAGCCGTACAAAAAACCACGACTGGCCTCCACCGGAATGCCGCAAATTGCTGCGCCGGCATACATCCACCGAGGGTAGCGAAANCGCACCCAGGCTTTGCTAGCGGACTCTTCCATGTATTCAACAGCAACGCCGCCCAGCCTATTGGATAGCGCATGATATTGGGCGCAAGCAATGGCATCAGGCAGCCCGCGCAGGCCTAACTTGTCGAAACTGGAGAGAAATTTTTCTTCGTGTTGACGACGAAACAGCCGAAACATCCAGTCATATACGGTGCCGCGCGACTCCTCTACAGCCACCATCAACTGTAACCCTATAAAATACTGGTGATGCAACTCCGCTTGTGCGGCAATGGCATGGGAATCTGACATCGCTGAGGTCCTGTATCGGTCAAACGAGCCTTGCATACTAGTCCAGCACANCCACCATCAATAAGACCTTATTTTTGGTGAGATAAAAAACCCNGCAAGCCAGACACCGATACNTTTTGACATTCTCGAAATACCATCTAGCATACCCCCTATGGGTATAAGACTAGCAGGAATCATCTTGTGCTTGCTCGCACCTGNGCTGGCTGCGCGACCCATCTCCTATTCCGGCGGTTCAACCATTATGGCGTTCTCTAACACGATGCAAGATTCCGTGTATTACCACTATTCGCCCAGCTATCGCTTTTCCGTAGGGGTTGAGGCGGTCAGCGATAAATATACAGATCAGGAGTACGCCTATTGGCGCTCGACCTATCTGCTCAATCGCAAAAATACTCAGCACTCCCAGCGCAATATCTATCTCCAGGCAGGAATCAGTACCCAAGGGCTCGGTCACCACTTCGTTGGCGTCCACGGCGATTGGGAGACCCGGCGCTGGTTCAGTGGGTTTGGTGCGAAACACGTCAAAACCAANGCAACGGCCTACTCTGAAAGTTTCTTGCAAGTAGGCGTTGCCCCTTACCTTGGCGAATATGGAGATCTACACACTTGGCTTATGCTGAAGAGCAAGAAAGATTCGCGCCTGNACGGTTGGGCGACCTACCCCGTTTTAAAGTTTTTTAAGGGCAACTTACTATTNGAAGTGGGTTATGACCGAGATATCCAGTGGGANTCCCACATTATGTATCGATTTTGAGGAAGCAAAATGCAATCTAAATTAGNNCTGGTGATTTTTATCCTATTTGCCTTTGGTAAATCGGCAAGCGCTGAGACTGAACATGCTCATGGGCAGCACAATCATGACACCACCGCCACGCCCTCTGCCGCCGTGGCCACTGAGCGCTACGAGGTATTTGTCAAAGACCTTAAAGATTCTCAGGTAGCCGTCGTTAACGTCATAGGGATGGTGTGTGATTTCTGTGCTCGCGGAATTGAAAAAACCTTTAACAAAGACGAATTTGTNCGCAAGATCGATGTGGATTTGGCGAACGGACAGGTACTCATAGCCTACAGCGCAGACAAATTGATCAATCAGGAAGAGATTAGCGACCTAATACTGGCGAACGGCCAAAATGTCACAGGCATAGAGATAATAAGAATCTAATTTCATCAACCCTATGAACGATCGCTCTGCCAACATCTTCTCACTATTCGCGTCTACCTCAACGCTGATCTGCTGCGCGCTGCCGGCATTATTTGTGGCCTTAGGAGCAGGGGCGAGCNTCGCCAGCCTGCTGAGCGTATTTCCGTTTCTTATCGTCCTCTCCCAATACAAANTACAAATATCTGTGGCGGCGCTGGTTATGCTCGGGCTTGCGGGCTATAGCCATTATCGAACGGCACGACTACCCTGCCCAACCGACCCTGAACTGGGCCGCGCCTGNCTNCAGACCAGGGCACGCTCCCGCTACATTTACTATTTTTCTGTATCGTTGTTCGCCTTTGCCAGCCTTTTCACCTACGTCGTACCAAAAGTGATTTAAAATGAAGCACCCGTGCCATACCCATTTACTCCCCAACATGCGCCGCATCGAAGGTCAGGTGCGCGGCATTGCAAAAATGATCGAGGACGAAAAATACTGTATCGATATCTTGAATCAGATTAAGGCCGTGCGGAATTCACTTGCTACCGTCGAAGGTAAAATTCTCACCACCCATCTCAAAGGCTGCGTTAGAGACTCGCTCAGCAGCGAGGATCTAGATAATAAAGTTGAGGAATTGGTAAAAGCCCTTAAACGCTAATCCCCAAGTTCCCAGCACCCTTTTACAAAAATCATCACGGTTTCCGCAAACGCATTATCATGCGATGCTTGTTTTCGACTTCGAGAACCTAGGAGAGAACGTTATGAGCGAAGAACAAGCAGTCATTGTGGAGCGCCAAGGGCGCGTAATGGTCATTACCCTTAATCGTCCCGACGCCATGAACGCCATCAACGGCGCATTGTCCAATGGCCTTTGGACAGCCATCCAAGAACTGGATGCGGACGACTCTTTAGTCGCCGGCGTAATCACAGGCAGCGGCCGTGCTTTTTGCGCAGGTATGGATCTTAAGGCGTTTGCGCGCGGCGAGGACATTGGCCCGCTCAATACCTTTGTTCGCTCCGGTGCGCAGAAACCCCTAATTGCGGCAGTGAACGGCTTTGCATTAGCTGGTGGCTGCGAGATTATGCTGACCTGCGATCTCATCGTCGCAGCAAAGGACGCAAAAATCGGCATCCGCGAAGTCAAAGTGGGATTGTTTGCAGCAGCCGGCGGCGTGTTCCGACTAAACGCTCGAGTGGGCTACGCTAAAGCTATGGAAATGGCACTGACCGGCGAACCCATTACCGCAGAAGAGGCGATGAACGCCGGAATGCTGAGCGCGTTGACCGAACCTGGCGAGGCTCTTGGCGCTGCAATTTCGCTAGCAGAGCGTATAGCAGAAAACGCGCCGTTGGCGGTAAAAGCGTCAAAATCTTTGGTCAAAGCAGCATCCATGGGAATCGAAGAAGACAAACTCTGGGAAATGCAGGTGCCATTACAGAAAGAAGTCTTCGCATCCAACGACGCTAAAGAGGGTCCGATAGCATTCGCTGAGAAGCGCGCACCCAACTGGACCGGCACTTAATCCGCACTGGGTAAGCAGTAAGGGGCGCTAGCGCCCCTTTTTTGATGCTGAATATCCGCGGTTGCTTTAGGCCTCATACCTATAGGTAAAAGTCGGCACTTGTACTTGTCGGGACAAACTGAATACCTCGCCCTCACCCGTGGCGGTAAATCCTAGTTTGCGCAGGACTTGGGCCGAAACCACGTTTTCTTTGTATACGTTAGCAACCACCACAAGCGAACGTATTTGCGAGTGCGCAAGGTGAAGTAATCCGCTAGCTGCTTCAGTTGCGAACCCCTGCCCCCAATAGTCAGCACCAACCCAATAACCCAACTCATAAGAATTGTCTCTACGATCACTAAGAGATACACCCCCAATCAGTTTGTCGTTGAGGAAAATACTGAGGTTAAAGGGGTTTTCTTCAACACGAGCGAGCCATTCCTCGGCATCACTCAAGGTATAGGGATNGGGCACGCGAGTTAAATTTTGCGCAACCTCATAAACGCTTAGCAGTTCAACAAGGCGAAATTTATCTCGATCATCCAAATGCTTCAGCAAAAGTCGGGCAGTTTTAAGTTCTGTCATACTGCTCATTACACCAGACACTATATCCGCTAATACTACTCGTTTGCGATCAGCCGCTCTAAATCGCAAATGGTCAGCACACTTTTACAGCCTCAAAAACCAGGAGCAACTTACAGCCGATTCACCGAGCCAGGATTAAGGTACTTAATCTACGTTCGGCGACTGCCAAAGCGAGGAATGAAACGAATCCAGGTCTTTTGCGACACGAGATACTTCATCAACAACCAAGCAGCTACGTTCATCCGCAGCGTACTGGGGCCAGCCCAGAGTATCCGAACGACCATCGTTCGGATTACCGAATCGCGCCATGGAGATAATGATATTTGACCAATATAAACCAACGCTTTGAACTTTAGGATCTGCTACATCATGAAACGTGTATGCGTGCGAACTTGGACTAGCCACCGTGTTAAAAACAAAAGACATATCGCTGGCGTGAGGAGCGCCAACATGCTCGCTGCCTTGCAAGTTAACAGGAAGATCAAAACGATAGAGCCAACCACCCACCCCGTGAGTTGACGACAATTCTGCAGTTTGAAGCGATATTCGACGAAACATATCCGTCCAGATCATTTCGTGTATTTTGCCGGGCGACGCGTCGGGGTAAGCGCTCTTGAGCGCTTCAAGATAAGCATCNGGGTCATCTCCGCAAAGCATATCGCGCGCCAGATATTCATTCAGCCAAGGGTAATGATCGCGTGATTCCGGATTCCCCCTTGTGTAATACGAGCCCTCAGTTGCTGTGGTCCCGGTCAAGAGAGGAACACCGTTCNNACCCCGNTCTTCGATCGCGGCAAAAGTTGAGCGGGTAACCACATGACCATCAACAGTGATTCGAGCGCCTATCTGCAGTCCCAACAATTCCTCTGCAGTGGCGTCACACAAAACCTCCAAACAGTCATCTGGCGTGCAATTTAGACGATCTGACAAATCTTCTGCTCTATCTGTTTTAGTGTTGTACACAGCGGTCGGACTACAGGCTATCGCCTTGTGGTATAGCGAGTCGGCACTGGGACTGGCCAGCAAGCTAAGGACCGACGATGCACCTGAGGATTGGCCAGAGATAGTTACATTTTTCGGATCACCACCAAAATCCTCTATGTTTCGAGAAATCCACTGCAAGGCAAGAATTTGATCGCGTAAACCATTTGAGGCCGAGCCTAGGTACGCTGATCCGAATTGTGAGAAATCTAAGAATCCGAATGCCCCGAGACGAGAATTGACTGTGACAACCACAACATCGCCCTGTCGCGCCAGAACCGTTCCATCGTATTCGTTAGCAGAGCCTGCAACGAAACCACCACCATGAAACCAAACGATTACCGGGCGAAGGCTTCCGGTTACGGACGGCGTTACGATGTTTAGAAATAAACAATCCTCGCTTAAAGACCCGCCTACCGGAAGACCTAAGGTGCTGAGCGATCTGGTCTGCATCGCACGGTTTGGAAAATTGGTTGCTTCGTAGACCCCATTCCAGCCCTCTGCCAACTCAGATGCCATAAATCGACGCGTTCCCACCGGCGGTTCGCCGTATCGTACTCCAAGAAAACTGGTTACATCATTCCCCGAGATTCCTCGGATCTTGCCTATTTTGGTCGCTACGGTATTCACACTAAACCCCTATTTCTTTGGGTACGAGCGCTTCATCTTAATCTAGCTGCGGTGCAAAACCGCAAGCTGATCGTTTAAAAGCTCGATGCAAATGTAATAGTTTGTTGCAGGATTCACCGGATGAGGAGTCCAATAATCTAGGGGGTTTACGCTTTTTTTACCAAGAACCCAACGGAAAAATGGGGGGGTTTTCCTGCGCAATGTTTGTGACGCCCAATTCTTTGAAATATAACGAATCGGGCAATCTAGGAGAATGGGGAGAATCTGATGAGCGATTTCCGTTATTGGTTGAGAGCGTCATACACCGCTATGACAGCGTCTGTTCTTTTTCTTTTTTCGTCATCGGCAGCNGCCGAAGANGATGATTCCACTAATGACTATTTCGAAGAGGTCATCGTTACAGCCGAACGAACGGCNAAAAGCGTTATGGACACTTCGATGACGATTACTGGTTTCAGCGAAGACACGCTGAAAAAATTTGGCATCCAAGATAGGGACAAGCTACAGATTCTGGTTCCGGGTTTGCAGTTTGGAGAAACGGTTGACCAAATCGGCAACGGAACGTCGCTGCGCGGCATCGGAACTCGAAATGCTGGAATAGGCCAAGGTGACCGATCTGTCGCGACTTATATCGATGGCGCGTACACTATTGGTGTCTACGGCACCGCGCCGGGCGGCGGATTCGACCTTGAACGCGTAGAGGTCGCTCGCGGCCCACAGGGTACGTTNAACGGGCGAAATTCCATCGCAGGATCCATTAANTATGTATACAAGAAACCCACTCAAGAGTGGGATATGGAGTTGATGGCTCAGGTCAATGACGTAACACANCAGCGAGTAAATGCGGCTATTGGTGGCCCTTTGACTGAGAACCTCGCGTTNAGGATTACTGCCGGCTTGCATACNGGTGATGGTTATCAAGAGAACGTAGGGACTGGCCAAGACACGAATGCGCCGGATCACCAGTTCTACGCACTGCAATTGCGATATGAGACCGAGCGATTCGATACCAATCTGCGTGTTTCGCGGGTTACAGATACTGGTATTCCTCGCGCACAGGTGCCAATGGCGAATTTGAATACCACCGATGCAGAGATCACATTGGTTGGCGCATACGCCATTGGCAACGCACCGCCGTCAGATGTGGCTGTCGCAGCAGTAACGAATACAAACTATCTATACGCGACGCAAAACCCCTCAGGATCAGCAAGTTGTGCGGTGGGCAAGCCATATATGCAATGCGGCGACATCTACAATAAGGTAGCCATGAACCGAACCGGCTATGAAGATTCTGAAGCCGACATGATTAACTTCTACGCGCAGTACGACCTCACGGAAAATATGTCAATCAAATACACCTATGCTGACAATTCCGTTCATCAGTACGTATTCAGAGACGGAGACTATACGACCCGAATCGGTGGTCCCGGGGATGCCTATGATAAGGCGACTGACGGTGGCGTGGACTATATCGATCGGGCTTACCTCATGCCCTATGACTACGATGAGACCTCTCATGAGTTGTTATTGACTTGGGACATTAACGATAAGGCAGACCTTATTCTGGGCGCATTCACTTATGAGAGCACAGTTCAGTACGAGCTTACGCGCTGGGAATACAGCCACAGCTTCCGGTTCACAGATCCAGACGCAGCAGCTGTTGCTGCCACCGCAGCGGGTGGTGATTGGGTGAACTACGGAATGGACCCGAGCCTTTCAGTTACCGATTGTAATTCATTCGTTCAAAACGTAATCGGAGCAACATTCGGNTTGCCAGTAACNGACGATGGAACCGGATCTTACTATGCCTGCCCNGGTGCATTCGGCACACTAGGCCGTGATGGAGGAGATTTGCGCGCTATCGTACCCTTCGGAACCGGCGCTAAGAACAAGACTACTGCGTTCTTTGCGAACCTTGATTATCAGTTAAACGAGCAATGGTCCGTTTCTGGTGGATTGCGCACGCTGGAAGACGAAAAGGAACAGCCACCAGAAACATTCCAAGGCAACTACATGTTCTCCTTCATTGGTGTACCCGTGGTTATCGGATATCGAGACGGCGGTTTCGACAAGCCAGAGATGTTTGACAATATCGTCGGGCAATTCACCGTCGAATANACAACCGCAAACGACAACATGATCTACGGTCGACTTTCTACTGGTCACAAGCCCGGTGTATTCAATTTTGCTTCCCCTCCCATCGATGGTGTTCCATCGGTAGTCGAGGAGTCAACGCTNACCAACTACGAAGCTGGCATCAAGGGCAACTATCTTGACGGCAGACTGCAAATGGCTCTTGCCGGATTCATGATGAACTATGACGCGATGCATCTTGACGCTGTTCAGGAGCTAAGCGGTGGGTTCCAACCAGGCCAGTTCGACCAAACGCCTCTTGCTGAATACACGGCTGCTATTCCAGATACAAAAGTCTGGGGTCTCGAGTTAGAGTACCAATACGCGATTACAGACAACGTAACGTTGTTAGGCTTCTACGCTTTCACCGACTCCGAGGTAGGGAAGCACTCATCGGTAATCCTCGGGAATCCTGATGCGGAGTATGGACTCTACGATCATCTAGATTTCTCCACGGGCCAAATGACCCAGAGCTGGTATGAGTTACCCGCTGATCAGACAGGTAATCGACTACCGAGCCAGGCGAAGCACAAAGCGGCGACTTCTGTGTTGTACAACATGGAAATGGCCGGGGGTAGCTCTTGGAGCCTGCTAGGCACCTGGGCCTACAACGGATCAATGTATCCCACCATTGGAAACGTTGACCTGTATGAAATTCCCTCTAGTAACCGTTTTGACGCTTCGGCCACCTGGACTAACGCTGCCGAGGAAGTATCGGTNATGCTTTATGTGAACAACCTGACAGATGAAATTACTTTGAATGAATTNATCGCGTCAGGCGGGCACGGCGGCATGGTTTTCTTGGGATCTCCGACCAACCAGAGAGAGATGGGGATCACTATGCGCTGGACCCCGAATTTCAAATAGAGCAGTACCTACTTGCGCGAATGGGGCTATACCTTGTGTAGCCCCAACTTTTCCCTCAAAACCATCGCTCTAATCGAACTCCACCTTCCTACATTTCACATTTTGAATTTTTCAAGTGCCGCCAGGCGAGCGAGCGTTGCCCGACCGTGCGCTATCGTCCACGCCCCTATCGGGCGCGAATTTTGAGCCGTATCCCAACATCGGCCACGAAGATACTGCACTGCTGCACGTAAACTACTTACCGAATCCGAGCGTTCCAAAGCTATACAAGCGATAAGAGGCGGGTAGCCATTCTCATCGTTCAACGCCTGCAAGAGAGCCGTTTCCACTTTGGCAACTAAGTGTTGCGGTTGCGACGCTGCCCTACTTACCCAAGAAAGTAGGGCAATTGCACTTAAGTAACGCATCTGCTCGAACATAGAGAGCCTTCGCTCTGTATTAACATCTGTGCCCCATCCGGGCACGTCACCAGCAAGCAGATTGTTCATCCGCTCAATTGCGACCGCATCAAAAGATCCCAATACGGCGAGAGCATCGAGAGCAACTCTGATGACTTCAGGTTCAGGGTCGTTTAGTAACTCAGCCATCCGATTCACATGATCACCAACGATGACTGGCCCAGCATCACCCAACGCATAAATCGCATTTATCCGTATCCACGGATCAGCATGGTCTAGCAGCTCAACCAATGCCGACACTGCCGGCCGGCCAATCGCACTTAAAGCAATAGCCGAGTCCTCGGGGGTGAATTGCCCCTCTAGAAAAAACCGGTCTAAGTGGTGTGCCTTGCTAACTGATAGTGACTTGCCTGACGGGTTGCTGTGCCTCTGCTTACCCGCATTCGACAACAAATCAGCAACCAAATGTTGAACCGCAGGGGCGCCGATCCCGGCAAGTCGATACAAGTACGATAAACGCTCTTGCTGATCGGGATTCTTCATACCATTGATCATTGCCGCTATTTCAGATTTTGAGGGTTCTGCGTCGTTAGTTCCGCCGCGACTTCCTCCAAGCATCCAATTCCAGAGCGACTGCCAAACCGCCGGCAAATTATGGTGAGTATGCAGATTACTGGGAGTGCGCCAGTTTTGATCTNTGTTATTCCACGTCGCCTTCGTTGGATTTTCAGT
This sequence comes from Gammaproteobacteria bacterium, assembly GCA_002690405.1. Lineage (GTDB taxonomy): Bacteria > Pseudomonadota > Gammaproteobacteria > Pseudomonadales > Azotimanducaceae > UBA4421. The sequence continues at coordinate 70,525 of NZEI01000050.1, forward strand.
TCGCAGCGCCACAAACTTCATCATGTATCGACCCAGATCGCTATTATTCGGCGAACCAGCGTGGGCAAGATCAAAGTGCGCAATAACCACCGATCCAGCCGGAATTTCTTGCATGACAGCCTGCTCCGTCCGCAGGTCATGCAGTGTCGCGTAGAGGTGAGACCCAGCAAGAAATCGCGTTGGCCCCATGTGCAAAGGGGTGGCNTGAGGAAAGTAAAAAACGTTNGCNGCACGGAGCGTGTGCCANCGTGTCCGNCCACAGCCCGCATGCGAGTCTTGATGCCAGCCCGAGAATGAAATAGANCCCTCTGCCATCGTGGGCTGCGATTCAAAAGCTGAAATTTNTCGCACATCGCCAGCTTCTTGTTCGAGAGAAGCACCCGANGAGGTTGTGGCNGCGTTCGCTGCTAANGGGTCACTATTGTGCGGGAATCGATGCGGCAGAAATACAAATCGATNGCCCAGCAGNCTCCGCAGGGCACCCTGTACNGCAGGACANTCACATAATTTATTNAAAGCTGGTACGCGCGGGACAATNTTGTCGCCGGGATGAGGCAGCTCATATTCCAGCGCGTATGCGATCTGTTCGGTCACCTTTNGGTGGAAAGAGGCTTCTAACTTCGAATCAATGATTACGAACCCATCGGCTATGAAACGCTGGACCTGATCGTCGCTCAATAACTGTAATTTCTGTTTATTCATTATTTCGCCGCNTTTCGCATTGCCATAGAGAATCGCACCCAACTCCACGCCGCGGTTTCCAGGCTATGGAAGCGGCGATCATTTACTGACCAAGACAAACGAAAACAGTTTGGCTGCAACAACCGTGAACTCAATTTGTATCTCATTCGCGGCATCCAAGGAAGCCGGCATAACAACAGCGTCAGTTATCGAACTCGAAATGTTCTGCTCAGTTATTGCTTCGCCATNGCAGTCTAAAATTCTCACCATCACCGAACCCTCAGGCGCCACATCAGCAGTAACTCGAATCTCCTCACCGCGATACGCCAGAAGCTTTGTAATCAACCTACCCGCCTCACGGGTATTGATTTGGCAGTAGCCGGCAAAACCATCCGGCCGCAGAGTTGCCAATGCTAAGCATCCGTTACGCCACCCGAAATGCAACCAATCACTACCGCCGTAATAAAGACGCACTTCGTCGTCCAAAAATACCGGTCCGGAGCAGGCGTATACGCAACCATAATCGTAATCCAACTCNGTTTCGCTACAGCCGATAAGTGCATTGCCAGGGTCTATTCGTCGCCAAACACGAGTATCTTCGCTGTAGGCCAATTCCGTCCAAGCACGATCAATGACCTGGTCGTGTACTACCAACAGACCAAGGTAAANNCCNGCNTAAGGGAANACCGTCATGCAGTATGGCTGCGCCTCCCAAGATTCNCCATCGATCACNACCTCAGAACCNGACCANTTNACGAAGTCNNTGCTNTCGATTCTTGCAACCCTTCTGCACCAACCNTGGTTTAGTTTTGATTCTGCACCTGATANCACGCGATCGGTTTTGATCCAATCGCGAGTAAANGCCACATATTTGTTTAGCTGCGACACCCAAATGGCATTGTTGTGAGTATCGCCTGCCAACTGACAATTGATTTTCTGAGGTTCAGACCATTCAAGACCGTTCGATGAGAAACTAACACGTAAGCCTTGAAAGATTGCCTTATAGCGTCGATCAGGATTTTCATCATTGTCATCTTGAAAAATGCCGGCCCCGTGCACTTTCCTCATAACAAGGTTGTTNTGTCGACTCCCAGCAAACTCGACTAGACCTAAGTCTGGTTTCTCCCAATTAACNCCGTCTCGCGACTGCGCATAGCAGACACCCATTTCTTGATCTTCATGCGCGTCGAACGGCACCTCAAGACGCTTTGACAGCGACATACCTTGTGCCGAGTGCGCGACTATGAACGGGCTGTACCAGCACTTATACCAACCCTTTTCACGATCGAAACTGATGTTGCCGTAGAGATTATCAAAACGCCGCTCCCAGGAGTGGTCTTCTCCGAACAGCGGATTAGCGGGATGTTTTGTTACCTCACCCACCTTTAGCGCCATATTACTGGTCTTGGAAACGATAGCGCTATCGAGCAACAGAAACCTGCGCTGAGCCGTTTGCTTGATCATCTATCTCGCTAAATTTGTTTCTTAGGACGATACTAGGTGGCACTTAAATTAAGTAAAAGACACACTGAAGTCTCGGCACTGACGACTAAAAATTATCACCCACAATTTTTCGCGTACCCAAANTTTTAAGCTTGGAGTGATGGGCGCAATGCACCTTAATAATGAAGAGAAAAGCACAGGACGATTGACCGAACAGACCCTGCAAGACATAGCACTCAATCTGAAAAGTGAGGGTTATGTAATTCTGCACGAGGTGATGCCCCATTCCTGGGTGACGGCAATGCGATCGCTATTTTGCGCGGAACTTGAAGCTAACTATCGCGACCCGCCAAGCCAGCTCGCCGGTCAAAACGGCCACGGCGGGTTTCAGCCGCCACTCAAAGCGCCGTTCTTAGACCCATCCATCATCGAGAATGANATCGTTTTTCAAATCCTCGAATACACCTTAGGCGAGCATTTTTTCGGCTGCTTGCCCTACGGCTGCAATACCTCATTTCCTGGCAGCACAACGCAAAACGTCCATCGCGATTGCGGTCATCTATTTCCCGAATTAGACCTGACACTGCCACCATTGCTCATAGTGGTGAATATCCTGCTTGACGAATTCACAGAATCAAACGGGGCAACTGAAATNTGGCCAGGATCGCATCGCCACATTGAGGCAGATCAAGCCGAAATAAGCACCCTGAAAATCGCGCCTAGCCGCTGGTCTGAACATCCTTCTGTACGAACGACAGCACCTGCAGGTTCGATAATTATACGCGATATGAGGACCTGGCACCGTGGTATGAGCAACACCACGGACGCATTACGCACNATGTTGTCCTTGGTTTATTACCGTCAGCACCTGTTACCCGACAATTTGAGATCATCGGATGAAGTCATCAACGAAGACGACTGGCAACAACTTTCCGAGCGCGCCAAGTGGATATATCGACTATGGAAATAATCCCCAACCCTAGCACCCTGTTCCTGCTGGACGAAATTGGGGGAACTCACTAGGTTCCGCCCTTTCGTTCACAGCGCCCAGAGGGCCCAATAGCCTAATTGTNATTTTGGCCTGATGGGGTAAAGATTTATGTACCCACTGAGGCNNGGTTATCCACCCNAGGAAGTTAAATGNCCACAGTGCTTGGCATAGACATTGGCACCCAAAATGTGAAAGCCGTTTTGTATGACATCGACACCCAGCAATGCAGTGCGGTGGCAAGCGCACCTCTAGCCCTGCACCAGACCAAGACTGGTATCGCGGAGCAAGAGGCACAATGGTGGATAGATGGCTTACACGCAGCCGTAAATCAACTGGAACCAAACCTGCGCGGCCGCGTGGTGGCTATCGGCGTATCAGGGCAGCAACACGGCTTCGTGCCTATCAATCGGCAAGGCCAGCCGCTGGCGCCCGTAAAACTATGGTGTGATACATCGACAACGGCGGAGTGTGATTATTTAATGACCCAATTCGGAGGCAGCGGGGCCTGTCTGAGCGAACTTGGCAACCTTATTCTGCCCGGGTATACGGCATCGAAATTGCTATGGTTTCGCAACACTCTCCCCGATCTATACGCTCAGATGGACTGCATCCTTTTACCCCACGACTACATCAACTTCTATTTGACCGGCACTAAGAGCATGGAGGCTGGCGACTCATCAGGGACCGGTTTTATGGATGTTCGTGCGCGTCAGTGGTCGNAAAAAATGCTTCGAGTCATCGATCCACAGGTCGATTTGCGCGATAAACTTCCCGATATCAAAACATCCGCAACACCTATCGGTACCCTCTTACCCAACATTGCCCAAAAGTTAGGACTGCCTCCGGGGACGCCGGTGGCACCGGGTGGCGGAGATAATATGATGAGCGCGATTGGCACCGGTAACATCAGAAGCGGTGTGATCACAATGAGCTTAGGTACATCAGGCACGATCTACAGCTACGCCGATAAACCAGTAGTTGATGAAGACGGCAGCATAGCTGCTTTTTGCTCGTCCAGCGGAGGCTGGCTGCCTTTAATCTGCACAATGAATTGCACAGTCGGCACGGAGCTAATGCGCAATCTATTCGATACCGACATTGTAGCTTTTGAAGCCACTCTGCAAGCCTCGACGCGCGGGGCCGAGGGTATCCTGACAGTGCCATTTTTTAATGGTGAACGTACACCGAACATACCTGCGGCTAAGGCCTGTCTATTCGGCCTCGATAGCNAAAACATGCANCAATCAAACTTTTTGCGTGCCACTGTCGAAGGCGTTACCTTTAGCCTGCGTGCCGGCCTTGAGCTGTTGATCGAGCAGGGTCTAAAGCCCNAAGAAATTGTCTTAACTGGCGGCGGCGCCAACAGCCCTACATGGCGGCAAACAGTCGCTGACGTCTGCAATATGCCGGTAACCATTTTACAAAACCAAGAATCTGCGGCATTCGGTGCAGCACTGCAGGCACTCGCTAGCGAAAGTGGCGAGGCTTTAGGAGATTTGACTGCAAAGCATATCAAGACTGACGTCGATGCCTGTCGTAAGCCCCAACAAACCTCAGTCGATTTTTATACCGAGCATTATCAGGCATATCAGAAAGCGGCCGCACATGTCGAAGATCTTTACCGGTAGCAGATGCTGATATGACCATAGCGGTTCTTGGCGAAGCCATTATTGACCTTATTATGAGTCCGCAAGGACACTACCACCCCCATCTCGGTGGGTCACCGTACAACGTCACGGTCGGGCTCGCCCGGCAGAATGAAGCCGTTAGCTATCTTTCGCCCTTATCCTCCGATAACTTTGGCGACGCACTGCACTCGAAACTCCTAATGGAAGGTGTGCATATCCCGATGACCACACGCTCGCCGCGCCCCACCTCTATCGCTCTGATAACGACTAATGCCGAGAACGAGCCCGCCTATAGGTTGTACCGCGAGGGTATCGCAGACAAAGACTTCTCTATCTCCGATATTAAAAGTCAGCTACCTTCGGACCTCACNCTCATGCATACGGGGTCACTGGCAATTACCCCAAGCCAGCTACCAAAAATACGCGAGCTCCTNCGGATCATGCAGCAACTTGCAATACCTGTGAGCCTGGACATCAATGTTCGGCTCGGGGCCAGCGTAGATGTCGACACCTATCTTGCTGGCATCCGCTCATTGCTGCCCTTTGCGGATATTGTCAAAGCCAGTGCTGAAGACTTAGCGCCATTCCGGCTTGCTGCAGACGCAATGCATGCAGCAGAGATAGCCTTCCAAGAGCAAGGCAAGGGGATATTGGTTCTCACGCAGGGTGCAGGCGAAACGGTTTTGTTTACCGGCAACAAAACCTTTAAACAAAAGCCGCCTATTGTTACTGATATCCAAGACACGATTGGCGCAGGGGATAGTTTCTATGCGGCTTTCTTAGCCTGTTTCAGGCGCAGAGGGCTATGCCATTTGGCTGCAATCCATAATCCTGCGGATTACATTGGCGATTCCGCTCTAATGGATAGTCTAAGATATGCCAACGCAGCAGCGGCTATTAACCTGTCACGAAGCGGCTGTTCCCCGCCTACCCAGGCGCAGGTTGAGGCATTTCTAGACGAAACCGGAAATCGCCGCTAATCCAAAACCTGCGCCCTCCAGCATAGTCTGCTTCCTCCCTGATGCCCCGAAGCCGAGATACTGGTCTCTAGTAAGGATTAGAAGGAGATATATGCCAAGACTGCAAGGCGCGGACAGCCGCGCCACCTCCNACTGCGAATACACGCACGCCTAAGCTATCCGTTCGCGCCGGATAGATGCGCCGCACCAACGCTTGCCTGTCGTTCGCAAACACTTCGACCACAGACTTGTCGATAAATACACGCAGCCGCAGCGGTTCATTTTTTTCCAGAGAGAAAGGCGCGGTTTCTATGTCTTTGGGCGAGTCTGCGGGTCCGGAGAGCCGCGTATCTATGCTTAATGTCCGCTCCAAGGGATCAAAAGAAATAACCGTTTGCTCCTCGCCGTCGGGTGAAACACAAACTTTAATTCCAAATTCGGTCGCGTTAGCACTTTCCATATCGACGATCAATTCAAGGCTATCGCCGCTAACACCGGCGACCACCACTTCAGCATTCGCGTCTACTTCAATGCTCTCCAAATGATGAGGCCNATACCGCAGCCGCTCGATTTCCTCAGCCACCTCGATACGCAGCCGCCCCTCCTCACCCCTGTCGTCGCCCAGAGATATCACACGAGGCAGACTCATAACACCCGACCAGCCGGTGTCAAAACGAGTGCCCAGATCGCGCAAATCCAACAGCCATGCCCACATTATTCTGCGGCCCTGATCATCCTCTAGGCTCTCGGGCGCGAAGAAAATATTGTCTCTCCAACTCATTTGCGCATGGATGTCTGGATAAAACTGCTCGTCCTTCCACTCCCCCACGTAATAGCGGCAGCCCATTCGATGACTTATGCACAACAAGATATCTTTATCGCCAAGACGAAAAAGCTCGGCGCANGACACATCTTCGTTTAGGGAAACTCCGTCTATCTCGTGCGCGAAAAGGTCACCAACATAGCGCCAATCCCCGCCCATGGCCGGGGATTTTGCGATGGCTGGATGCTCGCCACCGAAGATCGCGTAATAGAAGCCATTTTCATACCAAGCAAATGGGTCCCANGATCGATATTTTTCTTGATTTTGAGCGCCAGCCTTGGGCGGTGGCGTAATTGGATTCGTTGCTAATTTTTCCCATTCGTCAAGATCGTCATCGAGAGCAACCGCAAGCGCATTACCAAGGCCGACTTGGTGATAGCAAATAGTTGGCACCCCGTGTTCATTTAGAAAACAGTTGCCACTGTACATGCCATCTAGGAGTCCTGTGGGATGATGACGCCAGTGAAACAGGTCAGTGCTGGAAATGTGGCCCCAATGATCGGCTTTTTTGCCCGAACGTTTATCCTGAAAAATATAGAAAAGGTGGTACCGACCTTTCCAATAGATAGCCCCATTTGGGTCAAATGGAGCGGCAACGCCCTCTGGCACAACGAAGTGATAACCAGGTCGCCAGCGATCATTGAGCAATTGCTCGCGGTGCTCTCGCACAAGCATAGCCGTCGAATCGATTTCATCCTTCAGCGCCTGCATGTCTTCGTCCATTGACCGTAATTCCCAATCTACGGTTTCCGTGTACGTTAACCGCCAAACTCCGTCGGATTCCCTCTTTAGATGGTGCTTATGAGAAATCCGACCCTTCGCAGAATCTGTGAGGATTGGGCTAATGATGGCCTTGGAGCCGTCGACCACAACTTCTACCGTACGTAGGTCAATAGTAATCTCAAGCTTCGCTGAACCAATGACTGAAGCTAAATGCCAGTCATTCAGAGTCTGCTTGGTATAGCCTTTGCTATCCNCCCACTCATCTGAGTATGATTTTAGAACCGCATCAGTGTCATTACTCATCCGTGCAGCAACATGCGCCTGCATGGCCGCTAAAACCTCTCTTTCAATACTCACGTCCACTCCTACAGGCGCTCGTTTGAAACCGTACTTAGGGCCTATAGAAGTCTCAAGTAAGCCTTTAAGCATGCCACCCAAAAACAGGATTCGCCGCCACTATGATGATGCGCATAAATGGGGGAATTACGGTCAGCCCGGCTACTGCCGAGCCAATCAATCATATATCTTGCTGAAAATGGTATAGAGATAACACGGGAGGACGGCCCATGACTGTAGCCTACGAAGAGGTAATCTATGCAGTTGAGGACGGTGTAGCAACCATAACCATCAATAGGCCTGAGCAGCTCAATGCGCTCACAGATCTAACCCAAGCCGAAATTCGTCACGCCTTNGGGCAATCAGAGAGTAATCCAGACGTAGTGGGCACAGTACTTACGGGGGCAGGTCGCGGATTCTGCTCTGGCGTCGACATGAACGCCTTAGGCGGGATGAGCGAAGCCGGTAAAAGACTAGGTAACAGCTACGAACACCTTCAAGCTGACCCCGGAAACCCCGATAACGACCCCAATTACCAATCGTCGCCTACTTACTTTCTCGGCCTCAGAAAGCCACTTATCGCTGCCATTAACGGCGCTGCTGCCGGATTGGGATTCAGCTACGCAACCTTCTGCGATATGCGCTTTATGGACAAAAGCGCAAAAATCGTTACCTCCTTTGCGCCACGAGGCCTTATCGCGGAACACGGCACAAGCTGGATGCTGCCCAAACTGGTTGGCCCCTCCAATGCTCTGGACATGAACTGGAGTTCGCGCAAAATTAATGGCGAGGAGGCGTTTCGCCTCGGCTACGCGAACAGACTATGCGAGGACGGAGACTGCGTTAGCGAGGCTCAAGCATATCTTAGGGAGATTGCACAAACCTCGGCGCCAATGTCCATAATGATGATGAAGCGACAAATCTATAAGCATCTGAGTAAGGAGCTTGGGGAGGCTATGAGCGAGTCTACCGTTTGGATGGACGAGAGTCTGGCACGCAACGATTTCAAAGAAGGAGTCGCATCATTTGTCGAACGCCGGCCGCCGAACTTCGAAAAAATTAACGTCTCTGAGTAAACTGGCGGGCGCCTGAACCAAGAGGGCCAAGTGGAGCTAAATTCTTGCGTTACGAGAATAGATCTCGTCATGCTCAAACAAACCACCGGCGCAAAAGCTGCGGCAGTGCTTTTAATGAGATGAAGCTCCATGCCTCACATGTCGCCAATAAGTGCGACGGTCACCTCTAGAACTAAGGCGACGTAAGCAAACGTTATGAACCGAAAGATAGCGAAAAAATGAACGAGGAAGAGCAATATCTTTTTGATCTGCGCGGCTTCGTTGTTGTCAGAAATGCTTTGACACCAGCGCAGATCAACGATTTGTCGCAGCGACTAGAGGCTCATTACGCCAATAANAAGGCCGCAATATTAGGTTCGGATCGAACCGTTTTAGGAAATCACGCCAACGACGCCTGGTCGGCACCCTCGCTACTGGAGTTGGGAGGCTCTTATCTTGACCTGATAGATCTNCCTGCCATAAAGCCATATCTCACCAAGCTATTNGGCGACCACTACCGCCTCGACCATGACTACGCAAAGATCGACAGCAAAATGCCCGATCGGGAGAAAACCCTATATCTGCATGGCGGTGGACAGGGGGCGGGCGGGCCGGCAGATCTGGTGGGCCCCAGCGATGGCGGACAGTGCTTTTACCGCTATAGCAACGGCAGATTTTTTAACGGTTTGGTGGCCGTAGCTTTTGAGCTTGACGACGTTCAAGCCAGCGACGGGGGCTTCGCCTGTGTGCCCGGAAGTCACAAATCCAATATCGGACTACCCAACGTCTGGCGACACAGCAAAACTCAAGCTGAACTACCAGACTTTGTGCAGCGCATAGCCGCATCTGCGGGCGACGCTATTATTTTCACCGAAGCGTGCGCCCACGGCACGGTACCCTGGGAGGGCCCACCGGACCGCGAACGCAGAACCCTGTTTTATAAGTATTGTCCCCATGCGGTCGCCTGGAGCCCCTGTTATTACAATGCCAACAACTATCCCGACCTGACCGAGGAACAGCGCCAATTGCTTATGCCGCCCAGCGCCTATGGGCCGCATGCAGCCACACAGCACATCTGGCAGAGAGCACAGGATGAACAGCTAGAGCTGCAGCGATTACGCGCAGAACTCGCCAAAACCCGCACTTCAGACTAGCGCGCAGTCAAAGATATAGTGACTATAAAAATCCACCGCCCGCAGAGCAAAAAATAGGCCGTTAGCATGAGNAACCAACCCTATCTCCCCGCAAAAATTTTTAACAGCCGCAGCAACCCAACGCCAAGAGTGATGGTTGCGCCGCAGCGTTATATTCAGGGGCCCGGGGTGCTCGACCAGTTAGATACTTACCTCTCTCTGCTCACCGTTCGCAAAGTTGGAATACTCGCATCGCAACGTGGTCAAGCCGCCGAAGGAAAACGTATTTCCGAGACGCTACGCAAAAGTGATATTGAATCAGTGGCAGCNCTCTTCACGGGTGAATGTTCATTGGCTGAAATNGAAGCACATGCCNCAACACTTACAGAGCAAAATATAGACTGTCTTGTTGCAGTCGGCGGCGGCAAGCCAGTCGATGCAGGCAAGAGTATTGCCTACCGACTAAATGTCCCGGTTGTGATCGTGCCCACTCTCGCATCCAATGATGCACCTTGCTCAGCACTGTCAGTGCTGTATACGCCCGAAGGCTCAAACGACGGTGTCGAGTTTTATCCAAGCAATCCTGCAATGGTAATCGTCGATACCGAGATAATCGCTTCAGCGGGTGAGCGTTACCTGGTAGCAGGAATGGGCGACGCTCTGGCTACATGGTACGAAGCTAGAGTTTGTCTTAACAACCCTAAGGCCTTAACTCCGCTCGGTGCGAGACCAACACTTGCTTCCTGGGCAATAGCGGAGGTATGCGCTCGTACCTTGTTTGAATATGGCAAATCCGCCAGCCAAGCTGTGGCAGCCAATGTATGCGATGACTCTCTGGAGCGCGTAGTCGAGGCCAACACGCTACTCAGTGGCATCGGCTTTGAAAGCGGCGGTCTTGCCCTGGCTCACCCTTTGGCTCTGGCATTTACCCAAATTGACGCCATNCACCATAAATATTTGCACGGAGAAATGGTTGCCATGGGAACGGTTATTCAACTGGCGCTGGAGAGATCCGATGATGCAGAGAAGGTGGCACGCTTTTTTGCTCACATTGGTCTACCAATACACATGGCCCAACTGTCCTTGTCTCTGGACGATGAGGAATCCGTCAATATCATTATCGAGTCTGCATTAAAAAATAAAAATGCCCATCACATGCCGACAGCGNTTACCGCGCATGCATTACACGATGCCATGCTCGACGCGAACGCCTTAGGGGAAAAAGTGGCGAATGAAATTGGCGACGACGCATACCGGCGCCTGCACGAGCATTAGNGATGGCAAACCATCTAGACTGACAGTATCTACCCCAGATAGGACTTGATTCAGAAAGCCCATAAAGCACGGATTGACGCGAAAAATCTAGATAACAGTCTCTCTAAAAAATGCCGCAATTTTGTCGATCGCAGCTAGCGCCTCTGGAAGCTGGGTGAAAACCTGAAAATCATGGAAAGCGTTATCGAATACCTCGAGACGGCTATCAACCCCAGCTGCGAGCGCACGTTTATGAAACTGGATCGAGTCATCGNGCATAGGTTCATTCTCGGCAACCTGAAGCAACAGCGGCGGTAAGCCCTTATGGTCGCCAAACAAAGGCGACACGCCGACCGTGTCCAAGGGGAAACCCCCTGCATAGCTTTTCATAGCGTTTTGAAATTCGGCGCGCCGCTCGCCATAACTTTCACCACTAGCGGTGCCATCTAACCAGGGCGACAACAGCGCTGCAGCACCGCCAACGGCCAAACCCCGTTCCTTTAGCGCTAACATACAGGCTAAGGCCAGCCCCCCTCCTGCGGAATCACCGACTAACAGGATCCGCTCAGATGCAATATTACGGCTTAGTTCCATGAAGGCAGATACCGCATCGTCAAGCGCAGCTGGATAGGTATATTCAGGCACTAGGCGATAGTCGAGCCCGTATACCGGGATTCCACAGGCCAGCGCCAGATGAGCCATAAAGGAGTTATATCCGTTAAGAGAGCCGACACGATAACCACCACCATGAAAAAAGAGCACAACGTAATCTGATGCTTCGGGCGGCGCACACTTTCTCGCCGGCCGGCCAGCCAAGACAAAATCCTCTAATATAATTTGTCCGGGAATCTTCAACGGAGCCATAAAAGCATCCAGATTCGCCCGCTCTTCAGCCGTGCTCATTTTGCCTTTANTCGCAGTCTTCTGAGCACCCTGCGCGTTTATGCCCGCAAGAAATTTGCGCATCTCCTGACTGATCATCGACTGCTCTGATTCAACCGTGAAGCACTGAAACGTTATCGCGACACAGCTGCCGGCCCGTGCCCTGGGAGCAAGTAGGTTCTCTGTATTTGTCCATCGTGGGGGCTTTGGGTAAATGTCTGATCGATAGGCAACTCAACACCCCTCACCGAAACCTCATAACCAATAACAGCCTCAAGAAGCGTCATCAGTAACTGCAAACGTTTGTAACTCAGCACTCGGAAATTTTCTGGATTGAAGCTNTCGCGCAGCNCCCGATGCATTGCCAAAACGTCCTGTAAAGACAGAAAAGAATCTACTAGCCCCATAAGCGCTTTGCGTGAGCGCAAATCAGTTTCGGTCGTAAGAAAAGGCGTCGCTTGCTCTTCGAGGATCGAACTCTTAGTCCGCAGCGCAATAAAATTNACCGAGCGCCCCGAAGANGGAATTTTTACCGAGGCANAACCTGCNTGAACAAATAGGTCGAGATCGGTTTGNGTCGAACCNAGAACGCCNACAGGAACTAGCTTGTACAAAATTTTGCCNTAGCGGGTCTCTACTCGATCGAGCATTTCCCCGATAGAAAAGCNCTCGTTACGCACNCGNACGGGCATNTCGTGATCGTCNATCATAATCATGTAGTTAATGNCGCGNTCGGCAAAAATCATTTCACACGTGTCGCGTGGGATGCTGCGATTATCAAGGAACACAATCCCTCGGTTGGACGTAGCTGCTAACACTTTTTTAACCGAGTTAAATACTTCTACCGCGTCACTGACAAACCCTGGAACCTCATGCGACCAGACGTGCGTAAGTAACGGGAAGTAGGTTTTGGACTCCGGCTCGCTAGCGATAATTTCGCAAACTTTGAAGCCCGCACTCGCGCTTTCCTCCGCGCTCGGCAAAAACTCAATTTTGCGAGCAAATTTTTTGTGCAGCTCGGAAACATGAACAATTAAACGAGTTTGCCCGCTAACATTTTCGCTGCCAATCTTCAGCAATCGATCAGATATATTGTTTACGAGTTCTACATCATAGAGATTCCGCGAAAGGCGTTTATGCGTAGCGTGCAGGCTAATGCTTTCGTCCAAGCCTCTCGCAATCTCCGTTAAGTTAACCGAGCGCGATACGCTAATCCCCTTGAGCATGCTGTGCACAAATTTGCGTTCCACCTTGCCGAGTGGCTGAGCGAGAGAATCAGCACAGAGTCGATCTGCAAAATCNCTTAGGCTTACTTTTTGATGCTTATTAACCACAAACTATCTCCCAGATTTATCGAAGATATTTAGCAAGTTNCAACTGTTCTAATCATCCTTAATTGCGTGCAAGAGCCCTCGATCTAACTTTGCTGGCGTCCGCAAAACTCACCAAAACCAAGTGTAAAGATCGGTTGACTATTTAAGCAAAGATCCAAAACCGCANCAAATTCACCCAAAACTAGCCAGCGGTTAATCCGCATAGGCTAATAAACTCATACTTTTGATCCTCGGTCATCGCGGGAAAATCGGGCACACCCAATTCCGTCGTGGGCCAATCCTGAAATTCTGGCGACGGCATTTGCATACTCGCGGCAATATTGTGAAGACCACCGCCCGCCTCTACCCCGTGGCTAAGCGCAACAATTATAGGCTTCGGCCACACCGGCGCCGGGACACCACCCATATCAGGCTTATAACCGAGGTGGGTTTCCATGTGGGCAACCAATTGAGCCTCGTCTTCGCCTCGCTGCTTCTGACCGGCACTGCCGTAAAGAGTGCGAGACTGGTTACAAAGATAAGCCCAACGCAACTTGGCGTGAAAACCTGGGATGCTCAAGCATTGTTCAGAGACGCCATCGCCGCCTGAGATAACACCTTGGTGAACCATAAAATGGTAACCCGCGATCGGTCGATCTTTACTCAAAAACCGATCCGGCGCATGAGTGTAAATTTCACTAAACGCCCAAGAAAGATCCTCGGGCAGGTCTGCAGATTGCAGAATCTTGATGCCATATTCCGCGCAGGCTTGGCACCAAGCCGGTGAACCGAATTCGCCGACTGGCTCTAATGTGCTTACATCTATGTCGAACATGTGCAAATCCCCCGTGCCAGATATTCATCTTCACGCTTCTGTGATTCAAGCAACATCCAGCAATATTCCCCCAAAATTCCTGCGCTCGCACTGTGTCAGAATATTGCGCGGCTCGATCAAAATCCCCCAACTCATCCCTAACTGCCACTACCGCTATTGAAAAACCCGGTTTTGGGTGAAGTAAGAGGCGACTTAGTTGACCCCTTGTATCACCATTTCTAGTCTTAGCCCCGCCCTACCTGTAAGTCTCATAAGAACTCNTCTATGCACGCACTTGAAAAAACACTGATCAAGACAGAGTTGCGNCAGCGCAGCGAAGAGGGCTGCNACGTCCAGGAAATTACTCGGAGAGTTACTGAAGCATTNGAANGCGACGCACCGGATAGANCNTTTCAGGCACTCTACGATGAACTGATGGCGCTGCCGGTAGACGATTCATTTCCGNACATCGAGCCATCAACCTTGCCAGAAATTCAGGCCGCGCGTCCGCAACATCGGGGAGATCNNATTATTTCCTGTGAGCAGGACACTATCGCTGACCAAATACATGGTGGCTGGCTTGGCAGAGCGGCGGGTTGCTGCCTGGGCAAACCTGTCGAGGGCTGGAGCAAAGAACGAATCGNAACCTATCTTGCGGACGTCAATGCCTTACCACTCGATAACTACATCCCATTTTCAGAGAACATGATTGCCGGAGCACTCAAACCAAGCACGCGAGGCAACATAGAGTGCATGGATCGAGATGACGATATGGACTTTACTGTCCTCGGCTTGCTGGCTTTGGAGCGTAAGGGTGCGGCATTAACATCTCGAACTATTGCAAATACCTGGGGAGCACAGATGCCCTTCGGGCTCACCTATACTGCAGAAAAAGTGGCGTATCGGAATTTCGCCCTAGGCATTTGGCCACCGCATTCTGCACTCTTTCGCAACCCATTCCGCGAGTGGATCGGCGCCCAAATCCGGGCTGACATCTTTGGTTACGTTATGCCCGGGCAGCCTGAGAAAGCCGCCGAGTTAGCTTTTCGCGACGCGAGCATTTCCCACGATAANAACGGCATATATGGCGAAATGTTCGTTGCNGCGATGATTGCTGCGGCATTCGGTGCGAGCGATGCTGAAAGCATTGTGAGTGCGGGCCTGAANGAAATACCCGAAGAGAGCCGGCTCGCTGNTGCTGTCCGCGCNNCACAAATATGGTGTCTGGANGAACTATCGGCGANCAAACCAGATTGGCGAAACGTNTGGANTCAGATCAATAAGCAATACGGTCACTACCACGGTGTTCACACTATTAATAANGCGGCCCTNGTNGTTCTTGGNGTNTATTTTGGTTTTTCAGATTATGAGCGGGGCATTGTTGTTACAACCCTTGCNGGNTGGGATACAGANTGCAATGCNGCTAGCGTAGGTTCGATCCTCGGGGTTAGATTCGGCGCCAAAGCGCTGCCCGAGAANTGGACCCGCGTACTAAACGACCAACTCATTTCCGCGGTNCGCGGGGAGAATACAAATAACCTATCCAATCTAGCCAAGCGGACATTGGCCGTCGCGCAGACAATCGANANCGCCANTACAGAGCNAACCGCCACTACCCTCTCCGGAGATGCGGCAGGCATCTGGGAATTAGAGACCGGCTGGGGTACGCATTTACTCAATCTCAGCGAGGGAACCGTTTATTTGCTAGATNACAAGCTGGGTCCATATACGATCACAGCCAGTNCTTTTAGCGCCGGNGANTTGACTTTTAGTTTTGCAATCGACAAAGGCGATTGGGACTTTTCCGTCGATTTTGAGGGCAGACTCGACGGTGACACTATCGACGGTTCCTACTACCCAGGTATCGTACCGGTGAAGGGTAGGCGGCAATCGCACGCTTGACGGATCATGCAACACCTAATGCGCAATCATCTAAAATTAGACCGCCACAGTGTCGTGAACAGCACCATCACACTGTGCCGTTTTGGGCCGAGCCTAAACGAGACCAAAAAAGGAGTTAGTTATGAAGATCACTGATGTCAAAGTCACTGTATGGGAATGGAATGATATCCCGCCGACTCGCTATACGCTGAATGTAAAAAGCTCTGGCACCCGTTCGACTCATATGGCTCTGGTAAAAATCATCACCGATGAAGGTATCGAGGGCCATGCCTTTCTGGGTAATGCGTTGAGTTCTTTGGGCAACGACGCAAACGTAATTATTGATCGATTTAAGCCAATGCTGGTCGGCCAGGATCCGTTAGCCCGCGAAAAAATATTCCAACGTATGTCTACCTGGGCAATGGGTCCGATCTTGAGAGTCATTGGCGCCATAGACGTCGCGCTCTGGGATCTTGCTGGCAAAGCAGCTGGCGTCCCCATTCACAAATTGATGGGATCATACCGTGAAAGCGTACCGGCCTACGCAAGCTCAGCCGTTTTCGAGCACACAGAGGAATACGCCGAGGAAGCTGTTCGCTATAAGGAAGCCGGCTGGAGCGCGTATAAAATACACCCGCCAGCCATTGCTGCATGGGACATCAAAATTTGCGAAGCAGTTCGGCGCGCGGTCGGCGATGACTATCGCATCATGCTGGATTCAACTTGGTCATATGATTATCCAGACGCGCTGCGGGTCGGTAGAGCGGCTGAGGCACTGGACTTTTATTGGTACGAAGATCCGCTTGCGTACGATGACATCAACGGCTACGTGAAACTGAAGCAGGATCTGCGAATTCCACTAATGGCCACCGAAATGCCCAACACTGGGCCAACGGCTTACGCCCCATGGATTATGCAAAACGCCACCGACTATCTGCGCGGCGACGTTGCAATTAAGGGCGGCTTAACGTCCTGCCTTAAAACCGCTCATACCGCCGAAACTTTTCAAATGAATTACGAAGTGCATCATGGTGGCAACTCGCTAAACAACGTGGCGAATCTGCATCTGATAATGGCTGTAAAAAATTGCGAGTACTTTGAGGTGCTGCTGCCAGACGAGGTTCAAAAACACGGTTTAGTTAAGGACATTGAGGTGGACAAAAATGGCCTAGTGCATGCTCATCAGGGCCCCGGGCTTGGCGCCGAAATTGACTTCGATTTAATCGAATACAACAAAGTCGCAGATCTTTAATTGAGATAAGGCAATGCAGGATTTCGCAAAGAAGACAGTTTTCATAACGGGCGGCGCTAGCGGTGTCGGCTTAGGCATAGCTAGGGCATTTGCAAAACAAAAGGCCAACGTAGTTATTGCAGATATTCAACCAGATAGGCTGATTCAGGCAGAACAACAGCTGCGCACCCTAACCAATGCCGTTCTAGCGATTGAGGTGGATACCACCGACATCGTCTCGCTGCAGCGCGCAAAAGCAGAAATCGAGACCACCTTCGACCCTGTTAGCGTGTTGTGCAATAACGCCGGTATTGGCGGCGGCGGCAAAATACTTGAAACGGCGGAAGAAAAATGGCGGCGCGTCACCGAAGTGAATCTCTGGGGGCCGATCAACGGAGTGAAAATTTTCCTGCCTGACATGTTGGAGCGCGGTGAACCCGGCCATATTGTTAACACTGCCTCTTTTAGCGGCATTCAGGGGCATCATTCTCAAGGCGCATACGGCACTAGCAAGTTTGCGGCGGTGGGTTTTTCAGAGTTTCTACGTAACGATCTTGAGGGCACCTGCATATCGGCATCCGTACTGTGCCCGCATGTCGTGGACACCCCGATTTTTTATCCGGACCTGAAACCAAACGAGACCGAAGAAATTCAGGCGCGTAGGGAAAAAATGCCTTGGCTACAGGAAATTGCGGTATCGGCGGATACTGTCGGTGAACAGGTGCTGGCTGGTATCCGCAGTGATGAGCTGTACATTTTCTGTGACGGATCCGATTCGCGAAAAATGCTAGAGACACGGTGCGGCGATTTATTGGCCGCTATGGACCGACAATTTCCGAAGTAGCAAAGGCTCTTTCACCGGAGATTTTGCAGGAGCGTGAGTATGAGTGAAGCAACATACACATTGGATTGGCAGCAACTTGCTGATATGCCCGTTGCTAAATGGGAACCTGCCAGCCTTCTCATCGACGGCCAACTATATGTGCTCGGCGGCTACGAAAACTACATTATGTCGAGCAAAAGACTGCACGTTTTTGATCCCGAAACTGAGATCTGGACCCAACTTCAAGACTTACCCAGTGCCCTATCGCACGTCAATCTGGTTCCCGATGAGTCAGGATTTTGGTTTGCTGGCGGCATGAAAGACAAAATCCATCCTGGTAAAGATCACATTATTGCTGAGGTCTGGCATTACAACATTGAGCTTGATCGCTATACCGCCGCGCCGCTTCTGCCGGGACCACGCGCAGGCGGCGGACTGGCGCGCCTAGGTGACAACCTGCACTATATTTCCGGGCTGATGGCTGACCGTGATACGGATTCGCCCGATCACTGGGTATTGGATATCGCGGCATGGCAAAAAGGAAACAAAACCGACTGGGTTGAGGCAGCACCCCTGCCTATTGCGCGCAACCAGCTCTCGATTGCGGTACTGAATGAGGAAATTTACGTCATCGGGGGGCAATTCAATCACGACTCACAGCAACTGGATCAGGCGAACGTCGACATCTACTGCCCGATAACTAAGCAGTGGCGTGCAGGCCCATCACTACCCTATGGTCATTCCCACTCAGAAGGTGCCACCTTTGTTTATGACAATACGATTTGGATGATCGGCGGACACCACACTCCTGCAGGCGAAAAGAAGAGTTTTTGCAGTGACGTTTTAACGCTCAAAGCTGGCGGCGAATGGGAACTTTTAAGTAAATTGCCCAAACCTATTTCTTCTCCAGCTGCGTCAATCGCCCAAAACAAGCTCTACGTCGCCGGCGGATGGGACGGACGCCGAGAAGAAGCTACGGAAAAGTGGCTGTCGTCACCGGAAGTGTGGGTGGCAAATATCAATACCTAAGCAATGCTCGCCCGACCATGCCAGGGCCGACGGTAAAAGCGTTGGCTTGTGGCGTCAAAACACCCCCGCGGTTGCTCGCAACTGAACCTCATCCTCTCGCAACAGGCTGCGCAGGTAAGCGGGATCATCGCTGGCTAAAATGCTTTGTTCAGGTATCCGACCCTTGAAATCCTGAAACGGCAGCATGTACGGCCGACAATGCTGACCTATCATGGTAACTCGCAGGCCAGGCGTTGTTTTCCGGTATGAGCCATGCCAAAGGCCGCCGTTAAATATCACCAACGAGCCTTTCGGCGCAGTAACCGGCACCGCTAACGGCA
The DNA here is from genome assembly GCA_002690405.1 of Gammaproteobacteria bacterium. GTDB lineage: Bacteria > Pseudomonadota > Gammaproteobacteria > Pseudomonadales > Azotimanducaceae > UBA4421. The sequence continues at coordinate 89,844 of NZEI01000050.1, forward strand.
AGGCCTCTCCGAGTTCTGGCAAGCGCTCCTTACGATGACTTCCAGGCACATAGGCTAATGCACCATCGTCGCGAGAATAATCTGTCAGCGTCCAGTTCATGTTTGCGATATGCGGTAATTGCCAATTCCAGGGTACCGGCACCGCACTCTGATCCGCATGAAAACCCGTAGTCTCCTCGGCAGGCCAAGCATCTGGCGTCTGCCACTTAATCCACCCATCGCTAACTGCAACACGATGCCTAACACCGAGCAGGTGCGTCATCAGTGCTTTCTTTACGGGATGGGTTAGCACTTCTAGAAATACTGGATCCTCGTATATGAGATGGGAAAAAATCATATGACCGATCTCGCTTGGGCGACCGGTGAACGCTTTCGCAGGATTTTTGTGCAGTTCGAATTTAGCGTTTGCGCGGGCCTCGCCAACTCGCAAAATTGCGTCCCGTAATGTATCTACCCAAGCATCCGGAAGACGCAGAGTGTCCTGGTCCACCACAGTTAAACCGACCTCATCGAGTTCCTCGAGATGACAAGCCAGCCCATATTCCGCGACGATTTCACCGATATCTATATCTTCCTCAGCAACCATCACTGACCTACCCGTTTTGCAACTCGACGAACTTTCGATATGCGCTCGTAGGCTGCGCCATAAGGGACGCATGATTACCCACATCGCGCACCTGCCCCTCCTCAAGAAAAATAATCCGGTCAGCTTCTCGTATCGTCGACAATCGATGCGCGATCACTACGACCAATCGCCCCTGCGCGGTATTGCGTAGAGCCTCAACCAGAGCGTTCTCAGTTTTGGGGTCAAGGGCGGCAGTCGGTTCGTCGAGAACTAGAATGGGCGTTTCCCGTACAAGACCTCGCGCAATAGACAAACGTTGTTTCTGACCCACCGACAACGTATCACCGCCCTTACCAATCACGCTGTCGATACCGTCCGGAAACTGTTCGATGAATTCCATGGCACCCGCTAGCCGACAAGCGTCAAGCATCTGCTCCTCGGTAGCCTGCGGATTCGCCAGCAACAAGTTGTCACGAATACTCTCGGACAAAAGCATATGTTCTTGAAAAACATACGTAACCTGTTTGCGAATTTCGTTTACACCGGTATCCGCCAGATCTATATCGTCGAAGCGAATCCTTCCCGCGGAGGGCTTGATATAACCAGGCAACAAATAGGCTAGAGTTGTCTTACCAGCACCCGTAGGGCCAACGATTGCGACCAGTTCGCCGAGCGGCAGCGATAAATTCACATCCTTCAATACTTGCCTACCGTCAGGATAAGCAAAGCTAACATTTTCGAGCTCAACACTCTTTTCAATTATCGGCAGGGGATCAGATTCGGTATCAAGTTCTGAAGTGTAATCAATAAAGAAAAACACACGTCGTACGGCCGCAACATTTCGTTGTAAGTCGATCCAATATTTACCGGCCAGTCGGGCGTTTCCTGCCAAAATAAAGAAAAATCCAGTAAGCACAGCATAGTCGCCAGGAGACAGACTCTCGGCAATGATTCTGTCCGTGGTAAGCACAAAAGCCCAACCCAGCGAAATAATGAGCGCAGCATATGACAGCGCAATCGCCGCTAGATCGACCATAAAAGCAATACGGTGCCTCTTGAACGACTCTTTGCTCTTTTCTGCAAAGTTCTCCGATTCAACCTGAGATCCGCCTAGCGACTGCACGGCGCCAATATTGTCTACATTTTGCTCCATCTGATTTGTCGTTGACGCGCCTGCGGCACGACTTTCTTGATTCACTCGACGGGCAATGCCGGAAAGTGGCGCTGTGAGGATTAAGGTCATTGGCATTAGCGCTGCAGCGAGCCATACAATCTCTGGGGCAATGGCACCGTAACTGTATTGCATCATCCACAGCGACAGAACTGCATTAACCAGCAGCAAAAATGGCGCTACGGTTAGCTTATAGCAAATCTCAGGCAGCATAGGTGCGTCATACATCACGCGATACACCGAATCACCGATACGTTGATCATCCAGCGTGGTCATTTCCAGCCGAGTCAACCTTCCCATCAAACTGGTGCGCAGGCTGTTCGCTAGTCGCTGAGTCATGCGAATGGTGAGCAGCGTCTCCAACAACCCCCACAAGCCGCTGGTCTGACTACCACCGGTGGATAACGCTTGCTCTGATTGTGTAGCCGCGTCGTGCCCTGCGGGTATTCCATCACGCTCCGTCTGAATGCTGGGCATAGCGCGCATACCGAAGAAGACCAGAAGCACCAGAAATAAGATTGTCAGCGAGATCATAATCTCGCTCGGCGTCATTCCATCGATCAAGTTGAGAAGGGGATTTAAGAATGGCGGGAAACGCACAGTCTCATCTATAGGTTGCTGAAGAATCACTTGGTCCACGACGATTTTTAATAGCCAGGGCAAAACAATCGCCGGCAACAAAGCAACCGTGGCAAAAACAAACTTGTAGGCAAACAGCTTCCTGACCTTAGTCAGCAAACCTAGAGACCGGCTGATCATGGCAAATGTTTGTGTTAGGGAAAGATCAGTGTCGACATCAATACGGTCGTCGTAACGTGTTGTATCACCCATCTTGTGCGCCTCTGGTTTCATCAGTACCGAGTTCCGCTGCCACAAATTCGGCGTAAGCACCATTTTGCGCAAGCAATTGCTGATGCGATCCCAACTCTTTGATTACCCCGTCTTCAAGAAAGGCTATTTGATCTGCATTACGAATGGTCGAAAGTCGATGGGTAATAATGAACACCACTCGCTCACGCCCCCACTCACTAAGATTCTCCATGACCCGACGCTCTGTCTCCGCGTCCAGCGATGCCGTCGGCTCATCAAGAATCAATATAGGTGTATCGCGCAAAACCGCGCGCGCGATGGAAATGCGCTGGCGCTGGCCGGTAGAAAGTTTCCCGCCCCGCTCCCCTAGCTCTGTGTCATAGCCATCAGGCATCGCCCGAACGAAATCATCCGCACAAGCGACCTGTGCTGCAGCCGTGACCTGACCTTGATCAATATCACTCCTTCCATAGCGAATGTTGTCCGCGACACTCGTCGCAAACAATACGTTCTGCTGCAGCGCGATAGATACGTTTGAGCGAACATCCTCCGCAGACATCTGGCTCAACGCGACCTCGTTAACAAATACCGCACCGGAGTCCGGATTATACAGACGCAAAAGCATAGACATGAGCGTAGACTTGCCTGACCCGGTCGCGCCAACGATTGCTGTTAGCGTACCCGTTTTTGCCGATAGCGACGCGCCCTTCAAAATCATGCGATCCGACTCATAGCCGAACTCAATATTTTCGATGCGCACTTCTTTCAGCTTTTCTGGAAACGCTTGAGGCGATTCCACATCAACAACCTCGGGCTCTAGATCCAGCAAGAAAAATGCGCGCTTTAAACCGGCAACGAGATCCTGGACGGTAGACCAGTAAAAGGCTAGCTCCCAAATCTGCGCCGATACTTCTTCCCCTCGACCAGTTGCGACCTTAAACGCGCCGAGGTTCCATACCGCGAAACCTACCAACGCAATGCTGCCTCCCAAAAAAGTCGTATCCCCACGAATCGCCCAAGTGGCCATAAAGTAGTCGGCTATGAACACAAAACTGAGCCCAACAACCGCAACGCTTACGGTCAGATAGGCAATGTATTTGCGCATATCAAAAGCGGCATCCAACGCCTTCTGTGAATCGCTCTGAAAACGCTCCATCAGTCGGGTTTCCGCACCGCTTGCTTTTACTACCCGGATGGCGGCCAGCGTCTCCTGGATCCTTGAAGTCAAATCGCTGTTGTACTCTCGTGACAACGTCGCAGCCACACGAATCTTAGGAATATAAAACCGCATTAACATGATGGTGGGGACCGCTGCCGCCACCAACAAAAACCCCAGGGCAGGAGAAAAAAGCAGTAGGACTACAATCCCAAAGGTCGCCCAAGCGACTACACGCAGCGGCGAGATCACCATATAAAGCAATACGTTGACAACAGTCGCACTGTCCTGGTAAATCCGATAAATCGCATCACCGGTTTTCGAATCACTGTGATATCGAAGCGACAGATGTTCAACGCGCGACAGCATCTCCACACGTAAATCCTGATTAACACGCTGAAAGATCCAGGTCATGTAATACCAAACACAGACGCTGATCCCTAACAACAGCACCGCCAAAACACCTGCGAGGACAATGACTCGTTCGCGCACAGCCTTGCGTTGCTCCAACCCTAATTGGCCGTTCTCAGCGCCAGCAGATGAAACAAAGTCTTCATCAAGCAGCAACATAGTCGCCTGCAGTGGCTCTAGCTTTTCGCCCAAGATAATTTTGTTTTCGATCAGATCAGTACCAATAAACGCAGCGCCCAATGCGAGCGCGCCGAGCACCGAGTTAATTAACACGAAGGTAGCGAGGTGTTTCGCTTGTGGCCGATAGTATGGCCAACAGCGCCAAGCCAGTTTGAACGCCTCTTTAACTGACCCAGACTCTGCGGAGGACTCTACNGGATCTTNTTGTACCAAGTTCGCATCAGCGTCCACNATGACTCCCTTCGCTCNGTCTTAGCCCTGCCTATCTGTATCCCTGNCGCGCATAGCGCGTCCAAGGCTCCCGCNTGCCGATGCCATAACCATTCAAAAATCCTTCAACCAACCACGACTTAAAGTCCGGAAANTCGTTTAACACGTTTATCCGGTCGAGTGCTGCTAACCACGGCGCTGGGTCGTAGCACACGTGGCGGGCGTNATAGACCCCATCCTCGAACACACCGTAGCACGCGTGTAAAACCCCACATCGCGGTTGGCCTACGCTGCCTGGNTTGATAAACGTTCGACTACCAATGTGGTGGGTGAATTGCACATGGGTATGGCCAAAAAGGACCAGTTCAGCGTCGGTGCCGCCCGCCAAAAGCTCAAAAACCTNGTCGCTTGCATCNGGCACTGCCGCTAAATCTCTGCTGCCTANATCGCCGTGATGGAGATAGGCGGATATTCCCCCAAATTCGTACCAACCGGCATCGGTAAAGGTACTAATTTTGGCGACCGCCGAGTCATCTAGATCNGCCAGAATCCAATCATTAAGCGCGACCCATTCTGCAGGCCAACTGCGGAACGTACTCGGGTCAAGAACTTCATCATCGTGGTTCCCACGAATNGTAATAATTGGGTTCAGAGCGCTNAATAGTTCTAGGGTTTCATTCGCCTGCGGCCCCGACAAGAAAGCGTCGCCAAGAAAAATCGACGCATCAGCATCCCTCTCGGCCTGCATGACCGCACGCAGTGCTTCAGCATTACCGTGTATGTCACTTATCAGCAGGATTTTCATTGGATTAGCTTATTGATCGCTTCAAACGATTGGAACAACACAATGAAAAAGCTCCCCCATTTTTGCGNACTCGCGCGAAGCCAACTCAATAAAGGTGCCAGCTACATCGGTTCACCTTGTTGTATCCCAGCTTCTCTGGCTATTACTTGGCAGTTTCTGCGCGAGCAAAAGGCCTGAACGGCTACTCAAATACGGACTTCAACTCATACAATTCAAACTGCTCTAGGGTCTGCTCATCTCCAGATCCATAAAATATNAANGGATCAACATGACCATCGGGCAAATAACAAAATGAGGCCGANGCCTCGCCGTCATTGACAAAAATCTCCAGCGACGTGACATCAACAATGAGCCGGACCGACAGCCGGGAATCACTTGCTACTGACGATCGCAGATCAACCGACTCTTCTACCAGACCGAGCTTGTGCGGCCTGCCCTTTTCAAATTTCACGCACCCCGTCGCCCAATCAAATGCTAGCACCTGACCGCGCACCATNAGATACAAGGCTTTGCTGGAGCCCCTCGACACTTTGAACGACACATCAAAAAGCTTAGCCCGAGTATCTGCAATGAAGGGCTTGCTGGGACTTATCCTTATATTCTCCAGCGTCACGGCTCTGCCACGCAACGCATGGAGTTCTGTGACCGGCTGGCGTGTTAATANTGTCTCGGCCCCGGCTCCCTTGAGCTTGAGTTCCACAGGGATNGATAGCTGTTGATTAAATGGCATCTCNGGGTACAAGCCACCNGCCATCCANGATATCTGCACACATCTACCATCCGGTGCATTACTCCAAGTTTGTGCCGCATAACCATTAAATCCACGCTCACAGACCTGCATCTCGGTCTCTGACGAAAATTTTGCACCATCAAAAGTTCCGAGCAAATAACGACCGCTGGCACTCCAAAAAATCCAGCGTTCAGCGCCGGATTCATCGCACAGAGAGAACATGTCAGGACATTCGGTGTCGCCTGGCAATGCCAACTCCTGAATTTTTTGCCATTGACGAGCGTTCTTAGACGCCAATAGCGCATAGCGATCGTCAGCAAGGTACAACGCCATAATCCACTGCTGACTGACCGAATGCCAGATGACCTTTGGATCGCGGTTATCGCCTTCGATCCAATCGACCACAGGATTGTCAATAAATTTAGTCCAATGCCTACCCTTATCTAGACTGTATGCGAGGCATTGGGTGAACGGCCGTGCCGGTTTTACCGCAGCACCGGCGGCGGTATAAAAGGCGAGCAGCGTACCGGCGCCGAAACCAGCTGTGTCGTCGTGGTCAACAACCGCTGACCCTGAAAACATTGTACCCATAGCGTCCGGATGCAGCGCATGCTCCAATTGCTCCCAATGCAGCAAATCTCGGCTTACGGCGTGGCCCCAGGTCATATCACCCCAAATCGGCGCGTTTGGATTGTGCTGAAAGAAAAGATGCCAAACACCATCACAGTAAACTAACCCGTTGGGGTCATTCAGCCAATTTTGCTTCGCAGTGAAATGGAATTGCGGACGGTGTAATTCGGCATACAGTCTGCTCATAACGGCCCCCTGCCGTAACACTTCTTTCTGAATCAGTGTTGTAGTACACCGCGAAAACGATTTCCAGCAATGCCGCAGTTCATTGAATACAGAGGTAACCCATATCTTGGAACCCTAAATGGGTGATCTTCTAACCGACCGCAGTTTGTTGCTTGTCTTGCACAAGCGATAATGAGTCCAGACTTTGTATTACCCTGGAGACCGCCTTAATGTTCACCACACCACTCGCGACAGATCAAGACGCCTTGGAACGAGTAGGAGGTAAAGGCAGGTCTCTGTCAAAAATGGTTCGCGAGGGTTTCAATGTTCCAAGCGGATTTATTGTGACCGCTGACGCCTACCGATCATTTATCAAAGATAATCAGCTACAAACTGAAATTGTTGAAAGTGCAAGGCCCCAGCTCAAAGCCGGATACCCAGTCTTCGACCAAAGCTCCAAGGTGATCGCCGACCTGATCCTACAATCGACCGTGGATGATGGCCTGATTGATGCAGTCAAGTCAGCTTATCGCGATCTNGCTGGCGGCATGGATNCCAATCANCCAGTCGCTGTTCGATCATCGGCCAACGCGGAAGATTTGCCAGGTCTNTCATTCGCGGGCCAACAAGAAACTTATCTGAATGTAAGAGGTGAGGAGGCCGTCGTTGCGGCCGTTAAAAATTGTTGGGCCTCATTATGGACCGCGCAAGCCATCAGCTATCGCCATCAAAACGGTATTGATCAAGACAGCGTTGCCATGGCTGTTGTCGTGCAACGAATGGTGCCATCCGAAGTCTCTGGCATTCTATTTACCGCGAATCCGGCATCTGGAGAGCGCTCTGAAATCATCATAAACGGCAGTTTTGGGCTAGGCGAAGCAGTGGTTAGCGGCCAGGTTACGCCAGATACTTACATTGTCGATCGCGAAACTTTAAGCGTTCAGCAAGAGCTTCTAGGCCCCAAAGAGCAGCAAATCGTGTCTGACGGTGACAACGGGGTGCGCATGGAATCTGTNGCNGAAGAGGACCGCGGCAAATCCTCTATCAGCACCGACCAACTACTTGAACTCTGCGAGACCGCGCTCAAGATTGAACAACTGTATGACGGGCTACCGCAGGATATCGAGTGGGCATTTCACAATGGCGAGCTACACTTGCTGCAGTCTAGGCCTATTACGAACTTACCGGCACAACCTATTGATCTTATATGGGAGCCTACGCCGCCTGCTCGGTTTGTTAGTCGAAGGCAGATCGTTGAGAACATGCCGGAGCCCATTTCACCACTGTTTGAGGATCTCTATCTAACTCAGGGGCTTGAATCGCCACGACCCAAAAGCCTAATGGTTGGCGGAGGCCCGATGTTCGTCACCGTCAACGGCTACGCCTACCAACGATTTGACTGGCCGCAAATCATCAAAGAAGCAGATCAGCGTAAGCAACAGCAGCAAAACCGCGGTATATCAGAGGCACAAATTGAAGCTGCTGAGTACAGTGCCTTCGCAGAGCAAATACAAAAAAGCAAGGCAGCAGCTACGGACGCTGCCGTCGCAGACTTAGAACCTTTCCGCGCGCACCTGAGCGATGTCGATCGGGCGAACTATGAGGCTTGGTATGCCGAGCACAAACAAGACGACTTGGATGCTTTGATCGTATTACCTGAAAGCAATAACCCAACTTATATCGCTTTCAACAACACCACCATCAACGACAACCAATTAAAGTCTTGGTATGAACAAACGTTACCCCGCCTCGAGGGGGTTGCAGAAAAGTGGCGAGCGCTTGATGTCAAAGCAGCCGATGACGACACATTGCTCGCAGCCATTATTGAAATGGGCATTGAAGAAGGCCGCTATTGGTCGGCTGATTCCAGTCACACTTTCGGGGTAGCAAAATCAACAGACGACCAACTGCAGTGTTTTTTGCGGGAAACTCTGCCGGAACACAACTTCATCAGTGGCCAGTTTCTAACGGGTATCGAATCCAAGGCCATGCAGGCTAATGCAGACCTATTCAAGATTGCAAAACTTGTTCGTGCCAGCGCACACCTAAGCTATGTCGTGCTCACCATACCATCGCAATTTTTGCTGCAGACCTTGCGCAACGATGCAGAGGGCGCCGATGTCGTCGCCGCCCTAGACAACTATCTANCGGCCTATGGTCATCAGGGCTATAGCATGGATTTCATCGAACCGACGCAAGTCGAGGATCCATCCGCTCTATTTGCAACGCTTAAAGGCATGGTCCGCGACCACAACTATGATCCAAAGAATCAGGCACAAAAAACTGCGGAAATCCGCGAGAAAAAACTTGCCGAAATCTCCAACCTGCTGAGCGGCTTAAGCTACTGGCAATTCCGGTTTCGGCTGTGGCTGGCCCTAAAATATAACTTTATACGCGAAGAGGTTGCGTTTCGCTTTGGCTATACCTGGTCTATTTTGCGACCCATGGTCAACGAGCTGGGGCAACGTTTGGTGGCCGACGGGACGTTGCAAGCAGCAGATAATGCTTACTTTTTGGTGAGTGAAGAACTGCAACAGGCGCTAATTGCGCGCAAAGCTGGTAAAGCTAGACCAGATCTCGGCAGCCTCGCAGTAGAGCGACAGGCGTTGAGGGAAGCGCGCAAGCTGCACCACCCGCCAGGCACACTGCCCGCAGAGGCCAGCGACATGCAGTCGATCTCTTTCAAAGAGACACAGATCAAAAACGACGGGGACAGCATGGTTATGCGCGGATTCCCCGTCAGTTCAGGATCAATAACCGCTAAGGCCAGCGTTATTCTTGGCCCTGCTGAGTTCGATAATATGATTGCGGGCAGCATCCTTGTGAGCCCATTGACCACTCCGGCATGGACCCAGCTGTTTGCTAACGCTGTCGGCTTGGTTACCGATGTAGGCAGTATTCTTGCACACGGATCTATTGTTGCTCGTGAATACGGAATACCTGCTGTGCTTGGCGTNGGCGACGGCACCAAGCGAATTAANCACGGCCAAACCATTACCGTNGAGGGCGATTCNGGCGTAGTAACGATCCACGACGACGAATAACTACGCCCTCAATAGTCTTATCACCTAACCGAATCCTACTCAGGTGCAAATGCGGCGCTTACGACGTAAATCTTAGCCCTCATCTTCGATCGCGATGGCTCGAACCCAAGTTCCCTCCATCGACTCGACGTTAAGCGGCAGGCTGAGAAAGAACACACGTTCCTGAGTTAATGCCTGCAGATTATCCAAGGGATATACAATAGGAATGTTGTTACCCGTCATGGCGCGATGGGTAGGGCTATTGTTCGGCTCAGGTGCATCAGTGTTTGTCTCCCAGCTGATCCCCGGCACACCTACCCCGAGCATTTTGATCTTTTTCTCTTCCGCCAACCAAAAAGCCGTATCCCCCTCGATCCAAGGTTGGTCTTCGCCACTCCACTTGCTGCCGAGCAGAACAATATCTCCCTCTCTAACATTTTCTAAATGTTGCGGAAGAATGGGNTGTCCTTTTAGGTGATCGAGCATGCACACTACGGCTTNACCAAAGTAGGTCGGCAACGGCATATCCCAGATTCCAAGCATGCCCTCAGGCAATTCAGTCCAGTTATCGTTGTGTCCAACACCTAGCTGAATATGGCTTCCCATATGCCCACTAAGCCCGCCGATCGGCCACTCAGCCACTGTGCCTGCGTTCGTGCCAACAAGGTGCTCAATAGTGCCGTCACGTTCGTTAACAGTTTCCTCGACAATCCAGGGCATGTTGTATACATCGCGAGTACCTTGTTCTATTGAGCCGTTCAGTCGCGTCAATCGCGAAACCAGCTCCACAGTCAGATCAACGATCTTAGCGTTGCCTAAACTTTCGAACATTTCTTCCATCATGCCCTGTTCCTCGTAACTTTGGAGCTATCTATGCTTATCTTCAGCGCTGCCCCTGCGCAAGGCGCGTTACACATTTGGCGCTTCAAATGCTATCGCGCGAATAAAACTGGCTTCCAATTTTGGAGTATTCAAGGGCAAGCCAAAGTAAAACACTCGCTGCTGCTGCAATACGTCGATATTCACAAGAGGATGCGCTATCGGGATGTTGGCGCCTAGCAACATCCTCCTGATGGGCGAATTCAATGGCGCAGCCGCTTTAAGTGCGTACTGCCACTGCACCCCAGTTGCCTGCAGCCCGAGCATTCTGATTTGCCTGTCTGCAATTAACCATTGCGCCGTCGACTCGGACAGCCAAGGTTGTTCCAGCCCCTCATAACAACTGGTCATCAGGAGTATGTCACCTTGGTTAACGTGCTCTAGATGCTCGGGCAATATTTCTTGACCGCGCAAATCGCCTTTTTGACTTTGCATTCTAAAGCCTTCGCCTAGCGGATAACGCGCAGATTCTTCATCGGCCCTCGGCTCAAGGTGATCGAGGGTTACTACCGAAGCCGGCCCAACGAACGTTTCCAGCGGCATTTCCCAAAGCCCCTGCATTTCTTTGGGCATACCCGACCAGTGGTCTATGTGTCCCTTACCAGCTTGCACATGCGCGCCGTGATGCGATGTCATACGTTCCTGATGCCAGACTGCATCATCCTTAGGCGCCGAATAGAGCGTGAAGAGCGAATTATCCNCCGGAAATCGCCCCTCTTGCATTACCCACGGCTTGCCATAGGGATCTCTTGTGCCTTCTTCAATCGTGCCATCTACGCGGTGTACCCGAGCCTTGATCCGAGGACTCAAATCAACAACTCGACACTCGTCAAATGAAATCATGGTAACGCTCACCCTTGTATCCGCAGCCAGAGTACGCCATCAAATTAGACCGGCAACCCAGCACTAACGGTATTCACCCATTTACCGGCAAAGAATTTAAGTCGTCTTATGTGCTAGATAAACGATCCGTAGCTGACTTTTTTTACCCGGTCGAAAAACTCGCGCCACTCCTCTTTGCTAAGCAAATACGGTTCGCCTAGCTGACAGGCGAGCAGATATTGGCGGCACATAATTTCCAGACGATGGGCAAGAGAAACCGCGTTAGCGAGATCTCGACCACGACAAATCATGCCATGCGCTCCTAGCAAACAAGCCGAACGTTTGTGCAAAGCCGCCGCTGCATCTTGCGCCAACTTCTCGGTACCGAAGGTTGAATACGGAACACAGGGTACATCTGAGCCGCCAAACGAACCGACCAAATAATGGAAGCCCGGTAAACCGCGGCCCTGGCAGGCCAACGCCACGCAATGATCTGAGTGGGTATGCACTACCGCCTCGGCCTTGGTCTCTTTGTAGATTGCCGCGTGCATCCGCCACTCNCTCGAGGGCTTACGCTCACCACTCCATTCGCCGTCCAAAGTGACCTCTACAACATGCTCAGGCGCAATATTCGAACCTGTAGCTCCAGAGGGCGATATCAGCATGTTATCGCCGAAACGACAGCTCACATTGCCCGACGATAATTCGTTAAGCCCAATCGACTCTAGCTGTTGGTATTGCTCAGCGAGCTGAGCTCGCAAATTTGCTTCATCGTGTTGCCCGCTCATTAAACCCCCAAAAGTTAATTGCGTTCCGCCAGTCGCATNCTTTCCAAAGCNCGGAAAAAGAAATCATCCTGCCCTAATGCACCTGCTTTCAGAACCAATGAGACAGGTTCTGGCGTGGATTGATGGCAGTAGCCGCCACCTAGTTCATCGAATGCAGACACCTCAACCGAGGCGATATCTAAGGAGTTGATAACCTGCCCAGAGGTTTCGCCTCCAGCGACTACAAATTTCCTGAAACCCATGCCAAGCAATCCTCGTGCGACCTCGCCAATGATATGATCAGCCAGAGCCGCGGCGCCCTCGCGACCGAGCATTGCTTGGTTTTTTTCAACGTCTGCAACATCGTCCGAGGTAGCGATAGCCAGCGGCTGATCCTCTGGTTGCGCTCTTACCCAAGCTAATATGCGTTCTACAAAAGCTGCAGGATCTCCTGCATCGAGCAAATTTATATGCAACAGGGGGTGCTGTTGGGCAAATCGCTGCAGCTGCCGCAGCGTCGGCCCCGCACAACTACCAGCAATCACAGCTTCCCGTCCGGGAGACGGCGGCAGCAAAGTTTTTTGCGAGCTTTGCAATTCCGTGCCATTGCGCTGTCGCCATGCCCGCGCGAGAAATACTGGCAGCGCATCGGCCCCGGTAGTTAACGGCCAATCTAGGACAAACTCGCAGATACGTTCAAGATCCGCGTCGTCCGCTGTATCAGCGATAAAAANTTTTTTTCCATCNGCTTTGGCTAGATGGGATTCAACGGCCGCAGTGCCCTGTACCAAAACACCNTGCGGGATTAGACCCACCTGNTCAGNAGTTTGGGGTTCAAGTACTTCAACAAGATTAGAGTTCAACATCGGTGTGACCGGATCATGTTTCTTAAACGAATCCTCTAACGGGGTTGCACCGATGAACATCCTGCCCTGAAAGACAGTAACCGTATGCCGCGGAAAAGCGGGGCAAAATATCGTCTTGGATCCGCCGCTCGCCTCCAGCATCGCAAGCGCGACGGGACCAATATTGCCTCGATCAGTGCAATCGAACGTGGCGCAGTACTTATAGTAGAACCGTTGAATACCCAGTTTTTGCAAACCCGCGACAACAGCCTGCGCTTCGAGCACAGCCAGATCTGGCTCAATTAGTCGGATTTTTCTCGCAACGACTACAGCTTCTGCTGTGGTCGGGTCAATTTCTGCCAATGCTGCAACTGAACTTACCAATGGACACCGGATACCCTCGGCCTCAAGCAAGCTCGCGACCATCATGCCCCCGGTGAGATCATCGGCAAGTATTCCTAACTCCAAAACCACAACTCCCTTTTAATCCGCCGCCCAGCCATCGTAAGCCATTCTCAAGCACGAGCCTTCGCATGGGCCCCTCAAAGTCACCCAAATTTGCAACCAGGCTGAGAATTTACCCAGTGGTGCAGAACGCGTCGAGCGCGAGAAATTGGGGGAAAACGCAATATGGCCGTGTGTAAATGTTCGAGCCGACATATAAAGTGCGCTGCAATAGATACTACAAGCCAGCGTAAAAACGACACATGCAGGAAGCAGAACTCAGCGCGCTATCAACATCATTTAGAGACAACGGCTTTGCGATCGCTCGAAGTTTTTTCAAGCCCGAGCAGGTCGAAGAAATTTGCTGGCGTGCAGAGAGGATTTTAAGCAATCGAACTGAATTTTCGCCGACCTACACAAATATCACCAAGGGATTGGAAAAAGCAGACGACTTCTTCGAAAAACTGCTGAATGAAGGGCCACAAGTCCCACTGCTGCAAAAACTACTCGGTACAAAGCCCATTCCTGCAACCGCAAGCTTCTTCACCAAGAACAAAAACTATGAAGAGATTTATCCGCATATCGACGCAGTTTACGGTGGCGTGATCTGGGTCGCCCTGGACGATACTAATCGCGAAAACGGCTGCATTCATTTCCTTAAAGGCTCTCACAAGCGCGAAGCCGAATTCGCCCATCTGCGCCCAAACCAGCCCAATGACCTTTCCAATCATCCTGACTTGGTGGAGGCAGCTATGAGCGCTGGCGACATGTTGCTGTTTCAGTCTCGAACCGTGCATTGGTCAGGGCCCAACCGTAACGGCACGCAACGCCGAGGCTTTAATTGTTTCTATACCGGGAGATTAGATTAGCGTTTCAGGCCAGCAGTGATCGGGGATCCTCATCGTGACCGACCGGTTTTAGCGAATAAGTAGCTACCAATCTACAACGGCACTGCTTCAATAATCATCACGCCCTGCTTCTATGAATCAATTCACCAAAAACACTACTGCTGAAGAGGTGACCGCACACCTTGATCTATCCGAAACTACGGTGCTCGTCACTGGATGCACCTCCGGCATAGGCCGCGAGAGCATGCGAGTGCTCGCATTGCGCGGCGCTCATGTTTTAGCAACAGGAAGAACCGAAGAAAAAGTGCAACTCGCCAGTCGTAATATGGCGGGCAAAATCACACCTCTGGCCCTGGAACTGACCGACCCAGCCTCGATTAGCGACTGTGCGAACACTTTGTTGGCTGCAGATCTGGTGCCGGATACTGTTATTTGCAATGCGGGCATATATCCTTTTGGCTCTCTTGAACTGGTAAATGGTGTCGAAAAAGTTTTCTTTGCTAATTTTCTTGGTCACTTCGCGCTAATCAAATACCTATTACCAGCCATGCAAGAGCGGGGCGTGGGGAGCTTTGTTCATGTCAGCAGCGATTCAGCATACAAACAGGCACCCGATTGCGGCATCGACTTTGCCAATCTGCGTGGCGAGGGTGTTTTCCATGCCGGAGAGGCTTACGGCAGATCGAAGCTCGCCAATGCGCTTTTTTCGTTGGAATTGGCAGACCGCCTGAAGGGCACTAACCTAAGGTCGAACGCACTGCATCCCGGCAGCATTCTGACCAACATCAGCCATGCAGCGCCCTTTTGGACGAAAGCAGCCGCACTAATGGCTCGCGGGTTCCTGCGTACCGTTGAGGAAGGGGCCTCTACCCAAGTTTATGTGGCCACGCATCCCGATGCTGCAAAAGAGTCGGGATGTTTTTTTGCTGCATGCAAGCTCGTCGAACTCGAGCACGACCACCTGCTCGCTAATCGAACATTGGCCCATGAGCTTTGGCAAGTTGCCGAAGATATGTTGCAACACATGCAGACCGCCTAACGCAACAAGATAGCCCGCCCGTTTACCCCGCAGCTAGACTCTTTTCCACCCCTCGTAGATCTCGGCAGGCACCCGCGCAGGTCGGCACAGTCAATTTTGGGGTAATGTAGCGCCATACCGGATTGCATTATTTTGCCCGCGGTAAATACGTTATGGGATAGTGACTGGATAGAACCGAGCGATTCATGCCTAGACCGAACATAGTATTCATCTTCAGCGATCAACAGCGCGCAGACACAATGGGCCACGCAGGCGACCCAGTAGCGATTACGCCGCATCTGGACAAACTTGCCGCAGAGGGCACCGTCTTCAGCCAATGCTTCACCAGTTCACCAGTCTGTATGCCTGCTCGCGCAAGTATGATGACCGGATATAAGGTTCATCAGCATGGCGTATGGGCCTTTGCAGATCCAGAACTCCGCCACGGACAAAGCCACGTGCGCAATATTCGAGACGCCGGCTATCGCACCGGCGTGGTCGGCAAAACTCACCTTTGGCGCCACGGTCCCGGGCACGCAGGCGAGCATAAACAAGAAATGCAAGACTGGGGTTTTGTCGACGCCAGAGAAACTACTGGACCATCCGAGTCACTATTAACCGACTCGTTATACACCGACCATTTGGCCGCTCGTGGGTTACTCGATGCGCACCGGCAATATTTCGAAATGTACTTACGTGGAACCAGACCATACCCATGGGAACTACCGCCCACCCCGTTGCCCACCGAAGATCACCTCGACGTCTTTATTGGCCGTCTCGCGCAAGAGTGGATCAACGACTGCGACAACGCCGAGCCCTTTTATTTACAGGTGAATTTCGGGGGGCCACATGACCCCTGGGACGCACCCCCTGAATATCGCAGTTTATACAACCCTGACGATATGCCGCTTTCGATTCGCGACCAACGGACCGGCCCACTGTCCTCTCATGTGGAGTTACTGCTTAAACATGCGCCGAACAAGCTCAATAAAATGGGCGTTGCGCAAAACCAACTGCTGAAGGCTAACTACTATAGCAAGGTGACCCTAATCGATGATTGTGTTGGCGGGATTTTGCAAACATTAGAAGAGCGTAATCTGTTGGATAACACCTGGATTGTTTTTTCGTCGGACCACGGAGAAATGCTTGGCGATCACGGATTACTTGCAAAAAAGGTCTTTTATGAGGGCGCTGTCAAGGTACCCTGTTTGTTTCGCTCGCCAAACGGACGAGGCCAAGGTACCGCTCAGGCCCTCACTTGCCACTTGGATATTGTTGCAACGCTTATTGATATCTGCGAAGCCAGACCACTTCAGGACAGCGACGGCCAGTCAGTTCTGCCAATTCTTGAAGGTGATTCAAACCATTCCCAACGCACAGCGGTATTGAGTGAACTGGGTCTACCGCCATCAGCTTTCGTTATGCTGCGCACCAGCAGCCATAAACTCTCGGCGGATGCAAAAACCCGGGAACCCATCGAACTTTACGATCTAACTGAGGATCCCAACGAATTGCACAACCTGGTCACTCATGCTGACCACGTCGAAAGGCGCCAACAATTACTCAACGAGGTTTTGAATCCACTACTGTCCAGCCTGGATACTAGGGCCTGGTAGGTGAAAAGCTTACGGCCAAACAAAGAAAGAGTTCATCGATCCCGCAACCACAAACAACTGCACACAAGCTACGGGAGTAACCCATGTCGAATTTTTCACTGCACAATAAAACCGTAATAGTGACTGGCGGAGCCGGCGGTCTTGGTCGCGCCATGTGCGCCAACTTCGGCGCTGCCGGCGCCAACGTTATTGTTGCAAGCCGTAGCCAAGACAAAATTGCGGCAGAAGCCGCCAGTCTGCAAAGAAAAGGCTATAGCGCGGCAGCCATCCCGGTGGACGTAACCGACGAGCAACAGGTGAACTCTCTGATCGATGAGACAGTTGCCACTTTTGGCTCGGTGGACGTGGTCATAAACAACGCCGGGCGATGGGGACGTAGCTACGCTGCTGAGGACACACCATTAGATGAGTGGCGCACCATTGTCGACCAGAACCTAACAGGCGTATTCCTGCCCTGCATGGCCGCTGGCCGGCAAATGATCAAACAACAGGGTGGTAAAATCATTAACATTTCGTCAACCGCCGGCAGCAAAGGCAATCCGCATCAGTTGCACTATTCTGCTGCCAAGGCCGGCGTCATAAGCCTTACCAACAATCTCGCTTACATGTGGGCACAGCACAATATTAACGTTAATTGCATTCTACCCGGCCTCATCGCCACCGAGGAACTTAAGGGCTACGGGATTATTCCCGCAAATACCGACGCCGAAGGCAATCCAGTACCGCGACTGGAACTAACACCGAATCCGGAAGACGTCGCGGATCTTGCCCTATTTCTGGCGTCTCCGGCCTCCGATGCGCTAACCGGAGAGCTTTATCCAATTCGCGCCTGGCTGAAATCAGAGCGATTTTGGCAATAACCCGCTTATAGGATTAAAGCTAGCGCAACGCAGAAAGCCGCGTCGGCGCCCCAAACTGGCCGCGCACATTAAAGCTGTTCGTAGAGCCGAAGACGCAAGAGCTCCATTAAAAGCACGGCAACTGAGCACAAATCTAAAGGCCGACGCCGCTTATATCGGTTTCAGCCCAATGAAAGCAACAGCTTAGCTACCTGAATCGATTAGCGACGCAGCCGATGACCACCGTCCACATTCAACACTTCACCGGTAAAGTACGCGCCTGCGCGACTACACAGCATAATGGCGACGCCTGCTATGTCGTGGATATCACCATAACGATGGGCCGGAATCCGCTGCAATTCTGCTTTATAAGCCTCGGCCTCCGGATTCTGCCAGGCACCACGGGTCATTTCTGAATAGAACCTGCCCGGTGCAATGGCGTTAACGCGAATATGCTCATCGGCAAAGGCTAAAGCCAACTGCGGCGTCAGGTGCTCCACCGCCTTTTTGCTAGTGGAATACGCCATAACGTGTGCATATATCTCACTGGCAGCCACCGAACTGATAAAAATAACGCTCGAGGGTGCATCCACTGTCGCCCGGCCTTTCAACAAATCGAGAAGCGCCTGGGTCAAAAACAGGGGCGACCGGAGGTTAATGTCCATGGTTCGNTCCCAGTCATCAGCGCTCATCTGGGCGAAAGGACCTCCTGTTCCTAGTCCTGCATTATTNACCAGCACATCGATAAANGACTCTTGATCGCGGAGGCTGGCCGCCAATGCCTCAACCCCCTCCAGCGTTGATAGATCGCCAACAACGGGAAGACACTCGCCGGATGCGATCGCGGAAAGTTCTTCCGCTTTAGCCTGCAACTTATCCGCNGAACGTGCGGTGATATACACCCGCTCAGCNCCTGCTTCGAGAAAACCCTGAGCCATATAGCTGCCCAGTCCGGTAGAACCCCCTGTCACGACACAGACTTTGCCACGCATGGAAAACAGCGTTTCTAACATAAAACCTCCGCTCCAGATTTTCCTATGCCACCGGCGCTCTGATCGGCGGCAGCGTCAAGCGCCGCGCCTACCTCACGTTTTGCCATACTGCTAATTTGCCGCCGCAACTTCCACTTTGTGAGTTGCGCTGCGGCCATCTGCGACGAGCAGGCCGATCGCGCCGCTGTCCAGCGACGAATCTCGCGCTGTTAACACCGTCGAACCATTGATCTCACCTACCAGTTCATCGCCTACTACCCGTAACGTCATATCCAAAGTGTCGCCGAACGACCAATTAAATTCGGCCTCGGCTAATACGCTTTCTTCGTGCAAGCTTTTCACCAACTGGACTTTTTGCTCGCGCGTGATCAGCAGCGCATAAAATCGAGTTAAGCCCTGCACCCGTGCCGCGACACCAGCGCGCGAGACAAGATGCGGCGTGACATCAGCACTAACCGCATAATCAGTCCATTCACGGGTGCCCTGAGAAATCATGCCAAGACCCTCGTTTTGCACGAGGCGGAACATCTCCGTCCAACCTACTAATTGATCCACTGCGTCAACCCAGGCACGCCTCCACATTAGTCCTTTATGCTTGGGCCGCTCGAATGTCACCTGCGGATTCCCTCGCCAACCGACATGATCTAAATGGAGGGAAACGTCTTTATTTAAGCGAATGCCCACTTCGAAAATCGGCCCAGGGAGACTGGGAACCTGAAGTGAAAGATTGGTGGCATCCCCGNTAGTGGTGTCCACATCAATATAATCCACCTCGTCATCCTCACCGTAGTAGGCGATGTATAGATTTGCACCGGGCTCGCTAATACTCGCAGACACATTTTGACCCGAAAATATCCTTGGCGAAGCCATAAGTTTGTAGTGCGCCTTNTCAAAGTANTCAGCGATTTCTATCGATGGNGCAAATACAGGTGTGCCAATTCGCGCTCCTGACTTACCAACAATGCGCAACGACCCACCCTGCAAGTTGCTCAACTCCGCCGAGCCCGATTGAACTTGGAAGCCCTGAACAGAGCCAGGAAAGCTGAAATGGAATTGCGCACCTTGCTTCGGTTCGAAACTGGGCTCGCCAGCAAGCGTATGGCCCATGTTGATGATCTGTTTGGCTTCGCGCGCGCAATCACTTATACANCGNTCGCCGTCCGAGGTCGGACAGTACAACCGGTCGGCGACTGGGCCGCGCCAATCAATACCTCGATCAACACTCGCATCGATGCCTTCTAAGCCCACCAGTAAGCCCATAAGGCAGCCCACATTGCCGGAATTACAGTCTGTATCCCAACCNCAGGTGTTAACAATCTTTAAAGTCTCAGAAAAATCGCCCTCGCCGTGCAGTAGCGAGTGAATGATCAAACCGTGGTTCGGCACCATATGGCAGTTGCCGCCATATTTGTCATACCCATAGTTTGCTTCCAATTTCTCTCTTGTGGCACGCCAATCTTTCTCTACGGCATACCAGGCACGCAAGTCAGCGATCATCCTAGCAATAACCGAATCTTTAGGAATATAACTCAGGCCAATATCAATGAGCTTCTGAATGTCGTTTTCCACAAAAGCCATAGCCTCCATAGCGGCTAAAACCTTCGCGCCATTAACAGCTTCCCCGTCGTGGCTCACTCTAGCCGCGGCTTCGGCAAACTTTACAGCCTGATCCGGGTCACCTGGCGCGACCATGGCCCATCCGTCAATGAATATTTGCGCGCCAATTTGCTCCGCAACCACCTGCCCATTCATTTCCATTGACCCACTCATCGGTGCGTCTATACCGCTGGCGAGACGCAGGTAGGCGGTGTGCTCAGTGGACTGGCCTAAGCCACCCCACCACAACACGCTTCTGCCCTTGATGAGATAATTGAGCCAACTTTCACCGATATCTTTTGGACTGATGTCTGGGTTGGTTCCGTGATCTTCCAGCGCGCGAATGAAAGTGAACGTGCCAGCTATGTCGTCATCCGTGACGATAAGCGGTACGTCGAGCTTGTCGTGGACATAATATTCAATATCGCCGAGCCGTTGCTGAATCCGCTCGTACGACCATCCCTCAAAAGGCCGCCCCAAATAGACGCCGATTACCTTACCTAATACCCCTGCGTAAACACGCTCAGCATAGTCTGGCGTTATCTGCACCATCTCCAACCTCCTTGGACAATTACCCCAACAGCGTAAGAACTTTCACGAAGCGAACGCAACGCTCGAACCGTAGATTTCCCCCATTTTCGCCGCACATTTGAAACAAGCAAGGTTTTGCACAAGCGACTCCGATCTTAACCGTATGGCGGAATTACAGCCCATAAATGGCGTGCAGCTAGACCTAGCCAGCTAATCGCTAAGCAGTTTATGGGTGAACTAATAAATACAAGCGTTGACCCACCGCGACGCGGCTTTATAGGCTGATCCGAGCAACGTCGGGGGCGTTCATGAGCAATTCAAACCGGGCCAAGGCTCTGCCATTTCTTGGCCCAGGCCCCGTAAACGAAGATCAAAAAGACAGTCCTGCCGCAGACCAGGGCTTCGTCGCCATTGCCATGATTTTTGCCCGAACTTGGCCATTCCTGAAGCCCTATATTCTTGGATACTGGCGTGAGCTGTCATTTTCAGGCAGCGACGCGGCAACANGNCCGACACCTTTCGGACACACCGAATCCGNGACGCNNTCCAGNGCACCTGATGCGCCTACCGATANCCAGGCGACANGATGGAGTTTTAAGCATATACCACCGCTCGCCACCCTAACCGCTGCCCTTGGCCCAGTTACNGGGGTGCTGCCCTATAACGAAAGTTGGTTATATGATTTTTTGCTGATCACCACTTTTGCAATGGCAGTCCTTTCGTGGTGCCTGCTCGTTGCCNAGAAAAAAGTTTATGCNGTTCTTTCGACAAGTCTTTTCATTATCGGAGCTGTGAGTTTTTTATTTGCGGTATTCGTCGTCGAGGGCCTACTCGACAATGTTTATATCGCGATCATGTGCGCCGTCAGCGCAGGGATTTGGNTGTTTCAATANCAGTTNCAAGCCGGCAGGTTGCGCTTCAGAATCCGCCTTGGAAGCCACNTAATTTATTACTTTGTCGGAGTATGGGCNTCNACACTACTGCTGATTTTGATTTCATTGTTTTCTGTAGACGTAGTCAGCCAATCGATTCTGCAGGCGANACCGCTGACGCCGTTTATTGCGGATCTAATCGCAGATCCTGAACTCGCGGGTACCCCAATAGAGGGCTCCAAACCAGTTGATTCGCCCAACCAAGACAGTGCCAGTATAGAACTCAATCCTCTCTCGTCGGAGCAGCGCCACAGCCTGAAATCGGTCTATGCCGTGTTTTTGGTACTCGGCTGGCTCGCGCAGTTGCCGCTTGGTTTCGCACTACCCTATTACTACATCTACATCATGCAAAGGGTGAATCAGGATCTACGCGTTGCTTTAGTAGGCCGCTGGCATCAGTTATCCCTGCGCTACCACAGCAATCATCGGGTTGGCGATTCTGTATATCGAATTTATCAGGACAGCTCTCAAGTAACGGCTGTCATCGGCGAAATTACGCAAGCGCTACAGGTCCTGATCACCTATTTTACCGGCATCATCTTTCTGTTTGCGCTGGATCCAATTTTAGGGCTGATGGCGTTGTCAATTATAGTCGGCACCTTAATATGGGCGCGCTGGTTTTCACCCCGCATGCGAGTCAATTCTTTGGCCAGCCGCCAAGCTAATTCGAATTTCACATCACGCGTACAGGAAACGTTTGCAAGTACCCGGCTTATCAAGGCTTTTAGCACAGAGGAGAAAGAGCAACAGCGTTTCGAGTCAGACTCCATCAATGCGTTCAATGCGTCATACCGCGTCCGCTCATTAATGGCGGTTATTGGGATTGTCACCTTCACAATCGCCGCGGGCGCGCTGTTATATGGGCAATACCTGACCGCCATCTGGGCATTTGGCGAGCGCGAAACCTACGCCAGTGTATTAGTGGCGCTCGTCGGCCTAAGTTTCTTACGCTGGAATCTTTCCGCATATCAGTCCGCTCAGGAATATTTAGGCGCTTCCAGCGTCTCCATCCGTGACTTAGTCGACCGCTGGACCCGGGCACAAGACATGGCTATGGGCCTGAATAGAGTATTCGATATTCTCGACATTGAGCCCGACGTCAAATCCAAACCTAATGCCCCGGCACTAGGAGGATTTCACCACGAGCTTCGCTTTGACAAAGTAAGCTTTGCTTACGAACCCGAAAGACCTGTTTTGCAGGACATTAGCTTTAGCGTAAAGCCAGGTACAGTGACCGCAATTGTCGGACCAACCGGTTCCGGCAAGACCAGCTTAATGAGTTTGATTTCCCGGCTTTTCGATCCCGACACTGGCTCGGTATCAATTGATGGTGTGGATCTTAGAGATCTAGACCTAGAGAGTTTGCGCGCAAATGTATCGGTCGCTTTACAGGAAAACGTCTTGTTTGGTTTATCTTTACGCGACAACATTCGCTATGCACTGCCAGAGGCTACCGACGCGCAGCTTATGGAAGCCGTGAAGGTCGCCTGCGTAGAGGAATACATTGCCAGCTTACCCGAAGGGTTAGACACGGTATTGAGTGATCGAGGCGGCAAGCTATCCACCGGCCAGCGCCAACGTCTTTCAATCGCGCGCGCCCTTGTAAAAGGCGCACCGATCCTTGTTCTCGACGAGCCCACCGCAGCCCTTGATGCTGCTACCGAGCATCGCGTTCTCCAGCGCCTCACAGAGTGGGCGCAGAAGCGAGCGGTATTTCTGATTACGCATCGCATATCCACTATTCAACAAGCGGACACTATCTTGTATATCGACCAAGGCAGACTGCTCGAGCAGGGATCGCATACCCAACTCATGTCGATCGAGAGTGGTTTCTACCGCGCTTTTGTTGAGACCGAGGCAAGGCTTTCACAGCGAACCTTTAACGAGCAGCAGCTATGAGCAGCACCCCAACCGTAAGGCAAAACAGTGATCCGGAGATCTCGTTTCAACAAACAATACGAGTCTTTGCCAAACTACTTTCATACCTAAGCCTGTTTAAAGCTCGTATCTTCACAAAACTCGGCTTTATTACCTTTGAGCACGTGCTACGTATTCTGCTTTTACCCTGGCCACTGAAGATTATTGTCGACCATGTCATTCTCGGAGAGCCCATCAACGCCGATGGCAGCGGGTTCCCCGACTACATGCAACCTATCCTGTTTTTCCTCTCGGACAAAACATCTCAGGAAATCATGTCTTGGATTTTGGTGGTCGGCATCATGATGGTAATTTTGATGGGGATGACCCCCAACCGAGGGACCGGTAGAAATGCAACTGGGCGCTATACCGGTGCCGCAGCAGGGTCGTTGGGTGCCGCATCCGCAGAACTGGCGCAAGGTCACGATACCGCTACACAGACGGAAAACGCGTCTAATGCTGCATATAGTGAAATGGGCGGACTACTCGGCATTCTAGATTTCAATATTCAAAAATGCAATATTTTACGCATTGTAGATTTCAATAATTATGAACGCTATCTTTCCGACCAAGGTCCACGATAAGTAAGAACCCCTCAAGCAAAGCCATGAAGTAAGAACCCCCCAGGCAAAGCCCAAGGAA
>NZEI01000051.1:0-6779 GCA_002690405.1 Gammaproteobacteria bacterium
GGCACATGATAGCTTGGCCGCAGCATGGAAGACGGCCATGCGGCAAGCCCGTGCCCCCAGATGCCGTGATGCCCCAGCGAGAAACCGTGATCGGCCGTGTAGATGACGATGGTGTCTTCAGCCAGCCCGTTTTCGTCGAGCGCCGTCATGATTCGCCCGACCGCGTCATCGATCAGCGATGTCTGGGCGAAATAGTTGCGAAGGCTCGTGGTCTCGTTCGGCAGCAGCAGCGGGCCGGCGAAACGTTCATGCGGCGTGCCGCCGGCCTCGACGACGCGCTGCGTGTAACGCTCGATGACGCGCCTGTTCAGCCCTTCGCGCGGGATCGAATGAAGCGGCAGGTCGCGGTAGATTTCGTCAAAGCGTGTTTGTGATTCGCCGCGGATGGCCGGCCAGTGGCCGTAGGGGCCGTTAAAGGGAACAAAGCAGAAAAAGGGGTCCGGCTCGCTCCTGCGCGATCCCAGATAATCCACCGCACGGTCGGCGAAGAAGTCGACCGAATGGCCCTCATGAACGGACTCCTTGCCGTTCTCGATCATCCGGTTGCCATGGAAGCTGACGGTATGACCATGCGGGAATGTCACCCAGTGATCATAGTCGGCAGGCGCGCGCCAGGGCTGGCCGAGATGATATTTGCCGATCAGGGCGGTGCTGTAGCCGGCGGACTTCAGCTGCCCGGGAAGGGTGGCGAATTCGCCAATGGCGTTCCAGTCCTCGGGCCATTCGGATGCCAGCCCGTCATCCAGCCAGGTGTGCACACCATGAGCCGACGGCATCAGCCCGGTCAGGACCGAGGCCCGGCATGGCGAGCACATGGCATTCACGCAAAAGGCGTTGCTGAACCGTGTGCCGGTGGCGGCAAGCCGGTCGATATGCGGTGTCAGCACCTCGTCATTGCCATAGCAGCCGAGCATGTCAGCCGGCTGGTTGTCGGTCATGATCATCAGGATGTTGGGTCGATTAATCATGGCACGTCTGAGAGCCTAAACAATTTTCAGTGACATCAGTGACATATGTCAAAGCTGTACAATCGAGGACCAGAACAAACACATTGCAGCAATGGCTTATTTCGACAAGAAAATCATTCGGCCTCAAAGGAGCTCAACATTTGTTTTGCGATAATCTGCTTCTGAACTTCGCTGGCGCCTTCATAAATTCTCAAAGCCCGAACCTCTCGGTAGAGTTTCTCGATGGCCTGGCCGCTGCGGACGCCGTCGCCCCCATGCAGTTGCAAGGCCTTGTCTATGACTTTCTGTGCTATTTCGGTCGCGTGAAGCTTTGCCATTGAAGCCTCGCGGCTGATCCTTTCTGCCCCAGCGTCCTTTGTCCAGGCGGCGCGGTAAACCAACAAAGCCGACGCGTCAATGTCGAGTGCCATTTCGGCAAGGCTTGCCTGGACTGTAGGCATCATCGCCATTGGTGCGCCAAAAAGTTCGCGCGTTGTGACACGAGCCAGGGCTTCATCAAGCGCGCGTCGCGCAAGCCCAAGAGCTGCCGCACCAACGGTGGAGCGAAAAACGTCCAGAACCGCCATGGCGATCCCAAAACCTTTGCCGGCGTTGCCAATCAGGGCACTTTCCGGAAGCCGCATTCCATCAAAGGAAAGACGCGCCAACGGATGGGGTGCGATTACATCAATTCGTTCCTCGATCTTGAGGCCGGCCGTGTCGGCCGGTACCAAAAAACAGGATAGGCCCCTTGCGCCCGGCGCTTCGCCAGTCCGCGCAAAGACAGTATATATGTCAGCTATGCCACCGTTCGATATCCATGTCTTCTCACCGTTTAAAACCCAGTTCCTTCCATCCTTCGCGGCAGTGGTGGCCAGATTGGCGACATCTGAGCCACTCGCAGGTTCTGAAAGCGCGAAGCCGGCAATTGCTGTTCCAGCCGTTGTCCGCTGCAACCACTGCTTTTGCCGTTCATCACCGAACAGGGTTACCGGCCCCATGCCGAGGCCTTGCATTGCAAATGCGAAATCGGCCAGAGCGTCGTGGCGGGCCAATGTCTCGCGGATCAGGCAAAGCGACCGGACATCCAGCGCCGGCCTGTCCAGATTGGCCGAATGCCGCAACCATCCATCGGTTCCGAGCCGCGACACCAGTTCACGGCAGGCGGCGTCGACGTCATCATGGCTTGTTGGGAGGTTGGCGGCACACCAGGCGTCAAGCTCCGCCGCCACCACGCGATGGTGATCTTCGAGAAAAGGCCAGTCAAGAAAGCTGCGGTCCGCCATCAGTCACCCTCAAAAACAGGTTTATCCTTTGCAACAAAAGCACGGTAGGCGCGTCGGAAATCTTCGGTCTGCATGCAGATTGCCTGCGCCTGCGCCTCACTCTCAATCGCCGTTTCCAAGCTCATTGCCCATTCCTGGTTCAGCTGCGTCTTGGTCATCATATGCGCGAAACCAGGCCCGCTGGACACACGCTCCGCGAGCGTGCGGGCAGCCTTGTCGATCTCGTTGGCCGGGTGAACGGCGTTCCAGAAGCCCCAGAACAACCCCTCGTCAGACTGCAGCGTCCTGCCCGTGTAAAGCAGTTCGGCGGCGCGTCCCTGACCGATGATTCGCGGCAGCATGGCGCAGGCACCCATGTCGCATCCGGCAAGGCCGACGCGGGTGAACAGGAAAGCCACTTTGGCTTCGGGGGTGGCAAGACGCATGTCAGCAGCCATCGCCAGGATGGCGCCTGCGCCGACGCAGATGCCGTCGACAGCTGCGATGACAGGCTTTCCGCAGGCAAGCATTGCCTTGACGAGATCGCCTGTCATACGGGTGAAGGTCAGGATCCCTTTCATATCCATTTCCACCAGCGGCCCGATGATGTCATGAACATCTCCGCCAGAGCAGAAGTTTCCGTCATTCGAGGTCAGTACCACCACGTCAACATCATCGGCGTAGGCCAGTTCGCGGAACATGTCCCGAAGCTCGGCATAGCTTTCGAAGGTCAACGGGTTCTTGCGTGCCGCCCCATGCAGGCTGACGGTGGCAATGCCAGCATCCCATTGCCAGTCGAAATGCACGGGCGCGAAATTCCGCATGGTGGTCATTTGGGGCCTCCGTGAAGCTGGTCGAGAAGTGAAGAAAGCTGGTCCAGCGCATGGCTGTCCAGTTCCGTGAACATCGTGTCTATCCATCTTTCATGGGCGCGTGCCATGGCCGCGAACCTGTCGATGCCAAGCCGAGTGAGACGAACAGTGGTCGCCCGCTTGTCATCACTGTCCACCCGGCGTGTGACTAACCCCTCATGGATCAGGCTGTCGACAATGCCGGTCACATTGCCGTTGGAGACCTTGAGATGAGCCGAAAGATGGCTCATGCGGAGCCCGTCGCGATAGCGGTCCAGGGTGGCCAGCACGTCGAAGCGGGGCAGAGTGGTGTCGAATTCGGCGCGGAGCGACCCGCGAAGCTGTCCAAGCATCTCGCGGTTACTGTCAAGCAGCCTGAGCCAGACCCGCAAACGTTGCTTCGAAAGCGGAACGGTTATGCTGGCATGGGCGCCATCGGGTTCTGCAATGCCTTGAGGCAGGGTCATCTTTCACCACCATTGATCGCGATTGTCTGCCCGTTTACCGCATCCGTTCCCGGGCCGCACAGCCACAGCGCCGCCTTGCTGACTTCCGTTGGCGCAATCAGCCTTCCAAGCGGGCTCATGCCTGCCAGAATTTCGGTGGCCTGCTGCCGGTTCTTGCCAGTCTTGCCGACGATGTTGTCGATTGTGCGGCCTGTCATCTCGGTATTGAGATAGCCTGGGCAAAGAGCATTGGCTGTGATGCCGCTACCGGCGAGTTCCGCTGCCGCGGACCGGACGAGGCCGTTGACGCCGTGTTTCGAGGCGCTGTAGGCGCTTGCATATTTGTGCCCGGAAAGGCCGGTGGTCGATGAAATGGCGATGAGACGGCCCCATGGCGCCTTCGCGTCCTGAAGCCGTTTCAGCCCGGCACGGAAGGTCAGAAAGCAGCCGGTCAGATTGACCGCCATGATCTGATGCCACATCTCGCTGGATGTCCGGTGCAGTGGCGCACTGTCGGCGACGCCGGCATTGGCGATCAGAATCTCGACCGGGCCGATGGAATCGAACATGGCCTCGGTGCCGTCCTCGTCTGCAACATCGAGCTTGTGCGCAAAGACGTTTTTTCGCCCGGAGGCAAGTTCATCGAGCGGCTCCCGGCGACGTCCGCAAACATGGACCTCTGCGCCGGTGTTCGCAAACTCGACCGCCAGAACTCGGCCAAGTCCGCTTCCCCCACCCGTGACAAGAACTCTTCTGTGCGACAGATCCACAGTCTCCTCTCCGTTCTCGGTTTTCATTCCACCTCCGTCAATTTGGCTCGCCCGGACCATGCCGTTCAGACGCGAATGCCGAATCCTTCACCACGTTCGGAGAGCCTTTGCAACTGGTCCCGCCCCGGAAGATAGGGGTCCGGCCATGCCGCAGCCTCGTCGCCAAGCGCCGCCGCTGCGTGAAGCGTCCAGTAGGGGTTGGCAAGATGCGGACGCGCCAGGCAGACAAGGTCGGCCCGCCCGGCCATAAGGATGGAGTTGACATGGTCAGGCTCGTAGATGTTGCCGACCGCCATGGTGGGTATGTTGCGCTCGTTGCGAATGCGGTCTGAAAACGGTGTCTGGAACATCCGGCCGTAAACGGGGCGCGCCTCAATGGATGTCTGGCCCGCCGACACGTCGACGATATCGACCCCGGCAATGCGGAAGGCCTCCGCGATCTCGACCGCCTCGCTTCCGTCTACGCCGTTGTCGCCCGTCCAGTCCGTCGCCGAGATGCGCACCGACATCGGCTTTTCCGCGGGCCAAACGGCACGCATCGCGCCGAACACCTCGAGAGGGTAGCGGAGGCGGTTTTCAAGGCTGCCGCCATAGTCATCGGTCCTGATATTCGACAGTGGGGAAATGAAGGAGGAAATCAGGTAGCCGTGCGCAGCGTGAAGCTCGACCATGTCGAAGCCGCATCTCTCCGCCATCCGGGTCGCGGCAACGAACTGCTCGCGCACAATATCCATGTCGTCCCTGTCCATGGCTTTTGGCAAGTCGTTGCCGGGTGCCCACGCAATGGCCGATGCGGACAGCAGGGGCCAGTTGCCGTCCTTCAGCGGCGCGTCCATGTCCTCCCACCCCACCTGGGTGGACCCCTTGCGTCCGGCATGGCCGATCTGCATGCAGAATTTCGCATCGGTTTCCGCATGCACAAAGTCCACGATGCGCTTCCAGGACGCCTCATGCTCAGGTGCGTAGAGACCGGGGCAGCCGGGTGTGATCCGCCCTTCGGCGCTGACGCAGGTCATTTCCGCGTACAGGAGGCCCGCGCCGCCCTTCGCACGTTCCCCATAATGGACCATGTGCCAGTCCGTGGGGGTGCCGTCGACGGCCTTGTATTGCGCCATCGGCGAGACGACGAGCCGGTTCTTCAGATGCATATCGCGGAGCCTGTACGGGGCGAACATCGGCGCGCGGTGGCCACCGTCGGCGCCGGCCTGCTGCTGGAACCACATTTCAGCTGACTTCAGCCACTTGGCGTCCCGCACGCGAAGGTTCTCGTGCGAGATACGCTGCGACCTTGTGAGAAGCGAGTAATTCAGCTGAACAGGATCAAGATGCAGATAACGCTCCACATCCTCGAACCATTCGGTTGAGTTTCGGGCGGCCGACTGAAGCTTCAGAACATCCAGTCGTCGGTCTTCCTGGTATCGCGTGAAGGCCGCTTCCAGCCGATCCTCGCTGTTTATCAGATCGGCGAGGGCGATGGCCGATTCCAGCGCCAGCTTGGTTCCGGACCCGATTGAGAAATGTGCCGTTGCCGACGAATCGCCAAGCAGAACGACATTGCGGTGAAACCAGGTTTCGCAAAGCACCCGATTGAAATTCAGCCATGCCGACCCGCGAAGATGACGGGCATTTGACATGAGGCCCTTCCCGTCGAGATGGGCGGCGAAAATCCGTTCGCAGGCGGCGATGCTCTCGTCCTGCGACATGGACTCGAATCCCCAGGCNTCCCAGGTNGCCTCGCTGCANTCGACGATGAAGGTNGCCGTGTCGCTGTCNAACTGGTANGCGTGCGCCCANACCCANCCNTGNTCCGTTTCCTCGAANATGAAGGTNAAGGCGTCGTNGAATTTCTGGTGGGTNCCGAGCCATACGAACTTGCAGGCGCGGCGGTCNANTTCNGGTCGNAAATGCGNCNCGAAATGGGCGCGTNCCCNNGANTTNACCCCGTCGGCCGCNACAACNAGGTCATGCTGNTCGCACAGCGCNTCNATATCATCGATTTCGGTNTCGAATTCCAGCTTNANGNCNAGCGNNANNGCGCGTTCCTGNAGAAGCNCNAGCAATTNTCGACGNCCGATGCCNCANAANCCGTGGCCGGANGACACAAGNCGTTCNCCNCGATGCACNAGCGCGATATCGTCCCANTAGGCAAANCNGNNCTGGATGGCTTCGGCGCTGACCGGATCNTTGTNCTTCAGGTTNNCCAGCGTCTCGTCNGANAGCACCACACCCCATCCNAACGTGTCGTCGGCGCGATTGCGCTCAATCACGGTGATGTCGTGTGAAGCGTTGCGCAACTTCATGCTTATCGCGAAATAGAGGCCCGCCGGGCCGCCCCCGAGACAGGCGATTTTCATCGACATCTTTAGACACCATCAGCGCTAGACTGCACGGCGGCAGTGACCGGCAATTGAAAGAGACGGAACAGCATTCCGCCGGCAACTAATCATTTCAAGCTTAAAACATTTTTCTTGAATTAGCTAGATCCGTCANTACTCTCNAC